>DASVXU010000144.1:0-112433 GCA_036392515.1 Gemmatimonadaceae bacterium | reverse complement strand
GTTCCACTTCCTCTCGCTTGGTCCCCCGGAGCAGTACGCCGATGTTATCGCCGGCCTGGCCTTCGTCGAGCAGTTTGCGAAACATCTCGACACCGGTCGCAACCGTCTTCTGGGTCGCCTTGAATCCGACGATTTCGATCTCCTCGCCGACTTTAATGATACCGCGCTCGACCCGGCCGGTGACCACGGTTCCGCGTCCGCTGATCGTAAAGACGTCCTCGACGGGCATCAGGAACGGCTTGTCGATCTCCCGCTTCGGCTCCGGGATGTACGAGTCGAGCGCGTCCATCAGCTCGCCGATCTTCTTCCCCCACTCACTGTTCGGGTCCCCCGACTCGAGCGCCTTCAAGGCACTGCCCTTGATGATCGGCGTCTCGTCGCCCGGGAACTCGTAGGCCGAGAGCAGCTCGCGGACCTCGAGCTCGACCAGGTCCAGGAGCTCGGGGTCGTCGACCATGTCGACCTTGTTCATGAAGACCACGATGTAGGGCACATTCACCTGGCGGGCGAGGAGGATGTGCTCCCGGGTCTGCGGCATCGGCCCATCGGCGGCCGAGACCACGAGGATGGCGCCATCCATCTGCGCGGCCCCGGTGATCATGTTCTTGACATAATCCGCGTGCCCCGGGCAGTCGACGTGCGCGTAGTGGCGCTTGTCGGACTCGTACTCCACGTGGGCCGTCGAGATCGTGATCCCGCGCTCCCGCTCCTCGGGCGCCTTGTCGATCTGGTCGTAGGCCGTCGCCTGCGCCATCCCCTTCTTCGCCTGGATGGTCGTGATCGCCGCCGTCAGCGTCGTCTTCCCGTGGTCCACGTGCCCGATCGTCCCCACGTTCACGTGCGGCTTCGTCCGCTCGAATTTCGCCTTCGCCATATTCTCCGATCTCGACTATCAGGGTGCCTAACGATTCCCACGACCGCAGAGCTCACGACCGGGATTGAACCGGTGACCTCACCCTTACCAAGGGTGTGCTCTACCAACTGAGCTACGTGAGCGAACGTCCCTCGACTTTCACCCGGTGACCCGGGGCCCCGCACCAGCGTCCTACCTCCGTCCTTCAGAGCGGGAGACGGGGCTCGAACCCGCGACATCAAGCTTGGAAGGCTTGCGCTCTACCAACTGAGCTACTCCCGCGAGCTCGCCCTGCGATCTATCCACCGCCGCTGCGACGATGGTGGGGGAAGGATTCGAACCTTCGAAGGCTTGCGCCGTCAGATTTACAGTCTGATCCCGTTGGCCACTTGGGTACCCCACCCAACGCTCGCGCCGACGTCACCGAACCACCCGCGGCCCTCAGAGCTGACGGCGAGAATCGAACTCGCAACCGCCTGATTACAAATCAGGTGCTCTGCCAATTGAGCTACGTCAGCAGCTCGGCGCATTTTTGCGCGAGACACGTAGAATAAGCAGCCCGGAGAGGGGTGTCAAGCAACGCACCCGCGCGCACTTAGGCCGCTCGCGCCGGGCGGCTAGCGCAGCTTCGTCCAGCGCGTCCCGGTGGGCAGGTCCTCGACCACGATCCCAGCCTCCTCCAGCTGCTTCCGGATCGCGTCGGCCGCCGAGAAATCCCGCCGCGCGCGCGCCGCCTTCCGCTCGGCGAGCAGTCCCTCGACCCACGCCGCGAGGTCGGCGTCGACGGCGACCTCCTCGGGCACGACGTCGAGCACGCCGTCCACCAGCGCGAAGGCCCGCCGCGCCTCCTTCAGCGCGGCCCCGTCCGTTCCCCCGCGATCGAGCTCGGCGTTCGCGGCCCCGATGAAGGTATGCAGCGCGGCCAGCGCCTCGGGCGCATTGAGGTCGTCGAACAGCGCCGCGCGCGCCGAGTCGACGAGGGTGCGCGCCGCCTCGGCGAGCGCGGGAGTGCCCCCCTTCGCCTCCTCGAGGCGACGGGCGAAAGTCCCGATCCGGCGCACCGCGTTGAGCGCACCCTCCAGCGCGTCCGCCGAGAGGTTGAGCTCCTGCCGGTAGTGGGTGCTGTAGACGAAGTGGCGCACCGCGGCGGCCGACACCTTGTTCTCCCGCAGGTCGGCGACGGTGTGCACGTTGCCGAGCCGCTTCGCCATCTTCGTCCCGTCCGTCAGCAGGAAGGCACCGTGGCACCAGAAGTGGCTGAACGGCTTCCCCGTCGCGCCCTCCGATTGGGCGATCTCGTCCTCGTGGTGCGGGAAGACGAGGTCGATCCCGCCGCAGTGCAGGTCCAGCGTCTCGCCGAGCAGCGACATCGCCATCGCCGAGCATTCGAGGTGCCACCCCGGGCGCCCGCGACCCCATGGAGAATCCCAGGCCGCGCCGGTCGCCTCGTCTTCCTCCTTCGCCGCCTTCCAGAGCGCGAAATCCTGCGCGTTCTCCTTCGAGTACTCGTCCTGCGAGACGCGCGCTCCCGACTTCACCTCGCGCGTGTCGAGTCGCGAGAGGCGTCCGTACTGCGGGAAGCGGTCGATCGCGAAGTAGACGCTGCCGTCCTCCGCCTGATACGCGACCCCGCGGTCGACCAGCGTCTGCACGAGCGTGATCATCTGCGGGATGAACTCGGTCGCGCGCGGATACGCTTCGGCGCGCTCGATCCGGAGATACTCGCGGTCGCGATGGAAGATCTCGATCACCGGGTTGGTGACCTGCGTGATCGTCAGCCCGCGCTCGTTCGCCCGCTTGATGATCTTGTCGTCGACATCCGTCAGGTTCATCACCTGATTGACGGACCACCCGCGCAGCCGCAGCGCGCGGCGCAGCAGATCCTCGAAGAGGAAGGTGCGGAAATTTCCGAGGTGCGCCGGGTTGTAGACCGTCGGCCCGCAGGTGTACATGCGCACGCACGCGCCGTCGGCCGGGGCGAAGGGCTCGACCTGACGGGTGAGTGTGTTGTACAGGCGGAAGTCGGACGGCATGCGCGACTCTTCGGGTGGGGGCGGCGGCGCCGCGTGTGGCGCGGAAGCTAGGCGCGGCGAAAACGAGAATCAACTCGCCGGCGCACGCACGTCCCCCGCTTTCGGCGTCACCCAAAGACTCGCAGCAGCATCTGCATCAGTGGCGGGAGCGCGAGCTGTCCCGCCCACACGATCGCGACGTAGCCGCCCGTCGCGACGACGAGCGCCTGCAGCCGTCCGATGGGATCGCCGCTGCGCCGGCGCCGGCGCCGCTCGACCGGCTCCAGCGCGCTCTCCTCCGCCGCGTGCAGCGCGCGCCCCGCGCAGTAGACGCTCGCGAGCGCGGCGAACGAGCACGCGACCAGCCAGTACATCACCGCTGCGCTCGGGTGCGCGCCGAGGAGATCGACGGCGAGCCGTGGCCCGGGAGAGAAGCGCACGGGAAGATCGAAGAGCTCTCCGGGCGTTCCCACTGCGGGCGCGATGGCGACGCCGAGCGCGCGAAGCGCGCCATCGGCAGCCAGCAGGACCGCCGCGAGCGACAGCCACCGCGCGACCGCGCACTCCCGCCGCGCTGCGCCGACCCATACGGTGACGCCGACCAGCAGAAGGCTCGGCGCCACGGGCGGGAGGAACGCGATGAGCGCCGTCAGGCGGGCGAGACCGTGCTCGAGGACGAGCAGCCGGGGGCGCTCGTCGAAGATTTCATAGAGGTTTCTGATGAGATCGCGATACACCACCGCGGCGGTGACGAGGTGCGCCGCGAGTGATCCGGCGATGACGGGCAGTGCCGGCCAGGGCTTCGAGGCGCGCGCACGAGAGGTCTCGTCGCGCGTCGCTGTGGCGAGCGACGGGTATGTCGAATCGGTCATGAGTTGGGCTCCGCGACCCGTGCGGGTCGCTCGATCAGCTCCAGGAATCGTTGCTCGAGGTCGTCGCGCCTGACGCGGGATGCTCGCACGACGACGCCGAATGCTCTGCAGTCGGCGAGGACGTCCTCGGCGGTCGCCGCGCCGAGCGGGACGTGGAGCTCCTCGGAGGCATCGAGTTGCGTCTGCGGCCAGCGCGTACGGAGCAGGCGCGCGGCGAGCTGCGGTGCCTCGACGGTGAGCTGAAGCGAGCGCGCTCCGGTGAACGACGCGGGATCGAGTGTCGCATGGGTCCGTCCGTCCCGCATCACCACGATGCGCGACGCGAGCTGCTCGAGCGCGAGGAGGTCGTGCGAGGAGAGGATGATCGTGATTCCTTCCGCGCGGAGCCCGGTCAGCAGCTCGCGCGCGTCGCGCGCGGCGATCGGGTCGAGACCGGAAAGTGTCTCGTCGAGCAGCATCATGCGCGGCTGGCCGATGATGGCCTGCGCGATGCCAAGCCGCTGGACCATACCGCGGGAGAGCTGCGAGACGCGCTTGTCCGCATGCTCGGTCAACCCGACACGCGCGAGCGTGGCACGGACGCGAACCGCCCGATCGCGTCCCGGGAGATCGTGAAGCGTCGCGTAGAACTCGAGCGCTTCGCGAACGGTGAGGAAGCGATGGTAGAATGATCGGTCCGGGACGTACGCGACCCCGGCGGGCCGTCCGCCCGGCCACGCACGTGCGCCGAACCATTCGAGAGTGCCTCCATCCGGCGCGAGCAGCCCTGCCGCGCAGAGGAGAAACGTCGATTTCCCCGCGCCATTCGGGCCGAGGAGTCCGAGGAGCTCGCCTTCATGAGCTTCGAGATCGAGGCCACGGAGCGCGTCGATCGACGCATGCGCGGAGCCGAATCCGGCGCGGTATCGCTTCGTGAGCGATCGGGCGCGGAGCGCGATGGTCATGCGGCGATCCTCCCGGCGGGCTCGATGCGCGCGAGTCGCGCTGCGGCGACGGTGAAATACACGAAGGGCCCCGCCAGCAGCGCGTACGCCGCGATGCGCGGAGCCGCGGCGCCGAGCAGGATCGCCTCGTACATCCGCCCGGCCTGCTGCGGAGCGGGGACGAGCTGCAGCGCGAAGCGTGCGACGCCCGCGAGCTGCGCCGGGAGCCGGCCGAGAATCGTCGCCGAGGAGAGAATGGGCAGCGCGAAGATCAGCGGAATCATCGCTACGCCATTCCCGACCCCGTGCAGGGTCGTCGCGAGCAGGAGCATCAGGGAGACCCACCCCGCGACCAGCGCGACGAGCCAGACCAGGCAAAGCAGAAGCGCCCCGATCCTCGCGACGGTCACTGCCTGGAGGACGAATGGCAGCCCGAGCAGGACGAGGAGCAGCGACAGCACGAGTCCGGCGATCAGCTCGCCGAGCAGCGCATCGAGGGGCAGACAGTCGTGAGTGAGCGCGATCGCGTACTGCCCTCCGTCGAGGTCGTCGGCGAGGGCACCGGCGACGAGCACGGTCGCCCCGACGATCGTGAACTCGGTGAGCGCCGCGATGCGCGGAAGGAGCTGGGCCGCATCGATCGCGAGCCAGGGAAGGAGTGCCATCAGCGCGGCGAGAAGCAGTCGCCGGCTGCGGATCTGGCGTCGCGCGCGGAGGCGCGCCACCGCGCCGACGCGTCGCAGCGACGCCGCGCGCACGGAGTCGGCCAGTGTCGTCATCGTCCGAACGATTGAAGCAGCTCGCGATACGGCTCTTCGTTCCTGAAACCGACCACGAGCTGCCGCGAGCCGTCGGCGTGGAAGAGCACGAGCGTCGGGACCGCGCCCGTGCCGAGGGCGCGAATCAACGCCCCGCCGGAGTCGCGGGCGATGTCGAGCCGCAGGCCGAGCTTCGCTCGATAGCGTTCCAGCACCTGCTGGCTGTCGTTGCTGGCGATGATCGCGCGCGTGCTCGAGAGCGCGAACACCGAATCGAAGATCAGGGCGGCGTGCGAGCAGTGGCCGCATCCGCTCTGCACGTAGAGGAGGGCGAGCGGCGCACGGGCCGCCTCGCGCACGGACGCGGGCCACGGCAGCGCCTCGATGCCGGGGACGCGAGCGCCGGCGAAGCGGGGAGTCGACACCGTCGCGACGACCGCCGCCAGCACCGCGCTCCCCATGAGGAGGAGCGCGGCCCGGGCGAATCGGCGGGAGCGAGAGTTGGTCACTGGTCGAGCACCGCGCACAACCCGGTGCGGATCATGTAGCACCACCCGCGGATCGAAACGGTGAAGTAGTTGCTGTTGCCGCCGAAGTCATTGTCGCAGCTCGTCACCGCTTCGCTGAGGCAGTCGGCCTGCGCCGGCCGCGCGGTTCCGAGAAGGGCGCCGAGCGAGAGGGCGCCCGCGAGGATTGTCTTGCGCATGGGTTGGTCTCCTTGTTCAGAGCAGTTCACAGAGCATCATGTTTCCGGCATCGCAGTAGCCGCGCATGAAGATCAGCCAGCTGGAGCTCCAGAAGTCGGCGCATTCGGCGAACGCGGCCTGGAGCTTCGTGACGTCACATCCCTGCGCTTCGATCGATGTCGCAGCTGCTGCGAGTGCCGCGATGAGCAGTGTTCGACGGAGCATGGAACCTCCGTGTGCGGTCGCGGCGACGATCCCGCCGCGCGTCAGTAGATGACCAGCCAGTCGCACCCGATGGTCAGGCACGGCTGCGTGGGATTCTGCCAGTAGTCGGGGAGGATCGAGATGCACTCCGGATCGTAGACCGGTCGGATCGGACAGCCCGAGGCGTGTGCCGGCGCACCACTGAGCGCCACGGCGGCGAGGGCTGTGAGCAGCATGAGTCGAATTCGCATGAGCGTCTCCGGTTTGGTGATCGCTCCCCCGATTCGCGCCGGCACGATACCGGTCGGCCGTCAGCCCGGCGTCATCCCGCGCGCGCCACCAGCATCATTCGACGGCAGGTCGACGCCGGAAACACGAACGGGGCCCCGTCGCCGGGACCCCGTCGTACATGCGCCCTGCGATGCGCCTAACGCCGCCGCGCGGCGTGGAATCGCTCGATGGCGTCGACGATCGGCGCCGGGTCGAAGCGCACGGGGTCGGTCGCGGGCAGTCCGGTCTCGTCCTCGGCGCGGGCGATCGCGTCGCGCGCCGCCTGCTCGCTCAGGTCGAAGGTGTTCAGCGCCACGGCGATCGTGGTCGATGGACGGAGCGGCTCGAGGGCACGCTCGTGGAAGGCGATCAGGTCCTTCAGCGGGGGGATCTTCACCCACGGCTGGTTGTTGATCGCGGTGCGCGACGGCTGGGCGCACATGATCATCGCGTGCGGGAGGGAGCCGTGCATCAGACCGTAGGTGACCCCCGAGTATCCCGGGTGAACGAGGGATCCCTGCCCTTCCACGAGGACGATGTCCGCGTCCTTCGCCGCGTCGATCGTCAGGCGCTCGGCGGCGCCGGCGATGAAGTCGGCGATCACGGCGTCCACGGAGATCCCCCAGCCCTCGATGAGGATGCCCGTCTGCCCCGTCCCGGCGAAGGCGACACGGCAGCCGCGTTTCCGCAGCCCGTCACGGAGCTGCAGCGACGCGGTCATCTTCCCGATGTTGCAGTCGGTGCCGACGGTGAGGACGATCGTCGCGTCGACGTCGCGGACGCGTCCCGCGGCGACCGGCAGGTCCTCGGGAGGCTTGCGCAGGTCGTGAATCGCGACGCCATGACGCTTCGCGAGCGCGGCGAACTCGGCGTCGTCACCGATGAAGGTGTGCAGCCCGCTCCAGATCTCGAGCCCGTTCGAGATCGCGGCGCGCATGAGCGGACGCCACTCCTCGGGGAACTGGCCTCCCGTGGGCGCGATGCCGATCAGGAGGGCATTCGGCTGTCGGCGCATGCCGTCCTCGACCGTGGCGACGACGGGGATATCGCCGCCGAATCCGATGACCTGCTGCGCCGTCTTCCCGGCCTGAGTCGAATCGAGCACCGCGACGACGCGCTCCGGGGAGTACCGGATGCAGCCGTTCGCGGTCTTGGACGTCATCGGGCCGAACTTGCCCTCGGCGAGCACCAGATAGCGGAGGTCGCGAGCCATGCGTGATCGAATTGTGGAGGAACGTTAGGCAGGAATATCGCGCGGGCGTCAGGTTCCGACGCGATCACCGGCCGCGCGGCGGTCGCCGGCGCGACGGTTGGCGAGATCGGCCATGCGCGCGAGCTCGCGCTCGCGGTAGCCGACGACATCGGGGGCCGGCGCGGTCGGCGTCAGCACGTTGCCATCCGGAACCGGAACCCGGACGACGAGCAGGCGGTCGCGGACGACGCGCCGGAATCCCTTCCCCTCGTAGATGCGGTTCATCAGGATGCGCCGCACCACGACCATCACCACGGCGAGCGCGGGAACCGCCACCACGAGCCCGACCCCGCCGATCATCGTGCCCATGATGAGCACCGACAGGATCGTCATGACGGGCGGCAGGTGCACCTTCCCCTGCATCACCTTCGGCATGAGGACGTTCCCCTCGAAGAGGTGCACCACCACTCCCCAGCCGACGACGAGCATCGCCGCGCCGAACCCCCGGTCGCCCAGCATGAACAGCGCGGGGAGCGCGGTCGACACGAGCGTCCCGAAGAAGGGGATCACCGCGACGGCGCCGGTGAGGATCGAGAAGGTCAGCCAGTACGGGACCTTCAGGAAGTAGAAGCCGATCGCGGTCAGCAGCGCCAGCATCGCCATCGTGAAGAGCTGGCCGACGATGTACTGGCGGAGGGTCGTGCCGAGATCCGAGAGCACGTCGCGCACGAGGTCGCGGTGCACCGGGGGGAAGAGCGCGATCAGGTACTCGCGATAGAACGCCGGCTCGAGCGCGAGATAGATCGACATCACGAGCACGGAGAAGACGCTGATCGCCGCGTGGACGAGCGAGAACACCTTCGGCACCACGGAGCCGAAGGATCCCGACACCTGCTCGTAGGCGGCGATGAGCAGCTTGTGCTCTCCCGGATGCCACATCGACTGCAGCGCCGGGATGTTGGACATCATGCGATCGATTGCCTGCTCCCAGGCCTCGATCTGCTTCGGCAGGACGGTGAGCAGCTCCTGGGTCTGCGCGATGACCGGCGGCACGAGGAGCCAGAACAACCCGACGATCCCGCCCAGCGTCCCGAAGAGCGCGAGCATGAATGCCGCCCAGCGCGGGAGACGCGCCCGCCGCTGGAAGAAGTCCGTCACCGCGCCGAGATACAGCGAGATGAGGATCGCCAGGAAGAGCAGCAGGAAGATGTCCGCCGCATGACCGACCATCCACAGGAGCAGGATGGTGATGATGGTGGCGGCGAGCAGTGGGGCGAAGCGGAACCGCCCGGTGGTGCCGGCGATCACTCGATCTTACGTCTCGTCCTTCAGGTCTTCGATCTCTGCGTGAACGGTCTCTTCGCGCGGGTTCTTTGCACCCCCCGTGCCGAGCTGCTTGTTGCTCTGTGGCGCGCCCGCTGGGAGCATCCCCATCTTCTGCTTGAGGGCGAGCAGCTGCTGGTCCACGCCGACCGCGCCGGCGCTCTTCTCGAGCCGCTTGAAGTCGTTGGCCAGCTTGTCGCCGGTGAACTCCTCGTCGATCTCGGCGCTGGCCTGGATGCGCTTCTCCGTCGAGACGATGCGCTCCTCCATCCGCGAGAACGCCTCGAAGGCCGAGTTCTCGGACATCGACGACATCGTCTCGGCGATGCGCTGCTGCGCCTGCGCGCGACGCTGGCGGGCGATGAGAAGGTTCTTCTTGCGCTTCGCCTCCTCGATCTTGTCGTTCAGGTCGCGGAGCGAGTTCTTGAGCTTCTCCGTCTCGAGCCGATGGGACTCCCAGGTCGCCTCGAGCGTCTGGCCGTGCGACATGTGCTCGCCGTGGCGCACGAGCGCCTGCTTGGCGAGGTCGTCGCGCCCTTCCTGCACCGCGAGCATCGCGCGCTTCTCCCAGTCCTGCGCCTGGCGATACTCCTGATCGACCTGGTCGCGCAGCCGCTTCTCGTCCGCGATGGCCGACGCGACCTGCTGCTTCGCCTTCACGAGCTGCCCCTTCATGTCGACCAGGATCTGATTGAGCATCTTCTCCGGGTCTTCGGCCTTGGAGATCAGATCGTTGATGTTCGACTTGAGCAGCGAGGACAGACGATCGAGGATACCCATGTTCAGCGTGCCTCTTTATAGGAGCCGAGCTCGCGGAGGTGGGACGCGAGCGCGAGCGTCATGCCTTCGTAGGCGGCGAGAAACTCCTCGTAGTCGAGGTGCGCGAGCTCCAGCGCTTCCGTGAGCACGATCGAGTCGCGCTCGATGCCGTACGAGCCGTGCACCAGCTCGGAGGCATTGAGCTCGAGCAGCCGGTGGCTCAGGCTCGCCAGGCTCCGAGTATCGGTCGGCAGCGACATCACCTTGACGCGCAGCACGACGACCGGAGGAGAGTAGTGCACCACCACGTCGAACGAGAATTCGCCCGTCGGCTTGACGATCCAGAGGCCGGGCTCGACCTCCGAGTAGCTCGTCCCCTCGGCGGCGAGCCGGTCGAGAAAGCCCTCGATCTCTTCGCGCGTCACCATCGGCTTGTCCTGTTTGGAGTGTCCCATGGCTCAGCCATACGGACGAACCAGGGGGATCTGTTTCGTCTTGACCCGTTCTGGATCGCGCCCGTGGCGGCACGGAGGGGCGAACGCATTGCCCTAGGCGAAGATAACGCAGGGCGAGCGAGTTGGTGAGACTCCACCGGAGGGCAGGTGTGCAAGGGTCGGTCGGCCCGGCGTCCCATTGCACACGCCACTGGAGAGTACCCATGCTCGCAAGATCGGTCAGCCTGGCCGCCCTGCTCGCGGTCGCATCCCCCGCCCTCGCCCAGACGCTCATCACCGGCACGGTCCGGGACCCCGCGGGAAGCCCGCTCTCCGCGACGCGGCTCTGGGTGGCGGGAAGCTCGATCGGCGCGACCAGCGACGCCGACGGACGCTACCGGCTCGTCGTGCCGAAGGGAGCGGCGAAAGTCGGTGACTCCCTTGCCGTCCGTGCGATCCGCGTCGGCTTCGCGGCGATGGAGCGCCGGGTTCGCGTCGGCGGCGACTCCGTGCGGCTCGACTTCGCGCTCACCCCCGTCGCGACCGCGCTCGAGGCAATCGTGGTGAACGACGCGCGAGGCGCGATGCCCGACGCGGCGATGCGAGCCCCCGCAGCCGATCGCGCGTTCGCGAGCCGCGAGGCGCGTGGAGCGACCGCGAAGAAGGCATCCACCGGTGGAGAGAGGGCCACACGAGGCGACGCGCGGGGCGACGACATCGCGAGCGCCGGGATCCTCACCGCCGCGGTGTGGGACGATCTCGAGCACTGGAAGGAGTACCGCCGCTACCTCGATCGCGCCGGGCAGGGCGGGCAGAACCCCTGGAATCTCGACCCCTCGCACGCGACGCGGCCCGCGCCGATCGCGCGCGGGAGCTCGCGCTCCGCGCTCGACCTCGGCTTCCTCGTCGACGCGACGGGGTCGATGGGCGACGAGATGCAGTTCCTGCAGAGCGAGCTGCGCGACATCGTGACGCGCGTCCACGATGCGGAGCCCGAGCTCGACATCCGGATCAGCATCGTCTTCTATCGCGACCGTGGCGACGAGTTCGTGACGCGCACGCTGCCGTTCACGCGCAGCGTGGACTCGGCGGTCGCCTTCCTCGCCGGCACGAGCGCGGGCGGCGGTGGCGATTACCCGGAGGACATGAACGCCGGCTTCGCGGAGATGATGCGGCAGGACTGGTCGCGCGACGTCGCGCCGCGGATGCTCTTCGTCATCGGCGACGCGCCGCCGCAGCTCTATCAGGACGAGCGCTACACCTACCGCGAGGCAATTCGCGAGGCGGGCGGCGATCGCATCGCGATGTATCCCGTCGCGGCGAGCGGGATCGATCAACCCACAGAATACCTCTTCCGCGCGATGGCCGCGATGACCGGAGGCAAGTACATCTTCCTCACCGACGACTCGGGCGTCGGCGAATCGCACGAGAAGCCCGACATCAGCGGCTACGAGGTGGAGAAGCTGAACGAGCTGATGGTGCGCGAGATCCGGAAGTACGTCCGCGGCTATCTCGGGACGCGGGCGGTAGCGGCGAACGGCCGGCCGTAGGGAGTTCGGGAGTACGGGAGTACGGGAGTACGGCACCGCCATGCGGCGGTTGCGTACTCCCGGACTCCCGTCACATGTACTTCCAGTTCCGCTGCTTCCCCTCGGCGAGCCATTCGATCGTCTGGGCGAGGCGCTTCTGGCGCGTCTCCTCGCGCTTGGCCTCGGTGATCCATTCGATGTACTCGCGGCGGTGGCTCGGCGGGAATCCCTCGAAGGTGGCGCGCGCCTTCGCGTTCTTCTCGAGGGCAGCGACGAGGTCCGCGGGCGGCTCGGTCGGCACCGCGCGCCGGGAGAGGCCGGGCTTCCGGATTCTGGGGACCTTCGCTCCCTCGTCGTTGAGCTTCATGGCCTTCTTCACGTATGCCATGAGCTCCTTCTTCGGGGGAAGATCCGCGATCTTCGTGATCCGCCCGAACTGACCCATCGCTTCACGGTCGCGGGCGCTGTCGAAGAGCAGCGCTCCCTTCCAGAACCCGAGCGAGCAGTGCTGCTTGAAGGCGGCCATGCTGCAGAGCATCCCGTTGTACATGAAGTGGGGGAAGCTCCACTTCATCGTCTCCTCGACGGTGGGACAGGCCGCGTGCACGACGTCGCGGATATGCTCGAGGATCGGCTGCGCGAAATCGGCCGACTTCGCGATGTAGGCGTCGATGCGCGGGTCGCGCGTACCCATGGGCGGCTCCTGGGGGCGGGGGGAGGCCCAACATAACGCGCCGCGGAGGGTTCGCTCAACGGTCCGGCGCGCGCGCGTTGCGTCAGTCGGCGCGCTTGATCTGGTACAGCCGTTCCTTCGCGAGCCGACGTCCGGTGGGTGTGGCGGCGAGCCCACCCCCCGCGGTCTCGCGGTAGCGGACGTCCATCGACTGTCCGATCTCGCCCATGACATCAATCACCTCGTCCACCGGAATGGCGAAGGTGATCCCGGCGAGCGCCATCTCGATCCCGGCGAGCGCGATCGCCGATCCGGTCGCGTTGCGGAAGACGCATGGCAGCTCGACGAGCCCGCCGAGCGGATCGCAGACGAGGCCCAACGTTCCCTGCATCGCCAGCGCGGTGGCGTGCCCCGCCTGCGCCGGAGTGCCGCCGAGCATCTCGACCGACGCCCCCGCCGCCATCGCGGCGGCGGCGCCCGTCTCGGCCTGGCAGCCGCCCTCCGCGCCGGAGAGCGACGCGCGTTCGGCGATGATTGCGCCGATGAGGCCCGCGGTCGCGAGCGCGTCGATCAGCTTCTCGTCGGAGATCTTCTTCTGCTCGGCGAGGCCGGTGAGCACGGCGGGGAGCACGCCCGCGCCCCCCGCGGTCGGCGCGGCGACGATGACACCCATCGCCGCGTTCACCTCCTGCACCGCCAGCGCGCGCGCGAGGATGTCGCGGAACGGTGTGCCGGCAAGCGGACCGGCGGGGCCCGTGCGGAGCTTCGCCGCGTCGCCGCCGACGAGCCCGGACTGGGAGTGCAGGTCGCCGACCATCCCGCGGCCGACGGCCCCGCGCATCACTTCGAGCGCCCGGCCGAGCGACGCGCGGATGTCGGCGACGGGACGGCCGGAGTCCTCGGATTCGGCGGCGAGCGCCACCGCGGAGAGCGTCGTGCGACGGGCTTCCGCGTCGCGGATCGCGTCGGCGAGGGCCTTGTACATGCCTAACGGCCCCTCACGCGCTGACCTTGTCGAGGCGGAACGCCCACTTCACCCAGGGCAGCGCGCGGATCTCGTCGCGCACCTTCTCGCTCGGCACGTCGTCCACCTCGATCACCATGAAGGCGTCGCCGCCGCGCGCCTTTCGCGTCAGGCGCAGCGTCGCGATGTTGATCGCGTTGTCCGCGAGGATCGTCGCGATGCGCGCCACCGATCCCTTCACGTCCTCGGCGACGAGGACCACGGTGTTGTAGTTCCCCGTCACCTCGACGGGATAGCCGTCGATCTCGGTGACGAGCACGCGCCCCGCGCCGAGCGAGGAGCCGACCATCGTCGCCGACCGTTCGCCACGCTGCACCGTGACGCGCGTCGTGTTCGGATGGACGTCGCTCTCCTCGCCGAGCGTCGTCTTCTCGAAGCGGTAGTCGAGCCCCTCGCGCTCCGCGATCTCGAGCGCGGTGCGTATCCTGTCGTCGTCCGGCTGGAAGCCCATCAGCCCCGCGACGATCGCCTTGTCGGTGCCGTGCCCCTCACCGGTGCGCGCGAAGGAGCCGTGGAGCTCGATGCGCGCCGTCTGCGGTGTGCCCCCGACGAGGCACCGCGCGAGGAGCCCGAGACGGCACGCCCCCGCGGTGTGCGACGAGCTGGGCCCGACCATCACGGGGCCGATTATGTCGAGGAGGCTTACCAAGAGTTCGACACCGCGACGAGAGACGTGAGAGGATCCGACGAGGAGACGAGAGACGAGCGAAACACCTCAACCCGCGAGCGCGACGTTGCGTGACGAGCGACGAGTCTGGGCGCGGTCGAGCAACGGGCGAAGGTAGCGACCGGTGTGCGACGCCTCGATCCTGGCGACCATCTCCGGCGAGCCTGTGGCGACGACCGTGCCCCCGCGCTGGCCGCCCTCCGGACCCATGTCGATGATCCAGTCGGCGGTCTTCACGACGTCGAGGTTATGCTCGATCACAAGCACCGTGTTTCCGCGGTCGACCAGGCGGTGCAGCACCGCGAGCAGGACGCGCACGTCCTCGAAATGAAGACCCGTGGTCGGCTCGTCGAGGATGTAGAAGGTGCGCCCCGTGTCGCGCTTCGACAGCTCGGTCGCGAGCTTGATGCGCTGCGCTTCGCCGCCGGAGAGCGTCGTCGCGCTCTGGCCGAGGTGGATGTAGCCGAGGCCGACGTCGTTGAGGGTCTCCAGCTTCTGCCGGATGCGCGGCTGGTTCTCGAAGATCTCGAGCGCGTCCTCCACCGTCAGCTCGAGAACGTCGGCGATGCTCAGCCCGCGGAAGCGGACCTCGAGCGTCTCCCGGTTGTAGCGCTTCCCCTTGCAGACCTCGCAGGGGACGTAGACGTCGGGGAGGAAGTGCATCTCGATCTTCACGAGGCCGTCGCCCTGGCACGCCTCGCAGCGCCCGCCCTTCACGTTGAAGGAGAAGCGCCCCGGGCCGTAGCCGCGGATCTTCGACTCGGGCATCTCGGCGAAGAGATCGCGGATCGGCGTGAAGAGCCCCGTGTACGTCGCCGGGTTCGAGCGCGGCGTGCGCCCGATCGGGCTCTGGTCGATGTCGATGACCTTGTCGATGTGCTCGAGCCCCGTGATGCGGCGGTGCGCGCCGGGGATGAGACGCGCGCGATAGAAGTGGCGCGCGAGCGAGCGGTGCAGCACGTCCTCGACGAGCGTCGACTTCCCCGAGCCCGACACGCCCGTGACGGCGACGAAGGTGCCTAACGGGATGTCGACGGTGACGTCGCGCAGGTTGTGCTCGGTCGCCCCCTCGACACGGATGCTCAGCCCCGGCTGCGGTGCGCGGCGTGCCTCGGGCACCTCGATCGCCAGCTCGCCCGAGAGGTACTTCGCGGTGAGCGACTTCGGGTTCGCCATCACCTCCGGCACCGTCCCCGCGGCGATCACCTCACCGCCGTGCTTCCCCGCCGCCGGCCCGAGGTCGAGCAGGTAGTCGGCGGCCATCATCGTCTCCTCGTCGTGCTCGACGACGATGACGGTGTTGCCGAGGTCGCGCAGCTGCGCGAGCGTCGCGAGCAGCCGCGCGTTGTCGCGCTGGTGCAGCCCGATCGACGGCTCGTCGAGGATGTACAGCACGCCGACCAGCCGCGAGCCGATCTGCGTCGCGAGCCGGATGCGCTGCGCCTCGCCGCCCGAGAGCGACTCCGCCGAGCGGTTCATCGTCAGGTAGTCGAGCCCGACGTCCACGAGGAAGCGCAGGCGCTCGCGCACTTCCTTGAGGATCGGTCCCGCGATCTCCGCGTCGAGCCCCGGCCGACCGTTGCCGCGGATGGCGATCGACTCGAAGAAGTCGAGCGCGTCGGTGATGGAGAGATCGACGACATCGCCGATCCCCTTCTCCGAGACGGTCACCGCCAGCGCCTCGGGCTTGAGACGCTTCCCCGCGCACACGTTGCACGGCACGGGCACCATGAACTCGCCGAGCTCGAGCCGCACGGTGTCGGAGTCGGTCTCGTCGTAGCGCTCGCGAACGAGCGTGAGCACCCCCGGCCACGCCTCCTCGCCGGGCTTCTTCGCCTGCGATCCGTGGATGATGCAGTCGCGCACGCTCTTCGGGAGCGTCCCCCAGGGCGCGTT
Source organism: Gemmatimonadaceae bacterium (assembly GCA_036392515.1). Classification (GTDB taxonomy): domain Bacteria; phylum Gemmatimonadota; class Gemmatimonadetes; order Gemmatimonadales; family Gemmatimonadaceae; genus JABFXC01. The sequence goes on along the minus strand of DASVXU010000144.1, from coordinate 96,358 downwards.
GAGGTCGAACTTCAGCTGCCGCGCGAGCATCGGCAGGGTGACGCGCCGCAGGCTTCCGGACGGCTCCCCCCAGGGGAGGATCACGCCCTCGAGGATGGAGATGCGCGGATCGCCGAGGATCAGCTCCTCGCTCACCTCGTGGCGCGTCCCGAGTCCGCTGCAGGCGGGGCAGGCGCCGAAGGGGGAGTTGAACGAGAAGTGCCGCGGCTCGAGCTCCGGCATCGAGATGCCGCACTCGGGGCAGCCGTAGCGCTCGGAGAAGAGCACCGTCTCGGGCTTCGCGCCGTCGTGACGCACCACCTCGAGCGAGCCGTCGGCGAGCTTGAGCGCCGTCTCGACGGAGTCCGCGATGCGCCCACGGTCCTCCTCGCGCACGACGAGCCGGTCCACGACGACCGAGATGTTGTGGTTCTGGCGGCGGTTCAGCTTCGGCGGATCGGCGAGCTCGATGAGCGAGCCGTCCACGATCGCGCGCACGAAGCCCTGGCGTCGGATGGTCTCGAAGAGGTCGCGGAACTCGCCCTTCCGTCCACGGACCAGCGGGGCGAGCACCTCGATGCGCGCGCCGTCCGGCCAGGCGAGGATCGACTCGGTGATCTGCGCCGCGCTCTGGCGCGCGACCGGGCGCCCGCAGTTCGGGCAGTGCGGCGTCCCCGCGCGCGCGTAGAGCAGGCGGAGATAATCGTAGATCTCGGTGACGGTGCCGACGGTCGACCGCGGGTTGTGTCCCGCCGTCTTCTGCTCGATCGAGATCGCCGGGGAAAGTCCCTCGATCAGGTCGACGTCGGGCTTCTCCATCAGCCCGAGGAACTGTCGCGCGTAGGCCGACAGCGACTCGACGTACCGCCGCTGCCCTTCGGCGTAGATGGTGTCGAAGGCCAGCGAGGACTTCCCGGATCCCGAGAGCCCGGTGATGACCGTCAGGCGATCCCGCGGGATCGTGACGTCGATGTTCTTGAGATTGTGCTCGCGTGCGCCGCGAACGATCAGCGATTCATCCGCCATAAGCATGGTAAGTTCGCTTTTGGACCGCTCGCGTTCAAGCTCCCGGGCTCCCCGCCCCTGTCGAAGCGCGGAGCGATCGGTTAGTCATTTTGTGTCGCGCGCACGGAGGCGATCCGCCTCCCGGTGAGTCCGCTTGCGCGAGCCTACCCACGGAGCCCTCACGAAATGCCTCAAACGGATGCGATCGTCGTCCTCACCACCGTCGCCACGGCTGAGGAGGGGGTGGCGCTCGTCCGCGCGCTTCTCGAGCGGCGCCTCATCGCCTGCGGGACGCTCACGCCCGGAGCGCGGTCGCTCTACCGGTGGAAGGGAAAAATTGCCGAGGAGCAGGAGACGATCGTCCTCTTGAAGACGCGGGCCGCTCGCCTCGAGGGGCTGCGGCTCGCGTTCGACGATCTGCACCCCTACAAGGTGCCGGAGCTGCTCGCCCTGCCCGTGTCGGCCGGACTCGAGAAATACCTCGAGTGGATCGACGGGGAGACGTCACTCGCCCTCGCGTAACGAATGACCGAAGAGAACGCTCAGCACGCCGACACCGAGGCGCCGCGGCAGTCCGAGCCGCAGCCGGAGCCGCTGTCCCCCGCCGCCATCCCTGAAGACGGCAGCGCGGCGATGTTCGCGGTCGCCCGCGAGCACGCGGAGCGCAACGAGCTTCCCGCGGCGGTCGCCGCGTACCGACAGCTGCTGACGAAGTTCCCGAACAACGTCCGCGCGCGGAACAACCTCGCCCTTCTGCTCGAGAAGCGTGGCGACGTGGACGGAGCGCTCGAGGAGCTGAACAAGGCGCTGGAGCTCGAACCGGACAACGTGTCGGTGCTCTGCAATCGCGCCGCCCTCTACAGCACGAAGCTCAAGTACGACGCGGCCGAGGCGGACCTTCGTCGCGCCCTTCGCGCCGACGAGCGCAACGCGGAAGCGTGGCTGAGCCTCGGCGTCGTCTTCTCCCGCCGCGGACGCTGGCGCGAGGCGGTCGAGCCGCTGAGTCGTGCGATCGAGCTCGAGCCGGCGACGGGCGCCGCGCACTACTACCTCGGCGAGGCGTTCAACCACGTCGACAACCTCCCCGCCGCGCTCTCCGCGTACGAGCAGGCGACCGCGCTCACGCCGAGCAACTGGCGCGCGCACAAGGGGATCGGGATCATCCTCGACCGCATGGGCCGTCCCGCCGAGGCGGCGCTCGCCTACCAGAAGGCGCGCGAGGCGCAGCGACGTTGAGCCAGAGAGCTCCCGCGCCTCCGCCGGCGTCTCCGCGGCGGAGGCGCAGCCGTCGCGGCGCGATCGCCGTCGGAGTGCTCGTCCTCTGGATGCTCGGGCTCGGACTCCTCGCGCGGCGCGAGCTCTTCCGCCCGCACTCCGAGCAGCTCGCCGAGGCGGCGATGCGCGTCAATCCCGGCGCGGTCTACTTCGCGGTGCTTCGCGCGGGCGAGCAGATCGGCTTCGCGTCGTCGACCATCGACACGACGGCGAAGGACATCACCGCGGCGGACTACATGGTTGCCGACCTTCCGGTCGGCGGTGAGGTGAACCGCGCCGAGGCGCGGTCGCTCGTCTCGCTCTCACGCTCGCTGCGCGTCGACAGCTTCACCGTCTCGCTCGAGACCGACTCCGTCCCCTTCGCGGCGCGCGGGCGGACGCTCGGCGACTCGCTGCTGCTCCTCGCGACGGGCGACGTCGAGCATCCCGACACCTCGCGCGTCAGGCTCGAGGGACCGATCCTCCTGCCGACGCTCCTTCCGCTCGCCGTGATGCTCGGCGACCGGCCGAAGGTCGGGCGCACGACGACGATCAGCGTCTTCGATCCTGTAGAGCAGGCGCCGAAGAACGTGAAGGTCGAGATCACCGCCGAGTCGCTGTTCACGCTCAGCGACAGCGCGAAGATCGACAGCGCGTCGCGGCGCTGGGTGATCGCCCACGACGACACCGTCCGCGCCTGGCGGCTGCACACGGACGCGTCGCCGCCCGTCACGGCGTGGGTGGACGAGCAGGGACGGCTCGTCCAGGCCGACCTTCCCGGTGGGTTGACGCTCGAGCGGCGTGCCTACGAGATCGCGTACGAGAACTGGAAGCTCGACGCGCGGGCGCGCGGCACGCGGGTCACCGCCGACCGCGACATCCTCGAGACGACGGCGATCGCGAGCAACCGTCTGATGCACGTCAACTCGCTCAGCGTGCTGCGCGCGCGACTGACGGGCACCGACCTGCGCGGATTCGCGATCGACGGCGGACGGCAGCGGCTCCACGGCGACACGCTCGTCGTGCGGCGAGAGAGCGCCGAATCGCTCGTGCCGCGCGGGCCGGTGCAACTCGAGGGCGCGCAGGCGATGGAGTTCATGAACGCTCTCCGGGCCGAGCCCGGACTGCCGCGCGACAGCGCCATCGTCGCGACAGCCCGGCGCATCGTCGGGACGGAGCGCAATACACAGCAGAAGGCACGGCTGATCAACCGCTGGGTCCACGATTCGCTGGCCAAGCGGACGAGCATCGGGATCCCCAACGCCGTCACGGTGCTCCGGACGCGCTCCGGAGACTGCAACGAGCACGCGGCGCTGTTCACGGCGCTGGCGCGGGCGGCGGGCGTCCCGACGCGCATCGCGGCGGGGCTGGCCTACGTGGACGGGAAGTTTTACTACCACGCCTGGCCGGAAGTCTATCTGCAGGACTGGGTCGCGGTCGATCCGACGTTCGGGCAGTTCCCTGCCGACGCGGGTCATCTCCGCTTCACCGTCGGAGGGCTCAGCCGCCAGGCGGAGCTTCTCCGGCTCATCGGTACCCTGAAGATCGACGTCGTGAGCGCGCGCTGATTCCGACGCGTCGCGCGCGACGCATCACCGGCACGCCTCCATGATCGAGCTCAGCGCGCTGACCAAGCGCTACGGAAGCTTCACCGCCGTCGACAACCTCTCGCTCACGGTCCCCCGCGGTGAGCTGTTCGGGTTCCTCGGGCCTAACGGCGCCGGGAAGACGACGTCCCTCCGCATGATCGCCGGGATCCTTCGCCCCACCGGCGGCAGCGTGAGGATCGCGGGCGTGGACGTCGTCGGCGATCCGACCGCGGCGAAGTCGAAGCTCGGCTTCATCCCCGACCGTCCGTTCATCTACGAGAAGCTCACCGGCATCGAGTTCCTGCGCTTCGTCGCGGGCCTCTACGATCAGAGCGGCACGGACGTCGAGCACCGGGCGCGCGAGCTCCTCGCGCTCTTCGACCTCGAGCAGTGGCGCGACGAGCTGGTGGAGAGCTACAGCCACGGGATGCGCCAGAAGCTGATCATCAGCAGCGCCTTCGTGCACCGCCCGGAGGTCATCGTCGTCGACGAGCCGATGGTCGGGCTCGATCCGAAGGCGGCGCGCATCCTCAAGGACCTCTTCCGCGAGTACACGCGGCGCGGCAACACGGTCATGATGAGCACGCACGCGCTCGAGGTCGCGGAGGCGATGTGCGACCGGATCGGGATCATCCAGGGCGGGAAGCTCCGGGCGCTCGGCACGATGAGCGAGCTGCGCGCGAGCGCCGCCGCGGGCACCGAGGGACTGGAGACCATCTTCCTCCGCCTCACCGGTGAGAACGCGGCGCGCGAGCTCGTCGAGGTCCTCGATGCCTGAGCGGGTGCTCGCCGCCGACGAGCTGCCGAACCCGCCCCTGCTTCACCTGCTCGGACCGAAGTGGCTGACCGCGCGCGCGCGCGCGATGAGCAACGAGCGCGGGCGGGCGGCGCGCTTCACGATGCTCGCGCTGCTCGGGCTGGGATTCTGGAGCTTCATCTTCGCGATGCTGTACCGGATGCTCGTCTACTTCCGGAACGCGACCGACATCGGGGCGCTGCTCGCGGCGAAGCTCATGGGGCTGATGCTCGTCAGCTTCCTCTCCATCCTGCTGCTCTCGAACGTCATCACCGCGCTCTCCAGCTTCTTCCTCGCGCGGGATCTCGACATGCTCGTCGCGGCGCCCGTGGACTGGCTGCGGCTGTACGGCGCGAAGCTGCTCGAGACGATGGTGCACTCGAGCTGGATGGTGGTGCTGCTCGCGGTGCCGATGTTCGCCGCGTACGGCGTCGTCTACCGCGGCGGATGGGCGTATCCGCTGATCGTGCTCGCGGCGTTCGTGCCCTTCATCGCGATCCCGACGGTGCTCGGGAGCGCGCTGACGCTGGTCCTGGTGAACGTGTTCCCGGCGCGGCGGACGCGCGACATCCTCAGCCTCATCGCCGTCCTCGCGGCGGCCGGGCTGGTCCTTCTCTTCCGGATGCTTCGCCCGGAGAAGCTCGCGCGCCCGGAGGGTTTCCGGTCGCTCACCGACTTCATCGTGCTGCTCCGCGGCCCGACATCGCCCGTGCTTCCCAGCGAGTGGGCGCAGCAGGCGGTGATGGGATGGCTCCGCGGCCCGACCGATCTCCTCCCCTTCTATCTCCTCTGGTCGACGGCGGCCGCGGCGGTGGTGCTCGGCGCGCTCCTGCATCGGGCGCTGTATGCTCGCGGCTACACGAAGGCGCAGGAGAGCGCGCAGACCTTCGCGCGCGACGGCCTGCTCCGGCGGGTGCTCGCGAAGCTGCTCTCGCCCTTCGGGGTGCGCCGGCGCGAGCTGGTGCTCAAGGAGCTGCGGCTCTTCTTCCGCGACACCACGCAGTGGTCGCAGCTCATCCTGCTCGGCGTGCTGATCGTCGTGTACGTGTTCAACATCAAGTACCTGCCGCTGACGAGCGAGGGGCTGACGTTCTTCATCGTGAACATCGTCCCCTTCCTCAACCTCGTGCTCGCCGGGTTCGTGCTCGCGTCGATCGCGGCGCGCTTCATCTTCCCGGGCGTGAGTCTCGAGGGGCGGACGCTCTGGCTCCTGCGCTCCAGCCCCATCTCGATGCACGACCTGCTCTGGTCGAAGTTCTGGGTCGGCACGCTCCCGCTGCTCGTGCTCGCGCTGATCATCGTCGGTGCCACGAACTACCTGCTGCGGACGAGCGAGTTCATCATGTACGTCTCGCTGTTCACCATCGTCCTCCTGACCTTCGCGATCGGCGGGCTGGCGATCGGTTTCGGGACGCTCTATCCGCAGTTCGAGACCGAGAACGCGGCGCAGATCCCGACGTCCTTCGGCGGGCTCCTCTTCATGATGGCGTCGGTCGGAGTGATCGGAGGGACGATCATCCTCGAGGCGCGTCCGGTGTACGGCTACCTGAGCGCGCGCATCTACAACACCGAGACCAGCGCGACGGAGATGCTCGTCGGCTTCGGGCTCGCGGCGCTTCTCTGCGTGATGGCGACGATCGTCCCGATCAGGATCGCGCTGCGTCGCCTCGAGGCGATCGAGCGGGGCTGACCGCTCGCGCCGCGTCGAGCTCCGCGATCGTGCGACGGAGCTTCGGGCGGACGGGATCGCTGAGATCGAGATCTTCCCAGCTCACCGTTCGCCCGTTCGGTCGCCCGCTGCGCCGCGCGAGCGCCGACGCGAGCTCGCGTCCCGCGAGCGCCTCCAGCCACCCGTCCCCGCTGAGCCGGAACTCGCGCACGACGTACTCCGTGGAGCCGGGCGCGGCGGGTTCGATGGTCATCTCGTGGATGCGTCCCGCCTTCCTCCCATCGGCGTCGCGCACCATCCGGCCGACGAGCAGGTCGCCGCGCAGTCGCACGACTCTCACTTCTGCTCCTTCCCGCTCTTGTCGGACGATCCGGGAATGCGGCAGATGATGCGGTCCAGCCAGCGCTCCGTCCGCAGCGCCGACGTGGCGCCGCCCTGGGCATCGAGCGTGATCGTCGACGAGATCTCCTGGACGACGGCGAACGGAACTCGCGTGACGACCGGCTTCGCCCCGGTGACGTGCGCGAAGAGCTGGGCCAGCGCGACCATCCAGCCGCCGAGCCGGTCGGCCAGCACGGTGCCACCCACGAGGAGCTCGGCGACGCGCGGAGGCTCCCCGTCGCGCAGCTCGAGAGTGATGCCGTCCACGCGACCCATCTTCTCCCCCGCGCGGTCGACGAGCTGCATGTCGAGGACGTCGTGAACGAGATCGAGCGAGGACATCTCACCCACCTCCCATGATCTGCAGCGGGACGGCGACGACGAATAGCACGACCGACATGATCGCGATCGCCACCAGCGCCACGTTTCCCGCGATCCCGTTGACGTGGCGCTCCATCACCTCGCGATCGTTCATCAGCACGATCAGCGGCAGCACCGACAACGGCAGGCTCGCCGCGGTGAGCACCATCGAGACGTTGGTCAGCTTCAGGACGTCGGCTCCGAGCAGGATCGGGATCGCGGCGAGGAAGATCGTGATCGTGTACGTGGTCGAGAAGCGCGAGTCCCGCGACGGGCGCAGGTTCTCGCTCCACGTCCAGCCGAGCCCCTGCGCGAGGACGTAGGCGAGCGAGAGCGTGATCTCCAGCGTCGTGCCGAAGCACGTGATCCCGAGCGTCGCGAGGAAGAACACGAACCCGGGGTGATGGAGCGCGGGCGTCAGCAGCATCCCCAGCTGCTCGTAGCGCTCGACCCGGATTCCGCGCGGCAGGAAGACGAGCGCCGCGACCACCACGCCCATCAGCGCCAGCCCGCCACCGAAGATGTTGCCGAGCGACGCGGTCACCCGGTTCACGCTGAGGTGCTCCGTCGTCCACTTGTCTTCCACCGCGCCCGACGAGTAGAAAAAGTAGAGATACGGGCTGATCGACGCGCCGAGGATGCTCAGCGCGAGGTACCAGTAGCGCGCGCGATCGTGGGCCGGCGCGGACGGGACGAGTCCCGCCGCGATCGAGCTCCAGCGAGGATGGAGCGCCGCGGCCGCGATCGCGAACACGATCGATACCAGGCCGAGCATCGCGGCGCCCTTCTCCACCGTGCCGAAGGTCCCGCGCCAGAGCACGAGCCAGCCGAGGAACGCGATCGGCAGCGCCCACACCCTGAACCCGACACCCGTCGCCATCTGGAGCGCGATCGCGACACCGCCGATCTCGGACGAGAGGACGAGGAAGCTCACGGCCAGCACCGCCACGAGCGGGAGCAGGAAGCCGCGGATGCCGAAGCGCTCGCGCAGCTGGTCCGCGAAGGTTCGCGTCGTCACCGCGGAGAGCCGGCCGCTCATCTCCATGAGAAACATGAGCGCGACCGATCCGACGAGGACCGCCCACCCGAGCTGGAAGCCGAACTCCGAGCCCGCCTGCGCCGACGTCGCGATCGAGCCGACCTCGAGGAAGCCGCCGATGCTCGTGACGACGCCGAGCGCGATCTCGCCGAACTTCTTCATGACCCGGCCGCCGCCGCGAGCGAGTCCAGGCTGGCCTCGAGCGCGCGCTGCGCGCCGCGGATCGCGGCGCTGTCCGCGGCCGACGCGTCTTTCAGCTTCGCCTTGCGCGACTCCTCGAGCACGGACGCGCCCTGGTCATGGAGCTGCCGCCCGTACCGGCGCGGCGTCCATCCCAGGTGGACGGCGCTCGTCGCCAGTCGAACGCTCGCCTGCCACGATCGCAGCGAGTCGAGCTGCTTGTCGGGCTCGGTCGCCCCCGAGCAGGCGACGAGCGCGCCCGCGAGCGCGATGACGACAGCGCCGAGTCTCGACCAGGACCGGTGGGGGATCCGCATCAGGCGTTAGGCATGAGAGGCGTCGCCGCATCCCGCTCGCGAACGAGGCCCCGACTGCGTCGTCGAGGCCTCACACGACGCGGATGCGTCGCGGCGCGAGCCTGGCTCAGGGATTCGTCTTCGCGCTGTCGCGCTGCGCGTTCTTCGTCTTCCCTTCCTGGCGCGCCTTCCGGCTGTAGACCTTCTTCACCCCCTTCGCCGTGCGCTTCGCCTGCTTCTCGGTCTGCTTGCCGGCCTTCTTCGCAGCCTTGCCCGTCGCGGTCGCGACGGTCGCCGGCGTCACGGGCTTCGACTTGGTGGTGTCCTGCTGGGCCATCACGAGCGACGGGATCAGGATCCCGCCGGCCACCGCGAGGCCAATCATGGTCTGCTTGCGCATCGAGGTCTCCACGAATCTGAGGTCGGTCCACGGGCGACATGCCCAGCCTGCCAGGGTGCAAATTCGATGCTTGTCAGCACGTGGGACGCACGTGCGTCGGGACCGCTCTGACAGCGTGCTGTAAGGATTCAACGGGCACGGGACGCGGCGCGTATCTTCCCCCATCGAACGCGCCCGCCCTGACGCGCCCCTCGACGCGCCCCTCGCGGCGCTCACCCCTTCTGCCCCCTCGAATGAAGCGAATCCTGTCACTCGCCGCGGCGCTCGCGACGCCGGCGCTCCTCGCCGCGCAGATGACCCATCCGGCGTCGCGCTCCGCCGGCGCCGGGAAGCCGCTCCCCCACAAGCATGCGCCCCGGCCGACGTCCGCGAACATCTCCGCGGCCGACCTGATGACGCGGCTCTACATCTTCGCCGACGACTCGATGCTCGGCCGCGAGGCCGGGACCATCGGCAACGTCAAGGGCACCGACTATATCGCCGCGGAAGTGAAGCGGCTCGGTCTCGTGCCCGCCGGCGACAACGGCACCTGGTTCCAGACGATCCCGCTCAAGACGCGCGAGCTCGACTCGACCTCCGCGCTCAGCGTCAGTGGCGCGCGTCTGGCGCTCGGCACGGAGTGGGCGGCGACGGGCAGCGCACCCTTCGCGATCTCCGACGCGCCGACGGTCTTCGGCGGCACGCTCGGCGACTCGACGTCGCTCATCGATCCCGATTCGACGGCCGGGAAGTTCGTCGTGTTCGCGGCGGGGGCGAACGGCAACTCGCGTACGCTGCGCGGGGCGGCGCGCTTCGCGCCGAAGGCGTCCGCCGTCGCGGTCATCGTACCCGATCAGATGCTGAGCTTCGCGCGGCGGCCGAGCAGCTTCGTCGACGACAGCGCGTTCGCGCCTCGTGGCGGCACGGCGCGCACGATCCTCATCGCGCGATCGGCGGCGGGGAAGGTCTTCACCTCGCCGGTCGAGTCCCTCAAGGCGGGGAGCACGGGGAACCCACTCTCGGTGGGCCTCGTGTTCAGGGTGCAGCCCGTCCCGTTCCCGGCGCGCAACGTCGTCGCGATCCTCCCGGGCAGCGATCCGAAGCTCGAGGGCGAGTACGTCGCGATCGGCGCGCACAACGACCACGTCGGCTTCAGCAACCGGCCGGTGAACAACGATTCGCTCCGCATCTTCAACCACATCGTCCGGCCGGGCGGCGCGGAGAACGCGGGCAACCGCGGCAGCCCTGAGGAGCTGGCGCGGTTCGACACCGCGTGGCAGGCCTTCAAGATGGCCAACCCGACGCGCGCGATGCGCGCCGACTCGATCTCCAACGGCGCCGACGACGACGGCTCGGGCTCGGTGAGCGTTCTCGAGATCGCGGAGAAGCTCGCGTCGCTCAAGGGCGCCGCGCGGCCGAAACGCTCGATCATCTTCGTCTGGCACGTCGGCGAGGAGAAGGGGCTGCTCGGCTCCGCGTACTTCACCGACCATCCGACGGTGCCGCGTGACTCGATCGTCGCGCAGCTGAACATGGACATGGTCGGACGCGGCGCGGCGACGGACGTGGTCGGGCTGACCAAGGACGGCCAGGTGCTGCACGGCGGGCCGAGCTACCTCCAGCTCGTCGGCTCCCGCCGGCTCTCGACGGAGCTCGGCGATCTCATCGAGCAGGTGAACACACGCGACAGGCACGGCTTCACCTTCGACTACTCGATGGACGCGAACGGGCACCCGATGAACATCTACTGCCGCAGCGACCACTACGAGTATGCGCGGTACGGCATCCCGATCACCTTCTTCACCACTGGAGGCCACTCCGATTACCACCAGGTGACGGACGAGCCCGACCACATCGACTACGATCACATGGCGCGCGTCGCCAACCTCGTCGAGGATGTCGCGCTCCACGTCGCGAATCTCGACCACCGCGTCGTCGTCGATCAGCCGAAGCCGGACCCGCGCGGGACCTGCCGGCAGTAATCCGAACGTACGGCCCGCTGACGAACGCCACGTGAGAGCTCTCTCACGTGGCGTTCGTCGCGTCTGGACCGTCATAAGGGGTCCAGCCGCACGACCGATTCATCAGACCCATGACTGCATCCCTCGACATTCCTGCGACGCGCCTCCCATCGCTCGATGAGGAGGAGCTCGCGCTGCGCTGGCGCCATGACGAGAGGTCGCTCGACCTCGCGTCGTGGAGGTCCGGTGTGTTCATTCGAGGCGGCGCAGCGCTCGGAGCGGGGCTCGCGCTCCTCCTCCCGCCGCTCATGGGGGTGACGCCGATCGCGGTCGGCCGCGTCGTGGCCCTCATCGTCGCCGCGCTCGGTCTCAACGTGTGGGTCTTCGTGCTCGCGCGGCGGCCGGACGCCTATCGCCGCTGGTACAAGTACGCGATCGCGGCCGTCGACGTCGCGCTCGTCACGGGCGCGTACACACTCTGCGGCTCGCTCGCGGTGCTGCCGCTGTACATGGTCCCGATCACGACGCACGCCTTCCATCGCGGCGACGCGCTCGCGTACTACGTGCTGACACTCTCGGCCGCCGGTGCGCTCGGCGGGATGTACCTCGCGTGGAACGGGCACGCCCCCGATACGGCGTCTCTGGTCTGGCTGATCGTCGCGACGGGAATCCTCGTCGTCACGGCGCTGCTCACCGTGCGCATGGCCTCCGATCTGCGGCGGCGCATCCGCGCGACCCGCGAGACCCTGCTCCTCGTGGAGCGCGGTGATCTCACCGCGCGCGCCGCCTCCGGCCAGGGCGACGAGCTCGGACTGCTCGAGGCGAGCCTCAACACCTCCCTCGCCGAAGTCGGCTCCCTCATCGGCGGCGTGCAGCGCGAAGCCGACGAGGTGGCGTCGTTCGCCGAGCAGCTCGCCGCGTTCAGCGAGCAGCTGACCGAGAAGGGACGCGCCTTCGGTGAAGCGGCGATGGAGCTGGCGCGACACCTGGACGGACAGCGCTCGAGCGTCGAGCGTGGAGCGCAGCGGACCGAGGAAGCATTCGAGGCCGCGCAACGCCTCTCCGAGCGCGCGGCCGCCATGGAGCTCAATGCGCAGGCGCTCCTCGAGACCGGGGGGCGCAGCCGCGACGCGATCGGCACCGCCGCGGAAAACCTCGTCGCCGTCGGCCAGCGCGTGCGCGAGTCGGCGACGGCGATCGAGGGACTCGTCGACGCGGCGACGCGGATCAGCAAGTTCGCGGAGACGGTGTCGGTGCTCGCCCGCAACACGAACCTCCTCGCGCTGAACGCGGCGATCGAGGCCGCGCGCGCGGGAGAGCACGGGAAGGGCTTCGCCGTCGTCGCGGACGAGGTGCGGAAGCTCGCCGAGGGGAGCGCGCGCGCGGCCGGCGAGATCGCCGAGACGATGAAGTCGCTCCGCGATCGCGCCGGCGCGGCGAGCCGTGTGATGGGCGAGAACGAGGGTCGCGTGCTCGGCGTGGGCGAGGTCGCCACCGAGGCCACCGCCGCGCTCGGCGGAGTGCTCGACGGCTCGCGGCGGCTCGCCGACGTCGTGGGCGAGGCGGCGACCGTGTCACGCTCCCAGAGTCAGGCGATGGCCGAGCTCTCCGCGGTCATCGCCGAGGTGCGGAGCGTCGCGAGCGACGCTGCGTCACGCGCTGGCGCGGCGGCGGGCGTCGCCCAGGAACAGCACGCCGCACTCGACGCGCTCGCCGAGACGGCTCAGGAGCTCGCGCGGCTCGCCGAGCGACTCCGCGAATCGTCGAGCAGTTTCCGCGTCGATCGGACTGCAGGGGTCAGGGGCCAGGCGTAAGGAACGGCATTGACGCGGTTCCCACCGCCTGATCCCCCAACCCAGCAGTTCAGGCGGCGAGCAGTCGATGCCCGCAGCTCTCGCAGAAGCGCGCCCCGGGCGCGCTCGGTGTCGCGCCGCAGTGCGCGCAGGCACCGCCGAGGAAGCAGCCGCACTCGGAGCAGTAGATCGCGTCCACTTCCGGCCTCGTCCCGTGCTGCGGACAGGCGGGCGCGTTGGCGCGCGCTTCCCGCGCGCGACGGATCGCTGCCTCGACGTCGGATTCGTCGACCGGCGCGCCCTTCGACTCGGCGCGCATCGCGGCGAGCGCCTGCTTCGTGTAGCGCGCCTTGAGCGCCGTGTAGTCCGCGTCGGCGAGCTTTCCCGTCGCGCGGTCGAACTCGATCTCGCGCAGCGCCTCGACAGCTGCCTCGCCGCGCGACTGCGCTTCGGCGCGTGAGTCGCGACCGCGAGCGGCGATCGGCACTGCCGCGGCGTCGCTGAAGAGCGGCGCGAGCACGAAGGCCATCGCGGCGATGGCGAGCAGGGTGCCGAGGATGAGCGCGATCACCCTTCGTCCCCTCGTACCGCGGCCTCGATCCGGCGCAGTTCCTCATCGGTCGCGTCGACACCGGCCATCGGAGTCGGCGTGGCCGCGACCGGGCGAACATTCATCGCGCGACGGTGCCACCGCCGGAGGAGCGTCGTGAGGATTCCCCCGCCGACGAGCAGCGCACCGAAGGGCATCCCCCAACCCACGAGGTTGAAACCCTTCTTCGTCGGCGCCATCAGCACCTTCTCCCCGTAGGTCTGGGTGAAGGCGTCGATGATCTCCTGCGCGTCGTAGCCGCCCTCGACGAGGGCCATGACGTCGCGATGCATCGCCGGCGACACCTCGCAGGCGAAGTCCGTCGTGCGACAGGTGTAGATGTCGAGGGTGCACCCGCACTGGCAGCGGAGCTTCTTCTCGGTCTCGTTGCGCTCGTCGTCGCTGATGCGCTTCGTGACGCCCGGCTTCGGCGGCCGATGCACCGTGCGCGCCGCGCCCTGGTTCATCGAGAACAGATTCGACCCCGACGCACCGTCGGTCGGACCGTTAGGCGTGCCCGTGCTGTCGCGGGTCGACGCCGACTGCGCGGCGAGGCCGCGCGTGACGAGCAGCGCGGCGCCAGCGGCCGCCCAGCGGAGCGCCTCGCGGCGCGAGAGCTCGCGTCTCATGCCCCCGCTCCCGCGCGCGCCGGCTCGGCGCTCGGCGCGAGGCTCGCGCGGTAGCCGCTCGCCGGCTTCCGCCGCTCGGCCGCCGGCCACATCACGATCAGCCCGCCGATCGCCATGATCGCGCCTCCGTACCACACCCACCACACGAGCGGGTTGAAGTTGATCCGGAGCTCGGCGGTCTCGTCGCCCGTCACGCCCGCGAGCACGACGTAGGTGTCCTCCTTCAGCGTGCCATGGATCCCGACCTCGGTCGACGGATTGAAGGTCGGGTTGCCGCGGCTGTCACGGTATTGCCGCTGCTCGCTCGTCATCACGCCGATCCGCTTTCCGTCGCGGAAGACGTCGAGCCCGATCGCAACGACGTCGCGGTTCGACGCCTCGAAGCGCGAGATCCCCTGGCTCACGAAGCGCCACTCGTGCCCGAAGGGATCCTTCGCGGTGTAGCTCTCTCCGGGGCGCAGCGTGACGTCGAGCTCGCGCTTGAAGGCGAGACCGGCGAACGCCGCGAAGAGCACGACCACGCCGAGGTGCACGATGTAGCCGCCGTAGCGGCGGCGATTGCGCGCCACGAGACGCACGAGCGCGACCGGAACCGACTCGCCGTGGATCGCGCGCCGCGCGGTCGTCCCCTTGTAGAACTCCTGGACGATCGTCGCCATGACGAAGCCGGCGAGCGTGTACGACACCAGCGCGTACGCGTCGCGCATCCCCGCGGCGAGCAGGAGCGCCCCCGTCGCCGCGCCGGCGATCGACGGCGCCGCGAACTGCCGCTTCAGGTTGGTCGAGCTCGCCCGTCGCCAGGCGATCAGCGGGCCGACTCCGGTCAGCCCGAGCAGCAGGAGGCCGAGCGGGATGTTCACCGCGTTGAAGAACGGAGGACCGACCGTGATCTTCGTCCCGCGCACCCACTCGCTGATGATCGGGAAGAGCGTCCCCCAGAGGACGGAGAATGCGATCCCGCAGAGCACGAGGTTGTTGTAGAGGAACGCCGCCTCGCGGCTGACGACGCTCTCCAGCGTCACCGGCGCGTCGAGATCGCGCAGCCGCGTCGTCACGAGGAAGGCGGTGATCCCGATCGCGACGATGAGGAAGCCCGCGAACCAGGTCCCGACCGGCGACTGCGCGAACGCGTGCACGCTCGAGATGATCCCGCTGCGCGTGATGAAGGTGCCGAGGATCGCGAGAAGGAAGGTCGCCACCACGAGGATGACGTTCCACTTCTTGAGCATCCCGCGCTTCTCCTGGATCATGATCGAGTGCAGGAACGCCGTCCCCGTCAGCCAGGGGAGGAAGGAGGCGTTCTCGACCGGATCCCACGCCCAGTAGCCGCCCCACCCGAGCTCGACGTAGGCCCACCACATGCCTAACGTGATGCCGACGGTGAGGAAGAACCACGACACCAGCGCCCATCGCCGCACCGCGCCGAGCCACTCGTTGTCGAGTCGCCGCGTGATGAGCGACCCGATCGCGAAAGCGAAGGGGATCGTCGTCGCGACGTAGCCGAGGTAGAGGTTCGGGGGGTGGATCGCCATCCCCGGGTTCTGCAGCTGCGGGTTCAGCCCGCGCCCGTCGAGCGGGACGAAGGGCAGCCGCGTGTAGGGGTTGGCGCCGAGACAGGTCGTCAGCAGGAAGAAGAGCAGCACCGCGCCGATCGTCCCCGTCACCCACGGCATCAGGTCGCGCGACCGGCCGCGGCTCGTGAGCACCGCCAGCGTACCGTAGAACGAGAGGATCAGCGCCCAGAAGAGCATCGATCCCGCCTGCCCGCCCCAGAACGCCGCGAAGACGTACACCTGCGGCATGTTGCGGCTGGTGTTCGACGCGACGTACTCGAGGGAGAAATCGTGCGTGAGCAGCGCGGTCCACAGCCCGACCGATGCGAGCAGCACGAGCGCGAAGCTCGCGTACAGCCCGCGCTCTCCGCTCGCGATCAGATCCGGGCGACGCAGCCTGCCGCCGGCGAAGGAAACGGTCGTCGTCCAGGCAGCCATGACGACGGCCACCCAGAGCGACAGCTCACCGATGAGGATCACGACTGGCTGGACTTCGGAACGGAGGCCGGGTGTCCGCCGGGCTGGCCCGGCCCCGGCGGGGCGTTCTCATAGCGCGACGCACACTTCGCGAGGAGCGTCGTCGCGTGGAAGGTGCCGTCGCGCCCGAGGCGTCCTTCAACGACGACGTCGACGCCGTCGGTGAAGGTGTCGGGTGCGATGCCGCGATAGATCACCGGGTACGTGGTCGTGCCGTCGGTGACGCGGAACTGGAAGAGCTTCCCACCCGGATCGCGGACGATCGTGCCCGGGACGACGCGCGCGCCGAGCTTGACGCCCGTGTCGTGGAAGCTGTTGTCGGCGGCGACGTGGGTCGCCAGCTCGGAGGGAGTGACGTAGTAGACCCCGGTCTGCTTGATCGAGCTGGCCATGAGATAGCCAGCCGTGCAGAGCACGAGCGCGCCACCGATCAGAAACTTCGTTCGTGCCTTCACGATCCCTCGATTCCCGCCCAACGGTGAAGCGGGACTACCAGCGCTCGGCCGTGGTGACGGCGACGAGTCTCAGCTGGCGGCGGCGTGACGCTGTGCGGCCACGCGACGGACTCGCGCCATGATCGCGTCCAGCTCCGCTTCGGCGCGCGCGCGCTCGTCGGAGGTCCAGACGCCATTGCTCCGGTTCAGTTCTCGCACCCGCTCCAGCATCTCGTCGATGAGGGCGCGCAGCACGAGGTTGTTCCGCCGGTTGGTTCCGCCGCTGGTGCGCTTCGCAGCGGAGCTGTCGGACGTCTCGATCGAGGATGTCATGTCGGGCGACGGTCGGTCTGGATTGAGACGACGCCGACGACGGACCAACGTCAACAATATAGAACGTGACGCACCGCCGGGAAACGGCGGCGTGCTGCTGGTCCATCAATGTCGAGTGTGGGAGAGCATCAGGCTCGCTGCCCCCGCACCCGCGGCGTCCCACGCGAGATCGCGGACGCTGAACAGTCCGTACGACCCGCGATCGTGCATCTCCTTCCCAATACCCACGGCGGCACTGGCGACGGACGCACTCAACAGTAATGACGACCGAGGGGCGCGCGTGGTGACCTGGGCCACCGAATAGGCCATGCTCTGAACGAGCGCCGACATGAAAAAGTGTTTCACCTTGTCGGCCCCGATCCAGGCGTCGGAGCGCGTCTGGGCCTGTGCCGCGGCCGGGGCCAGCAGCAGGAGGATGACCGCCGCCGCGAGCGCGCGCATCCGACCGCCGATGAGCCGTAACGCCTTCGACACCAGCGCGCGATGGCCCGGGGCGTGGATCCAGCTGCTCGCCCCCGACGGATGCGGAAGCGGAATCGCGATGCTCTCCCCTCCCACATGCTCCACCCGATGCGCCTTCCCGACCACCTCGGCCAGTGGCGCCTCGGGAAGGAAGCGGCCGATCGCCAGCTTCCCAACGGGGATTATCAGCTCTGGCCGGATCAGCTTCAGCTCGTCATCGAGCCATGATCCACACAGCGACAGCTCGTCGCGTGTGGGGACCCGATCGCCGCGCCCGCTCGGGTGCGGGCCGGGGAAACAGCGCGTCATCGCCGAGATATAGATGCGATCGCGCGCTTCCTCCTCGCTCAGACCCGCCTCCTCCAGCCACCGGAAGAGCGTCTTCCCCGCCCGACCAGCGAAGGGCTTCCGGCTCGAGATCTCGACCTTCCCCGGAGCCTGCCCGACGAGCATCACCCGCGGCCGCCGCGCCCGCGAGAGAATCGGTACGATGGGCTCGGGATGCCCACACTTCCTGCACGCCGCCAGCCGCTCGAGATGCAGCTCGAGCACGTCCGCCTGCTTCACCACCGTCGCTCCCTCACCCTCGTTCGTGTCCCGGATCGCGCGCCCATGAGAGCGCGGCGCGCGCCGCGCGTCGCCACTGCTCATTACCCGCGCGTGCCGTGCCGGTGCCCTCGCGCGGCTCGAAGCGGCGGGATCCAGTCGTGAAAGTCGTATGGTGGCCGCACGATCCCGCGGTCGGTGACGAAGCCGCTGATCAGCGCCGCCGGCGTGACGTCGAAGGCCGGATTGTATACGGCCGCATCCTCCGGCGCGGTGAGAACCCCGAAGCCCCGGCGAACCTCGTCCGCGCTGCGCTGTTCGATGACGATCGCCTCACCGTCAGGCACCGCCGGGTCGATCGTCGAGCTGGGCGCGGCGACGTAGAAGGGCACGTCATGGTGCCGCGCGACGACGGCGAGCGCGTAGGTGCCGATCTTGTTCGCCGTGTCACCGTTCGCCGCGATGCGGTCCGCGCCGACGATGCAGAGATCGACCTTTCCCGCGCGCATCAGAGATGCCGCCATCCCGTCCGTCAGCACGGTGACGGGGATCCCGGCGCGCGCGAGCTCCCACGCGGTGAGCCGGCTTCCCTGCAGGAGCGGGCGCGTCTCGTCGGCGTACACGGCGACGCTCCGTCCCCGCTCGGCGGCGACGTAGACCGGAGCGAGCGCGGTGCCGATCCCCGCGGTCGCGAGCGCGCCGGCGTTGCAGTGTGTGAGCACGCGCGCCTGCTCGGCGACGAGCCGCTCGCCGTGCTCGCCGATCCGGCGGCACATCGTGCGATCCTCCTCGAGGATCGCCGTCGCCTCGTCGCGCAGCGCTGCGATCAGCGCGCCGGGCTCGCTCGTGCGCTCGAGCGCGGCGCGCGCGAGCATGCGGTCGATCGCCCACGGGAGGTTCACCGCGGTCGGCCGCGTCGCGCGGATCGCCGCCGCGTGCTCGCGCAGCCGTGCCGCGAAGCGCTCGCGCGGCTCTTCCGCGTGCGCGCTCACCGAGACCACGAGCCCCATCGCGCCCGCGACGCCGATCGCCGGCGCGCCGCGGACGGCGAGGGTCGCGATCGCCTCGCGCACCTCGTCGAGCGTGCGCAGATCCCGCTCGACGTACTCCGCCGGGAGGCGGCGCTGATCGATGATCCGCACCGCGTCGCCCCGCGGAGACCAGCGGACCGCCTCGATGACGTGGGGAGTCGCTTCGCTCGTGGACGCTTGCACGCGCGTAACGTACGCCGCGACGCCCGTGGCTGGAATGGCTACGCCTCGACGCGTCGCCGCTTGCGCCGCTCGGGGAAATGCTCGTCGAGGAAGCGCACGAGGGCGCGCTCCTCGGCGGTGTGCGTGTGGGCACGGCCATTTCCGCCGGCGCGGCCGAGCCGCTCGGCGATGGTCTCTCCGTCGTCCAGGTAGCGCTCGAGGATCACCGGGTGCACGTAGGACTTGCGACAGATCGTCGGCGTGTTCCCCAGCTCCGCGGCGACGAGACGCATGACCGTGGCCACGTTGCGCTTCCCGTCGGTCATGCTTCGGGGAGGGCCGATCTCCGCGAGCACGGTCGCGGCACGCAGCGTCCCGCCCCAGGTCCTGAAGTCCTTCGCCGTGTACGGAAAGCCGAGCGAATCGCGGAGGTAGTCGTTGAGCGTTCGCGCGTCGAGATCGTGCCACTCGCCGTCCTTCTCGTAGCGGAAGAGGCGCGTGCCCGGCGTGTCGAGCAGCGTGCGGACGAAGCGCGCGACCTCGCGGTCGACGACGCGATGCCGCTGCTTCACCCCGCTCTTCCCACGAAACGCGAAGACGACCGCGTCACCCTCGATCGCCACGTGCGATTTTCGCAGCGTGGTGATGCCGAAGGAGCGGTTCTCCTTCACGTAGCGATCGCTGCCGGGCCGGAAGCAGCGCTCGGCGATCAGCCGGAGGACGCCGGCGGCGACGCGCTCGAGCGTCGCACCGCGGCGGCGCTCGTGTTCCGCGAGGACGCGTCGGATGCGCGGGAGATCGCGACCGAGCTGTCGCACGCGATAGTACTTCCGCAGCTCGCCGCGCTTCGTGGCGGTCTCGTGATACCGGTACTGCTTGCGTCCGCGCGCGTCGAAGCCCCACGCCTGGATGGAATTGCGCGGGCTCGCGGCGAGGTGCACGTCGCGCCACGCCGGCGGCACGCGCAGGCCGTCGATGCGCGCGAGGGTCTTCGCGTCGCGCACCGCCCTCCCGTCTTCCGTCTCGTAGCGGAAGCCGTTGGCGGGACTGCCCTTGCGGAGGATCCAGCGTTCGCGCGCAGCGCTGCTCATGACGTGCGAGAAAGGCAAAAAGCAGTCCCGGGGATTACATTCCGGGGCTCGCGGCCGGCGTCCTCCGCCGCGACGTCCCCCCTCATGGCGAGCACCGAACACCGATGACCGCACCCACCTCCCCGGCCGCCTCGTCCCCGGTCAGCTACGAGGTCGCCGACCGCATCGCGACGATCACCGTCAACCGCCCCGACAGGCTGAACGCGCTGGATCGGGCGACGCTCGCCGGGCTGGGCGAGGCGATCGACCGTGCGCGCGCGAGCGCGGATGTGCTGGGGGTGATCGTCACCGGCGCGGGGCGGGCGTTCGTGGCCGGCGCGGACATCTCGCAGTTCCCGACGCTGACGGAGGAGGAGGCGCGCCGCTTCGCGCACCACGGGCAGCACGTGTTCCGTCGCTTCGAGACGTCGCCGAAGCCGGTGATCGCGGCGGTGAACGGCTTCGCGTTAGGCGGCGGGTGCGAGCTGGCGCTCGCCTGCCACGTGCGGATCGCCTCGGAGGCGGCGAAGCTCGGGCAGCCGGAGGTGAAGCTCGGCATCATCCCGGGCTACGGCGGGACGCAGCGGCTGCCGCGCCTCGTGGGCAAGGGCCGGGCGCTGCAGCTCATCCTCACCGGCGAGACGATCGACGCGGAGGAGGCGCTGCGCATCGGTCTCGTGAACGCCGTCGTGCCGGCGGCGGAGCTCATCGCGGCGACGCGGAAGATGATGGGACAGATGATCGCCAACGGCCCCGTCGCGCTCGCGCTGGCGATCGAGACGGTCGATCGCGGGCTCGACCTCCCCCTCGAGGAGGCGATCGCGCTCGAGGCGGAGAACTTCGGCCGCTGCGCGACGACGACCGACATGCGTGAGGGCGCGCGCGCCTTCCTCGAGAAGCGCGCGCCGAACTTCACCGGCCGGTAGCCTCGATGCGCCTGGCGCGCCTCGCCGTCCGCGACTTCCGGAACCTCGAGCGCGTCGAGCTCGAGGTCCCGCCGGAGGGGATGGTCGTCGTCGGGGAGAACGGGCACGGCAAGACCAACCTCCTCGAGGCCGCGTACTACCTGCAGCTCCTCCGTTCGGCACGCGGCGCGCGCGATGTGGACCTCGTGCGCTTCGGCGCGCCCGCATTCCACATCGCCGCAGAGACGGTCGGCGCGCGCGGGGCGCACGGCATCGGCGCCGGCTTCGAGCGGGCGACGAAGCGGAAGCGGGTCATGCTCGACGGCGCGGAGCCGCCGCGGCTGTCCGACGCGTTAGGCGCCCTTCCCTCCGTGCTCTGCTCGCCGCGCGACGCGGCGCTCGTCGCGGGGAGCCCGGGCGAGCGTCGCCGATACCTCGACGTCGTCCTCGCGCTCACCTCGCGCCCGTACCTCACCGCGCTGCAGTCGTACCGCGGCGCGCTGGCGCGCCGCAACGCGGCGCTGCGCGACGGATTCCGATCGGCGCGCGACGAATCGCGCGTCGCGGTGTGGGAGCCCGCGCTCGCCGAGCACGGCGCGCGGATCTGGAGCGCGCGCGTCGCGTGGGTGCGCGCGCACCAGGAACGGTTCGCGCGCGTCTGCGAGGCGATCGGCGAGCGCGGCAGCGCGGTGATGCGCTACGCGACCTCGCTCGACGGCGGCGACGACGACGTCGCGGCCGCGCTCGCGCGCGCGCTCGAATCGAAGCGCTCGCTCGACCTCCGCCGCGGCCTGACGCACGCCGGCCCGCATCGCGACGACCTCGAGCTCACCCTCGACGGCCGCGAGCTGCGGACCTTCGGCTCGGCCGGGCAGCAGCGCACCGCGGCGATCGCCCTGCGGGTCCTCGAGCAGGAGACGCTGCGCCAGGAGCGCGACAACGCCCCACTCCTGCTGCTCGACGATCCCTTCGCCGAGCTGGACGCGCGGCGCTCGGCGCGCATCCTCGAGCTCTTCGCCGGCGAGGGTGCGGGGCAGACGATCCTCGCCGTTCCCCGGGAGAGCGACATCCCGCCCAGCCTGACGCGGCTCGCACGTTGGCGGGTGCAGCACGGCGCGCTGACGCCGTGGATCCGGGCGGGGGCCGCATGACGCGCCGCGAGCGGCGGAAGCCGGACGAGAAGCAGCACAGGACCGCGTCGATCGGCGAGGCGCTGGCGAGCTACCTGGCGAAGAGCGGCCTCGCGCCGCGCGTCGAGCAGGCGGCGGTGGTACCGGAGTGGGAGTCGCTCGTCGGCCCGCAGATCGCGGCGGTGACGAAGCCGCTCTCGGTGACGCAGGACGGGCTGCTGTTCGTGGCGGTGACGACGCACGGATGGATGACGGAGCTCTCGCTGCTCGAGCCCGAGCTGCTGAAGCAGCTCAACGCGAAGCCCGGGCGTCAGCCGGTCTCGCGGATCCGCTGGCTGCTGCAGCGCTGACGGCGGCCCCCCTTGCGTCGCGGCGCCGCCGATATATCTTAGTACTGAGATATGACGACGCGCACTCCTTCCCCGAAGCCGGCACGGCAGGCGCCCCGCTCCCCGCGGGCGACGGGCGCGCACGCGCCGGCGCCGGTGGACGAGCGGTACGCGGAGGAGCTGAAGCTCTGGGTCGTCCTGTCCCGCGCGCACGCCGCGGTCGGCCGTCACAGCGAGGCCGACATCGCGCGGCATGGGCTCTCGAGCGCCGAGTTCGGCATCCTCGAGGCGCTCTACCACAAGGGGCCGCTCCTGCTGGGGGATCTGCAGCGGCGGGTGCTGGTGTCGAGCGGCGGCACGACCTTTCTCGTCGACCGGCTCGAGAAGAAGGGGCTCGTGGCGCGCGAAGCTTGCCCCAACGACCGGCGCGCGCGGTACGCGGTCCTGACCACGGCGGGGCGTGCGCTGATCCGGCGCATCTTCCCCGATCACGCCGCGGCGATCGCACGCGCGGTCGGCGGGCTCACGCGCGAGGAGCGACGCACGGCGACGAAGCTGCTGCGGACGCTCGGCCGCGCAGCCGCGGAGGACGAGGCGCGGGAACCGGAATGACGACAGCAGGCGCTATATCTCACTGATAAGATACTTACCCCGTACCCACCACCTGAGGAGCACCACCATGGCGACCACCACCCAGCCGACCGGCGTCAGCACCTGGAACATCGACCCCACGCACACCACGGTCGAGTTCTCGGCGAAGCACATGATGATCACGACCGTCAAGGGACGGCTGAAGGACGTGACCGGCAGCATCCGCATCGACGAGCAGAACCCCGAGCGCTCCTCGGTCGACGTCTCCTTCGCCGCGGGCAGCATCGACACCGGCGTCGAGCAGCGCGACGGCCACCTCGTCTCCGGCGACTTCCTCGACGCCGAGAACCATCCGCGCATCACCTTCAAGAGCAAGCGGATCGAGGGCGCCCGCGCCGAGGCCGGCGAGGGATTCACCGTGATCGGCGACCTGACGATCCGTGGCACGACGCGTGAGGTGAAGCTCACCGCGACCTACGAGGGGCGCGGCCGGGATCCGTGGGGCGGCGAGCGCGTCAGCTTCAGCGCCGACGGCAAGATCGATCGCCGCGAGTTCGGGCTCGTCTGGAACCAGACGCTCGAGACGGGCGGGATTCTCGTCAGCAACGACATCAAGATCCACATCGAGGCGCAGGCGGTTCGCGCCTGACGAGGGCACCATGATCGGGATCACGGGGCTTCACCACGTCACCTGCATCGCGGGTGATCCGCAGGAGAATCTGGACTTCTACACGGGGCTGCTCGGGATGCGGCTCGTGAAGAAGTCGGTGAATCAGGACGTGCCGGGGACGTACCACCTGTTCTACGCCGACGGCGCGGGCAGTCCGGGTACCGACCTCACGTTCTTCCCGTGGCCCGACATGGAGCCGGTGTCGCCGGGAGTGGGACTGGCGAGCGAGGTCGGGCTCGCCGTCCCCACCGGCTCGCTCGAGTACTGGCAGCATCGGCTCGGGCGCGCCGGCATCGGGACGGACACGATCGCCACGCGGTTCGGCGAGCGTGTGCTTCCCTTCGCGGACGTGCACGGCCTCCGCATCGCGCTGATCGAGACATCGGACGCGCGCGACTTCACCCCCTGGAACGAGAGCCCCGTTCCCGCCGATCGGCAGGTGATCGGATTGCACTCGATGCGCATCGTCGAGCGCGACCTCGCCGCGACGGCGGCGTTCCTCACCGGCACGTTAGGCCTCACGAAGCTCGGCGACGAAGATGGCTGGCACCGCTTCGGCGTGCTCGGCGGGGGTTCCGGACGCTTCATCGACGTCACGGAAGCGCCGCGCTCGGCGCGCGGGCGCTGGGGGACGGGCGGCGTGCACCACATCGCGTGGCGCGTCCCGGACGACGAAGCCGAGATGGCCGTGCGCGAGCGCGTCGAGCAGGCGCATCGCCGGCCGACGCCCGTGATCGACCGCTTCTGGTTCCGCTCCGTCTACTTCCTCGAGCCGGGGGGCGTGCTCTTCGAGCTGGCGACGGACGGACCGGGCTTCGCGATCGACGAATCGCCCGAGACGCTCGGCGAATCGCTCGTGCTTCCGCCATGGCTGGAGCCGAAGCGCCGCGAGATCGAAGCGACGCTCCCGCCGCTGCAGACGCCGGTGGTGCGGGTGGAGTAGCGGGTTCGATCCGACGCCGAGATCCGCTGCCGCGACCGCTTGCAAGTGGTTGCCATTACACGGGATAGAAGCCGCGCTGAAGATTGATTTTCGCCCCCGCGGCGATTACATTTCTTCAGTTTCCCCCCGCGATTTTTTGGCTTTTATTCGGACAGCGTGGACATGGCAAAGACGACGGACGAGAGAGACACGAAGGCGTACGACGCAGGGCAGATCCAGGTACTCAAGGGGCTCGAGGCCGTGCGCAAGCGGCCGGGCATGTACATCGGCTCGACGTCGGAGCGCGGACTGCACCACCTCGTCTACGAGGTCGTCGACAACTCCATCGACGAAGCGCTCGCCGGCCACGCGGACCGCGTCGCGGTGACCATCCATCACGACAACTCGATCACCGTCGAGGACAACGGACGCGGGATTCCGGTGGACATCCACCCGGTGGAGAAGATGCCGGGGGTCGAGCTCGCGATGACCGTGCTGCACGCCGGCGGCAAGTTCGACAAGAACACCTACAAGGTGTCGGGCGGTCTGCACGGCGTCGGCGTGTCCGTCGTCAACGCCCTCTCCGAGCAGCTCAAGGTCTGGATCAAGCGCGGCGGGAGCGAGCACTACATGGACTTCGTGCGCGGTGACACGCGCAGCAAGCTCAAGGTGCTCAACAAGGTCAGGGCGAACGAGACGGGCACCAAGGTCTGGTTCAAGCCGGACGCGCAGATCTTCAGCGTCCTCACCTACAACTACTCGACGCTGCAGGCGCGGCTGCGCGAGCTCTCCTTCCTCAACAAGGGCGTCACGATCACGCTCAAGGACGAACGGCCCGGCGAGGAGAAGGAGGAGACCTTCCACGCGAAGGGCGGCCTCCGCGAGATGGTGCAGCACCTGAACACGAACAAGAAGGTCCTGCACAACGAGGTCATCTATCTCGAGACCGAAAAGGACGACATCGGGATCGAGCTCGCGATGCAGTACAACGACGGCTACAACGAGAACGTCTTCTCCTTCGTCAACAACATCAACACGCACGAAGGCGGGACGCACCTCACCGGCTTCAAGAGCGCGCTGACGCGCGTCATCAACCAGTACATCCAGAAGTCGAGCCTCGCGAAGAAGGACAAGGAGACGACGCTCACCGGCGACGACGTCCGTGAAGGCCTCACGGCGGTGCTTTCGGTGAAGGTCCGCGAGCCGCAGTTCGAGGGGCAGACGAAGACGAAGCTCGGCAACTCCGAGGCGGAGAGCGCGGTCAAGTCGGTGGTGAACGACCTGCTCGGCACCTACCTCGAGGAGCATCCGCGCGTCGCGAACTCGATCATCGACAAGGCCATGAGCGCGGCCCGGGCGCGCGAGGCGGCGCGCAAGGCGCGCGACCTCACCCGTAAGAAGTCGGCGCTCGACGTCGGCAACCTGCCGGGTAAGCTCGCCGACTGCTCGTTGTCCGACCCGACGATGTGCGAGATCTACCTCGTCGAGGGCGACTCGGCGGGCGGCTCGGCGAAGCAGGGTCGCGACCGTGCCTTCCAGGCCATCCTGCCGCTGCGCGGCAAGATCATCAACGTCGAGAAGGCCCGCATCGACAAGGTGCTCTCCAATGAAGAGATCCGGACGATCATCACGGCGATCGGGTCGGGGATCAAGGAGGAGTTCAAGCTCGACGGCACGCGGTACCACAAGATCATCATCATGACCGACGCCGACGTGGACGGGGCGCACATCCGCACCCTGCTGCTGACGTTCTTCTTCCGCCAGATGCCGGAGCTGATCGACGCCGGCTTCGTCTACATCGCGCAGCCGCCGCTCTTCCGCGTCGCGAAGGGGAAGGAGGAGTACTACGCCTACGACGCCACGGAGCGCGACGAGATCGCGAAGCGCCTGGGCGGCGGGAACGGAAACGGCGACGGCAAGGGCGTCAACATCCAGCGCTACAAGGGGCTCGGCGAGATGAACCCCGAGCAGCTCTGGCGGACGACGATGGATCCCGAGCATCGCACCCTGCTCAAGGTGAGCATGGAGGACGCGGTCCTCGCCGACAACATCTTCCAGACTCTGATGGGCGACGACGTCGAGCCGCGGCGGGTCTTCATCGAGCAGAACGCGCGCTTCGCGTCGAACCTCGACGTGTGACGCGAGCCTGACGCGACGTTTCGATCGGGGGCCGGGATTGCAATCCCGGCCCCCGATCGTCTTTCACGGGAATCCGCAGCACCTCACCAGTCGCCGACCTCCCATGCGTCGTATTCTGCTCGCCGCGTCCGCCGCGGCGTCGCTCGCCCTCTTCGTCCCCGCGCTCCACGCCCAGTCAGGACCATGGGCACATTCCTCCGCACAACTCAAGGGCGAAGCGCTCGTTCGCGACGCGGACGGTGGCGACCTCCCCGAGATCCGGCTGATCGTGCAGGGAGGCGGCGACGTGAACTGGCAGCTGTCGCCGACGGGACTCACGCCGCTGATGGCCGCCGCCTCCGCGGACCACCTCGAGGTCGTGCAGTTCCTGATCGAGCATGGCGCCGATCTGTCGATGACCGACGCCAACGGCTTCACGGCGCTCGACCGCGCGCGTCGCTACGGCGCGAACGACGTCGTCCGCTACCTCTCGCGCGTGGGCACGTCCGCCGCGGCGCCCGCACCGACTCCCGCGCCCGCCACGCAGGCGCGCGGCCCGGTGCGCGCGACCGGCGCGGCGATGCGCGACGGCCGGCCGATCAGCGCGAGCCCTCGCGACTGGCCCGCCTTCGGCAGCTTCCGCGCGGGTGACACGGTGCGCTTCCACCTGTCCACCGGGTGGCGCCGCGGGCTCGTGCGCGAGGTCGGCACCGATTCGCCGCGCCGCGGCGCGGTGACCTGCGGCGCGAAGAAGTACCTCGTGCAGTCGCTCGAGGTGTCCAGCGCGACGGACTGCATCGACTGGGGGAGCGTCGTCGCGCTCGACAGGCAGCCGTACTGGACGAGGTTCTTCGTCGGCGACTGGGCGCTCGGCGAGACGATGGCCGCCAACTCCCGCGTCGTCGGCGGGGACGTCTGGACGGAGTACGCGCACATGGGCGCGACCGAAGCGCTCCGCGTGAACGAGGACGGCAGCTACGTCTGGAAGAATCGCCGCGGTGTCGTCGCACAGGGAAAGTGGGACGCCGATCCGGACGGCCCCGGCATCGTGCTGCATCGCGGCCCGCGCCGGCTCGACTGGACGCTGACCAACGAGACCAACGCGACGGCCGAGAGCATTCGCGGGATCGAGAGCGCGCGCCTCACGGCGCGGGGGCAGATGAGCGTCGCGGCGAAGCGGCCGATCACGACGGGGCGCTGAGCGGGTCGCACGGCGGGAGAGGGGGCCGGATCCCGGCCCCCTTTCTCATCCGGGGTGAACGAGCTCGCGCCCGATCTCGAGCACTCCGTCCACGACGGCGTCGAGGTCCTCGGTGCGCGCGCGATGGTTGGTGTTCGCGACGCGGATCGCGAAGCGTCCGTCGAGCGTCGTGCCCGAGGGCACCGCGATGCCGCGCTCCTGCAGCCGCAGGAGGATCTCCTCGTTGATCGCGTCGAGTCGCGTCGCGTCGACGCCCGCCGGCGCGTAGCGGAAGCAGGCGATGTTGAGCGGGGCGGGCGCGAGCAGCTCCAGCTCCTCGCTCGCCTCGACGCGGGCGACGAGGTGCCGCACCTGCGAGACGTTCTGCTCGATGAGCGCGACGAGCGTGTCAACGCCGTCGGCCAGGAGCGAGAGCCACACCTTGAGCGCCTTGAAGCCACGCGTGAGCTCGATGCCGCGATCGGCGAAGGGGAGGCCGCCGGCGATGACGCCGCGCGTCGTGCCGGCAAGATAGCTCGCCGTCGTGGCGAAGGCGTTGCGATGGAGCACCGGGTCGCGGACCAGGACGCAGGCGCACTCGAAGGGGAGGTAGCCCCACTTGTGCAGGTCGAAGCCGATCGAGTCGGCACGCTCGAGACCCGCGACCTGCGGCCGCAGCTGGTCGGAGAGATACGCGAGCGCGCCGAACGCTCCGTCGACGTGGAACCAGAGCTTCTCGTGCGCGGCCAGGTCGGCGAGCGCCGCGAGGTCGTCGGACGCCCCGGTGTTGACGGTTCCCGCGGTGCCGATCACGCAGAACGGCAGGAGCCCGGCGGCGCGATCCTCGGCGAGCATCGCGGCGAGCGTGCCGAGATCGATCCGATACTCGCGATCGACGGGGACGCGCCGGAAGGCACGATCGCCGAGCCCGAGCAGCTCGGCGGCCTTGCGCGCCCAACCGTGCGTCTCTCGCGAGCCGTAGAAGACGAGTGGACCGTGAGGCACGACGTCGGGCCATCGCTGCATGCCGAGCTCACGGGCATCGAACCCGAGCTCGCGCGCCTTCGACACGCGCCCGACGGCGAGACCCAGCGTGCTCGCCATCGTACCGCCGCTGACGAGCAGCCCGCTCGCGCCGGGCATTCCCATGAGGCCGGCGAGCCAGGCGATCACCTGGTGCTCGACGAGCGCGGGCGCGTGGTTGAAGCCCGCGAGGTGCGCGTCAAGGCCGGCGGCGAGCATGTCGGCCATCATGCCTAACGGCGTCCCGTTTCCCTGCACCCAGCCGAAGAAGCGCGGGTGGAGATTCCCGTTCGGGTAGGGGAGCACGTCGCTCACGAAGCGCGCGTACGCTTCGTCGGCGCCGATCCCCTCGCGCGGCACCGCGCCGGCGAACGCGGCGCGCACCTCGAGGGGCATCTCCCGCCACGCCGGCTGGTCGCGGAGGGTCGAGAGGTGGGCGAGCATGTCGTCCACCATGCGGTGCGCGAGTCCGCGGAAGGAGTCCCATTCCGCGGCGGTGGCGGGATCGAGAGTGAGCTCGCCGCTGCTCGATGCGTCGGTCATGCGCTAATTGTAGCGGGATCGTCGACCCGCTTCCTGCGAGGGCGCGGTCAGCCTCGACGATCGCGACGCCGGCTGGGTGCGGGGCTCAGGCCGCGCCCTCCTGCGCCGCCCGCTCGGCGACCTCGTTCAGCACGGCGACGAAGGTCTCCGCCGGCTGGCCGCCCTCGACGAGATACTGGCCGTCGAACACGAACGAAGGCACGGCGGTGATGCCGAGCTCGCGGGCGTGGCGCAGCGCGTCGAGCGTCTCGGCGAGTCCCTCGTCGGACGAGAGGTAGCGCTCCACGCGCTCGCGATCCATCCCGACAGCCACGGCGAGAGTCGTGAGAAGTCCCGGGTCCGCGATGTTGGCGCCCAGCGTGAAGTGCGCCTCGAAGAGCCGCTCGGCCAATGCGCGCTGGACGCTCGTCCCGTACTCCTGCTCGGCGAGACGGAGGAGACGGTGCGCGGTGAGGGTGTTCACGGCGATGGCGTCCTCCCACCGGAACTGGATTCCCTCCCCTGCCCCGGCGTCGGTCACGCGCTCGGTCATCGCCCGCGCGCCAGGGCCGAACTTCGACCGCAGCGAGTCGAGCAACGGGCTCGGCGTCGAGGGCGCGTCGGGATCGAGCTGGAAGGGCCGGAAGACGACTTCGACGTCGTCGGCTCCGGTGAATGAGCCGAGCGCCTTCCCGAAGCGGCGCTCGCCGATGTAACACCACGGACAGACGACGTCGGAGTAGATCTCGACCAGCATGGGTGCTGCTCTCCAGGGAAGCGGGGGCGTCGCCTCTACGCGGCGCGACGCCCGAACGTTCCCTGCACGATGCACGCTAGCCGCCCAGCGGGACCCAGAGACTCAGCTTCAGCGCGAAGAAGTTGGTAAAGCGGCCACCAAACGCCCCGAACGCATCGGTCGGATCGACCGGGCGGTACCGATCCATCGAGCGGCTGCCGCTTCGCTGCCAGACGGCGTAAAAGAGGCTCCCGGGTCGCCACTCCCAGCGAAGCACCGCGTTCGTGCGGAGGGATCGCTCGTTGAAGTCGAGCGAGCTCGCGTCTCCGGGAATTCCCTCCGTCTCGTGGCTCCGCGGACGCACGAGCTGACCGAGACCGGCGAAGCTGCCGCTCGCCGCGTACGGCTCAGCGAAGGTCTCGAGGGTGAGATCGGGGCCGAACGCGTAGTTGAGCCGTCCGCTGAGGGTGAACTCCCGGAAGTCGACGGTCGCGAACCGGTAGGAGTTGCCGTACGTCGCGGCGGGGCCGGTCCCGATCTTCGTACCCACGTACTGCCGCGGGTCGCGCGAGGTGAGATAGTTGGGAGTGATCGTCAGCTGCCACCGTGGTCCGGGACGGAGCCCGAAGCTGCCGCTGAATCGCTGCGTCTTCTCGCCGAGGGTGGTGCGCCCGTAGTACACGCGCCCGCTCCAGCGCGTCGGCGAGGCGAAGCTGTTGCCGACCTCCACGATGCCGACGCGATAGTAGCCCGTCTCCATGTACGGCCCGCCGCGCGTCAGCTCGTTGCTCTGCCCCGGGAAGTCCTGCCACGCGGTGAGATTGGTGTACCAGAAGTTCTTCCAGGTGAGCTGCGCATCGGAGCGGATGAACGACGCGTTGCGGACGTCGCCGTAGTCCACCTGCGCGAACGGCTCGAGGGTGATCTGGTAGTTCTGGAAGTACGCGTTAGGCTTCCGCTCCCGGTACGAAAGGATGCCATCCACGAACTTGCGGTCGGCGCGGCTCATGGCGCCCGCGTCGTTGATCTCGAAGCCCGGCGAGCGGGCGCCGACGAAGACGCCGCCGACCCAGTGCCGGCCGTTCACACGCTCGACGCCGAGGCTCGCGTCGGTGCCGGCGAGCGACGTCCGGCCGGAGTCGACGCGCAGATATCCCGCGTCGGGGCGCTGATAGTACCGCGCGGAGCTTCGCTGGAGCGCGAGGATGGCGCCGCTGTCGCCGGCAACGCGGCTCCCGCCGACGTTTCCGCTGATCCGGTACTCGCCACCGCGCAGGCGAACGTTCCAGTCGATCGCGCCGGCGAGCGCCGAGCGCGGAAGCACTGTCGCGAGGAGAT
Organism: Gemmatimonadaceae bacterium; assembly: GCA_036392515.1. Taxonomy (GTDB): domain Bacteria; phylum Gemmatimonadota; class Gemmatimonadetes; order Gemmatimonadales; family Gemmatimonadaceae; genus JABFXC01. The sequence continues at coordinate 64,927 of DASVXU010000144.1, read as the reverse complement.
CCCCATCCCCCATCGCGCGATCCACGCCGGTGACGATCGCACCGATGGTCGAGCCCGAGGCGCCGAACTGCTGCTCGACCCTCACCACACCGTAGTTCGCGCGCGGCTGCACCGTCGCGCGGAGGCGGCGCGGGGGAAGACCCGCGGCACTGTCGGCGAGGAGCAGTCCGTCCGCGACCTCGCGATCGGTCGCGGCGGCGAGGGCGCCGATCGAGAGCCCGCTCCCGATCCGACCGATGAGCTTCGCCGCGCCGAGGATGGTCGTCGCGGGCGGTGCGTCGACGTAGTCGGCCCGCGGGAGAAGCGCGGAGCGCGGTGGCCCGCCGATCCGCTTCGAGAAGAAGTAGGTCGCTCCGCCTCCTCTCAGGTACTGTGATCCCTCGGTGAAGAAGGGCCGCTTGTCGGCGTAGAACAGCTCGTAGGCCGAGAGGTTCACCACCGACGGGTCGGCCTCGACCTGGCCGAAGTCGGGATTGACCGTCGCCTGCAGCGTAAGGCTCGGGCCCAGCCCGAGCTTCACGTCGCCGCCGACGCGCGCACCGAGGTTGCGGCCGTCGTCGAAGGGGTTGCGGAGGTCGCGGTCGGAGGCGTGGCGCGCGTCGCTCGCGACGTACGGCAGCAGCTCGACGCGACGCGAGGGCTGGATGCCGCTGATCCCGTCGAGGGTCCCCATGCGCGACGACCACGCGGTGACGCTGCTCGGTACCGGGATCCAGAAGATGTCTTCCTTCGTCGAGGGGATCCATCGGTCGACGTTGACCCCCCAGCTCTGCACGTCGGCGGCGTTGAAGCGGAGCTGGTTGAACGGGATGCGCATCTCCGCGGTCCAGCCTAGCGAGTCACGCTGCGCGCGTCCGTCCCAGACGGGATCGAAGGACATGTCCATGTCCCCCTCGTCGTCGCTCGGGTGGTACCAGTCGCCGCGCACTCCGCTGGCGGTGATCGCGAAGCTGTAGGCGGTGCGCCGATCGTGATACGTGTCGAGGGAAACGACGAGGTGCTCCATCTGGCGGATGTTATCGCGCCGACCGACGGGCGCCTGGATGAGCGAGGGATCCTTCGCGTACATCCGTGCGCCGACGTAAAGCGCCGCGTCGTCGTAGGCGATGCGGACCTCCGTGCGCTCGGTGGGGAGCGCGCCCTCGTGCGGCTGCTTCTGCACGAAGTCGGTGGTCGCGGTCGCGGTTCGCCAGACGCTCTCGTCGAGGCGGCCATCGAGGACGATGGACCCGGCGGGAACGCGGACGGCGGACATTCGCTTCACGACCGGCTGCGCGCCGACGGTGGTGGCGACGAGGAGGAGCGGGACCAGGGCGAGCATGGCGCGAGGCTCCGCCCGCGGCGCGGTCCAGAAGGACCGCGCCGCCGTGGGGTGCGACATGTGAGACTCCGCGGTCAGCGACCGCCGCTCGAGTTCTTCAGCTTGCGGAGAGAGGAGAGCACGCGCCCGTAATCCGACTCCGACGAGATCGACTCGGCGGCCTTCGCGACGCGCTCGCGCGACGCCTCGGTGTTCGGGCCGCTACGCGCGGCGGCGATGAAGAACTCCGCCTTGTCGTAGTCCGAGTCGATGCGCTTCGCGCCGAGCTCGAGGAAGCTGTCGATGATGGATGGATCGAGGTTCTGCTGCGCGTCCATCACCGTCACGAGCAGCGTCCGCATGTCGTAGTCGGAGCTGATGCGTCCGGCGGCCGAGAGGAACGCCGGCGCCGTCGCCTTCGAGAGGCCCTGAGCCTTCACGACCTCGAGCAGCAGCTCGCGCATGTCGTAGTCCCCGCTGATGCCGCGGGCCGCCTCGAGCACGGCGTTCTGCGACTCGACGCCGAGCTTCCCGCTCTGCACGAGCGCCGTGAGCACCTGACGGCGTTCGTAGTCGCCGCTGATCGTCCCCGCCGCCGCGATGAACTTCGGCTGCAGCGCGGGGGTGATGAGCCCCTGCTTGAGGAGAAGCTGCAGGAGCTGCGACTTGTCGTAGTCTCCGCTGATGTCGTTCCGGGCGAAGCCGAGGACGCGCTCGGTCTGCGCCTGATCGAGCTTCGTGAGCTTGAGCAGACGCTCCATGTCGGAGCGCATGCCGTAGTCGCTCTCCGTCTTCGCGACCTCGTCGAGCACGCCGTTGGCTCCGCGCTCCTTGTAGATGACGGACATCCGCGCGCCGTTCGAGAAGTTCGTGTAGCGGTCGAGCTCCTGCAGTGCGTTCGCGAGCCAGCGCGCCGCGTCCGCGTCGTACGGGCGCTGGGTGCCGTCGACGTACCAGGTGCGCGAGAGCGTGCCGTTGTCGGAGACGATGCGGAGCTTGTGCGTCGTCGAGCCACCCTTGTCGTAGATCGAGACCCAGCCGTCGGCGTCGACGGCGGCGATGTCGGTGAAGCTCGCGTTGAATCGGATGTCCCCCTCACGCTCGAGGGTGATCTCGCAGTCGCCGTTCTTCACGCTCGCTTTCATGTGCGAGTCGTTCTCGGATACGGTGGCCGAAGAGGATCTACGCCCGGCGAGGGTGCAGCCGGGGAGGCGGAACTCGCTCGGCTTGTCGGACCTGGCGCCCTCGGTGTTGACGACGATCTCGCTCCCGGGGCCGTAGGTGATGGCCTTCCCGTTCACGACCTCGGTGCGCACGCCATCGAGCGTCTCGACGCGCGTGCCGCGCGTGGTCGAACGCGAGCTGTCATGCGACGCCGTCCGCGGCGTGGCGCGCACGGTGTCGGTGTCCGAGCGCTCGGCATAGACGTCCGGTGGGAAGGCGCGCGGCGCGTTCGCCTCGCTCGCGTCGGCACGCCGCGCGCTCCAGGGCGAGAGCGTCGCGAGCACCGCGGCGACGACGAGTGCGCCCGTGCCGATCCCCGCCGCGTGGCGGCGCGTCAGCACGCCGCGCGAGCGCCGGCCGTCGAGCAGCGCGAGCAGTCTTCCCTCGAGGTGCGAGGGCCGCGCCATCGCGAGCGCAGCGGCGCCGGCCACACCGGGGGTGCGCAGCGTGCGCGCGATGGTGAGGATGTGGTCCGCGTACTCCGAGGCGCGCGCTCCGGCGAGGAGGACGCGGTCGTCGCAGGCACGCTCGCGCTCGATCCGGAGCCGGCGCGACGCGATCCAGGCGAGCGGGTTGTACCAGTGCAGCGCGCAGACGACCCGCGCGAGATGCTGCGTCAGGCAGTCGTAGCGCGCGACGTGCGCGAGCTCGTGCAGGAGGACGTCGCGCTGCCGCGACTCGGGCCACTCCGCGAAGCCGCGCGGCACGAGCACGACGGGGTGAAGCACGCCCCAGGTCATCGGCGTCTCGCCGCCGCTCCCCTCGACGACACGCACGACTCGACGCACGCCGAGCGAGCGGGCGAGGCGCGAGGCGAAATCGTCGAGCGCGTCGCTCTCGATGTCGCGCGAGCGGCGTCCGATCGTGCGAAGCTGCAGCGCCCCGATGAAGAGCGGGACGATCGCGACGACGAAGCCGACCGCCCAGATGGAGAAGAGCATCAGCGGGAGCCGATCGCGCTGCGACTCGACGGTCACGTGGACCCGTCCCGTCGTGGGCGGATCGGACGCCGCGGCGGCGGCAGCGGCGAGCGTCGGGGAATCATCCGTCGCGCCCTCGACCCGTACCTTCGCCTTCACCGCGCCTTCGGGCGCGATGGTCGCGGGGCCACGAGTGACCGAGAGCTCGCCCGGCGCGGGAGCGTTCTCCACGGCGCGCGAGACGCGGCCGGCCAGCGCACGCGCGGCGTCGGCCCCGGGGATCGGCAGATGCCACGTGGGGAGGGCGACCGCGAAGAGCGGAACGAGCAGCGCGGCACCGATCGCGGCGCTCCAGATCGAGTGACGAAGCGCCGCCGGCGCACCGCGCAGCGCGCGCGTGACGACGACGGCGAGCGCGAGCAGCACCGCCACCTTGATCGCGACGTCGAGCGCGGTCGAGGCGAGGGAGGACGACGTCAGCAGTCCGGCGAATCCGATGATCCTCGACATGTCAGCGTCCCTCCTCGCGAGCGCGGTCGATGAGCCGGGCGAGGCGATCGAGCTCCTCGCCGGTGAGCTTCCGTTCGTTCATGTCGATCAGCGTCGCGACCGCCTCTTCCGCCGAGCCGGCGAAGAAGGTGGCGACGACGTCGCGGAGGGCCGAGCGTCCCGCGCGATCGACGGGAACGGTCGCGGAATAGACGTAGCGGGGTCCGTCCTGCTCGTGCTTCAGCTGGCCCTTCTCCTCGAGGATGCGCAACATCGCGCGCACCGCGGAGTAGCTGGGCGGGTCCTGCAGCTCGGCGAGGACGTCGGCGGCGGTAGCGCGGCCGAGGCGGTGGATCACGCTCATGATCTGCCGCTCGCGCCGACTGAGCTCCGGAAGTGCGTTCATGCGACCCTCGGACAGGTTGGACTGCTAAAAAATTAGCACTATGCTAAGTATTTAGCATGTCCGCCGGCCTGTCAAGGATTTTTTTCTAGTCTTGCTGGTACAGCTCGACCCCCGCCTGCGTCACCCGGTGCGAGACCAGAGGCAGCGGCGGGTCGGCTTCGTCGGCGATGACGATGGCGCTGCGGAGGGTGGAGCGGCCCGACTCGACCCCGGCGCGGTCGCTGGCGAAGACGGTCGCGAGGGGCTCCCCGACCTCGACCCAGTCGCCCGGCTTCGCGGTGATGACGAAGCCGACGCTGGGATCCACGACGTCTTCGATCTTCGTGCGTCCGCCTCCCAGTGCGATGATGCCGCGCCCGATCGCGCGCGGCTCGACCCTGGCCACGAAGCCGCGGCGGGGCGCGGTGAAGAGCTCGACGTGGGACGCTTGCGGGAGCACGGCCGGGTCGTCCACCACGCCGGGGTTGCCGCCCTGCGCCTCTATTATCTCCTGCATCTTCTCCGCGGCGCGGCCGGTGCCGATCGCCTTCTCGAGCTCGCGGCGCGCCGAGTCGATGTCCGCCGCGACGCCGCCGAGGACGAGCATCTCGGCGCCGAGGGCGTAGGTGACCTCCATGAGGTCAGGGGGACCGTCACCCTTGAGCGCGAGCATCGACTCCTCGACCTCGAGGGCGTTGCCGCACGCCCTGCCTAACGGCCGGTCCATCGCCGTGACCAGCGCGACGGTGGGGCAGCCGCGGTCGGCGCCGAGCTCGATCATCGTCCGCGCGAGGTCGAGCCCGCGCTCGAGCTCGGGGAGGAAGGCGCCCGAGCCGCGCTTCACGTCGAGCACGAGCCCCGTGAGCCCCTCCGCGAGCTTCTTGCTCATGATGCTCGCCGAGATGAGGGGGATCGACTCGACGGTAGCGGTGGCGTCGCGCAGCGCGTAGAGCTTGCGGTCCGCGGGCGCGATCTCGCCCGTCTGTCCGATGAGCGCGCAGCCGATGCGCTCGACCTGCTCCTTCGCTTCGTCGAGGGAGAGGTCGGTGCGGAAGCCGGCGATCGACTCGAGCTTGTCGAGCGTCCCGCCGGTGTGCCCGAGCCCGCGGCCCGACATCATCGGAACCGCGACGCCGCAGGCGGCGACGAGGGGCGCGAGGACGAGCGAGACCTTGTCGCCGACGCCGCCCGTCGAATGCTTGTCGACGCACGGCATGCCGAGGGAGGAGAAGTCGAGCGCGGCACCGCTGCGGAGCATCGCGTCGGTGAGGGCGCTCGTCTCCTCGCGATCGAGGCCGCGAATGAAGATGGCCATCGCGAGCGCGGCCATCTGATAGTCGGGGATGTGGCTGGCGGCGTACGCGTTCATGAGGGCGCGCCACTCCCCCGCCTCGATTCGCCCCCCGTCGCGTTTCCGCTCGATCAGGCGCTGCGCCAACATTGACCGCGCTCCGGGGTAGACCTATGATGACGGCGGCCGAACCCGGCCGTGCCGCGAAGCTTCGCGGCCCATCCCGTCGCAGCAATCACACGCGCTTCCTGCGTCCCCCCGAGGCTCGCATGCCGAACGTCACCCGTCCCCTGTCCCGTCACCTGCTTCCGCTGGCCTTCGCGACCGTCGTCGCGGCGCTCCCCGCGGGGGCGCAGACCGCGGCCCAGCACATCGCGATGGGCGACTCGCTGCACGCGGCGATGAACCCCGCGGCCGCGCTCAAGCACTACGAGGCGGCGATCGCCGCGGACCCGAAGAACTATGACGCGTTGAACCGCGCGTCGCGCGACGCGGTGGACGTCGGCGAGTTCGAGGGGAACAAGGACACGCGCGAGGCTCTCTTCGCGAAGGGAGAGCAGTACGCGCGGCGCGCGCTCGAGGTGGACGCGCAGGGGGCGGAGGGGCACTTCCAGCTGGCCCGCGCGCTCGGCCGGCGGGCGCTGACGCTCGGTCCGCGCGATCGCGTGAAGTACGCCACCGAAGTTCGCCAGCATGCGCTCGACGCGCTGAAGGCGGACCCCAAGCACCCTGGTGCGCTGCACGTGATGGGGATGTGGAACGCGGAGGTCATGCGGCTGAACGGCCCCACGCGCTGGATCGCGAAGAATATTCTCGGTGGTCAGGTGTTCGGCTCGGCGAGCTGGGGCAACGCGGTGAAGTACATGGAGCAGGCGGTCGCCGTCGAGCCGGCGCGCATCTCGCACCACATCGATCTCGCGGAGATTTACCGCGACACCGATGACAAAGCCAGAGCGCGCGAGGAGTTCCAGAAGGTGCTCAGCCTGCCAGCGACGGACTACAACGACCGCTTCTACAAGGAGCGGGCGGCGAAGGACATGAACAAGGGGGAGTAAAGGCTACGGGAGTACGGGAGTACGGCACGGCCATGTGGCAGTTGCGTACTCCCGTACTCCCCGACTCCCGGACTCCCGGGAGTCAGTCGTCGGCTTCGGTCTCGTCGTCCGCGGCCTGCTTGCGGGCGCGGTGGAGGCGGAGCTTGTCGCGCGCGGTGCGGGCGGCCTCCTTCAGCTCGAAGGCGAGGTCTTCCCAGCGCTGCTCGGCGTCATGCCCGAAGCGGCGGGCGCGTCTGGCGATGCCGGCGCGCCGCTCCGGCCCGGTCTCGTCGGTGAAGAGGAGCGCGAGCCCGGCCCCGATCGCGGCCCCGGCGGCGATCCCGCCCGCGACCAGCGCGATCTTCCCCCAGTCGCGCGCCTCGTCATAGGGCTTCCCTCGCGCGCTCGCGCGGGTTCCTACGGACGGGGCGGAGCCCCGCTGGCCGCGCGTCCCGCGCGAGTCCGCGGCGGCGAGACGGTCACGTCCCCCGGCTCGGGTGCCGGCGGGTTCCCGGGTTGCGGACCGGATACGGGTCGGATTCGGTGCGTAGGACATCGGACGGGGGTCTCTTCTGGGTGGTAAGAATCTTGCTTGTGGGAGGTCGTTCGTCGTTTCGGCGTCCCCGGCTCAGCTCCCGGGCGACGTTTTCGCGTATGCTCCGGTCAACCCGGAACCCAACTGTGAACTCACACGACACTGCTGCACTCGCGGAGCCAGGCGGGGAGGCGTCCTCCTCGCGCGCGAGCAGCGCGAGGACTGGCATGACGCCCAATGGGAAGACCGTTCTCCTCGTCGAGGACAATGAGGACAACCGCATCGTCTATTCCACGATTCTCCGCCATTTCGGCTACAAGGTGACGGAGGCGTTGAACGGCGAGGAGGGGATCTCGAAGGCGCGCAGCGAGCACCCCGACCTGATCCTGATGGACATCTCCATCCCGATCATCGACGGCTGGGAGGCGACGCAGGTGCTGAAGCACGATCCGCAGACGCGGTCGATCCCGATCATCGCGCTGACGGCGCACGCGCTCGCGTCGGACCGGGAGAAGGCGATGGAGGTCGGCTGCGACGGCTATCTCGCGAAGCCCTGCGAGCCGCGCGCGGTCGTGGCCGAGGTGCAGCGCTTCCTCGGAACGGGCAATGCCGCCTGAGGAGCTGGCGTCGACCACGGACGGGTCGGCGCCGCCCACCACCGAGGCGCGCCCGGCGCGCATCCTCATCGTCGACGACCACGAGGACAACGTCGACCTGCTGCAGACCCGCCTCGAAGCGTGGGGCTATCGCACCTCCACCGCGGCCGACGGGGACGTAGCCCTGCGCATGATCGAGCAGGATCCCCCCGACCTCGTGCTGCTCGATGTCATGATGCCGACGATCGACGGGACCGAGGTCGCGCGGCGCGTGAAGGAGAACAAGTCGCTCCCCTTCATCCCGATCATCATGCAGACCGCCCTCGACGCGCCGGAGCACAAGGTCGCGGGGCTGGGCGCGGGGGCCGACGACTACATCACGAAGCCGATCGAGTTCGCGGAGCTCGGCGCGCGCGTGAAGTCGATGCTGCGCATCAAGCGGCTCCAGGACGAGCTCGAGGCGCGCACCGACGAGCTGGAGCAGCTCAACGGCGAGCTCGCGAAGCTCAACGGGCAGCTGCTCTACATGTCGCAGACCGACGGCCTCACGGGACTGCGCAACCGCCGCTTCATCGAGGAGCGGCTGCACGAGATGTTCGAGCACAGCATGCGGCTCAACGAGCCGCTGTCGTGCGTGATGTGCGATCTCGACAAGTTCAAGAGCGTCAACGACACCTACGGGCACCAGGCGGGGGACGCGGTGCTCAAGCAGTTCGCGCGCATCCTCGAGGCCGAGGCGCGCGAGATCGACAAGATCGGACGCTACGGCGGAGAGGAGTTCATCATCCTGCTTCCGGGGACGGTGCTCGACGCGGGGGTGACGTTCGCCGAGCGCGTGCGCAAAGCGGTCGAGGAGCATACTTTTACCTTCGACGGCGGCAGTCTGAAGCGGACGGCCAGCTTCGGGGTCGCCGGTTGGCCGCATCCCGCCATCTCGCACTACGAGATGCTGGTGAAGACGGCGGACGACGCGCTCTACGTCGCGAAGGAGACGGGGCGCAACAAGGTCGTCCGCTTCGCCAGCGACGAATTCAACGCGCACCTCGAGCCCCCTGATGGAGCAACCGCCGACGCCGACGTCACCTCCAGCGCCCTCAGCGCAGCACTCGGAGATAGCGCGCCTCGAGGCGAGGATCGCGGAGCTCCAGCGGGAGCGTGACCACCTCGTAGCGATCGTCGACATCCAGCAGGAGATCGCCTCCTCGCTGCACTTCGTCGACATCCTCCAGACGATCGCGCGAAAGCTCGGCGAGTCCTTCGGGCTCGATCGCTGCTCGATCTTCCTCAGCGGCGAGAAGGAAGAGGTCCGGCTCGTCGCGAGCTACGAGGACCCGACGATCCGCAACCTCGTCGTGGACCTCTCCCGCTACCCGGAGCTGAAGCGCGCCTTCGACAGCGGGGAGACGGTGTTCATCCCCGACGCGGCGACCGACCCGATGCTGCGTGGGGTGCGCGACCAGCTCAACCTGCGCAACGTACGCTCGATCGTCGTCGTGCCGATCCGTGCCCAGGGGACGATCATCGGCGCGATCTTCCTCCGCACCGAGCGTGAGGCAGCCCCCTTCAGCGACAGCGACGTCCGCTTCTGCCAGGTGATCGCCTCGCTGACGGCGAAGGCGCTCCGCAACTCGTACCGCTTCGAGTCGCTGATCCGCGACACGCAGGACGTGAACAAGGCGCAGCGCCGCGGCGAGATGCAGCGCATCGCGATGATCGCCTTCATCCGCCGGCTCCTCGACCGCTACACGCGCACCGAGGACCACATGTGGGCGGAGACGCTCCTCCCGAAGGCGAGCGACGAGGAGCTGGAGCGGCTCGTGACGGTGACGATGCAGGTGCTGGACAAGGAAGCGGAGGGATAGGTTCGACACTGCGGGGAGAGACGAGAGAGGCTCCGATGAAGAGAGGAGAGAGGAGAGACGAAACGACGATTGCGGTGACCACATCGTCTTTTCGTCTCTCCTCTCTCCTCTCTCGATCGCGGTATCTCTCCTCTCTCCTCGTCGTGACCGTATATTCAGCGCCATGACGGACGCACCCGCTGAAGCCGCCGCGCGCGCCGAGACGCTCCGCCAGCAGATCGAGCAGGCGAACTACGAGTATTACGTGCTCGACCGGCCCTCGATCTCCGACCGCGAGTTCGACCTGCTCTTCCGCGAGCTGCGCGAGCTGGAAGAGAAGTTCCCGATCCTCCGCACCCCCGACTCCCCGACGCAACGCGTGGGCGCGGAGGCGGCGACGCAGCTCGCGAAGCACTCGCACCTCGTGCCGATGCTCTCGCTCGGCAACGCGTTCAACGAGGATGAGCTCACCGACTGGGAGCGGAAGATCCGCCGGCTCGCCGGCGACGCGGCGGTGGCGGGTGGCTACACGGCGGAGCTCAAGATCGACGGCGCCGCGGTGAGCCTGACCTATCGCGATGGCGTCCTCGAGACCGGGGCGACGCGCGGCAACGGCAGCGTCGGCGAGGTGGTCACCGCCAACCTGCGCACGATCCGCGAGATCCCCCTCCGCCTGCGCGGGAAGGGGCATCCCCCCCTGCTCGAGATCCGCGGCGAGGTCTACATGACCTTCTCCGGCTTCGAGGCGATGAACGCGGAGCGGGTGAAGAACGAGGAGCCGGTGTACGCGAACCCGCGCAACTCGGCGGCGGGGAGCCTCCGCCAGCTCGACCCGGCGATCACGGCGACGCGTCCGCTCAGCTTCTTCGGCTACGCGATGGCGCTCCCCGACGGGGAGCAGCCGCCGGTGCGCTCGCAGTGGGAGCTGCTCGAGCTGCTCGCGTCGTGGGGAATTCCCGTCGCGCCGCACCGGCTGCGCTGCGCGACGCTCGCCGAGGTGCACGAGTGGGCGACGCGCGTCGAGAACCAGACGCGGGCCGCGCTCGACTTCGCCATCGATGGGGGTGTGGTCAAGGTCGACGATCTGAGAGTGCAGGACGAGCTGGGCGTCGTCGGCCGCGAGCCGCGCTGGGCGATCGCGCGGAAGTTCGCCCCCGACATCGCCGAGACGAGGCTGCTCGACATCCAGGTGAACGTCGGGCGCACGGGAGTGCTCAACCCCTTCGCGATGCTCGAGCCGGTGGAGATCGGCGGGGCGATCGTGAAGCTGGCGACGCTGCACAACTTCGATCTCGTGCGGAACAAGGACCTGCGCGTCGGCGACGTCGTGCTGGTGAAGCGCGCGGGCGAGGTGATCCCGCAGGTGATCGGGCCGGTGCCGGAGAAGCGCGATCCGGCGAACCCGCCGCGCGTCGTCCAGCCGCCGAAGAAGTGCCCGCGCTGCGGAACGCCGGTGGAGCGCGACGAGGACGAGGTCGCGCTGTACTGCAGCAACGTCGCGTGTCCCGGTCGTCAGCTCGAGGGGCTCGTGCACTTCGCGTCGCGCGGGGCGATGGACATCCGCGGCCTCTCCTACGCGCGCATCGAGCAGATGATCGACGCCGGGCTGGTGCACGACGCGGCGGACATCTACCGCCTGACGGTCGATGATCTCGTGCAGCTCGAGCGCTTCGCCGAGAAGAGCGCCGAGAACCTGGTGGCGGCGATCGAGGAGTCGAAGAAGCTGCCGCTCTCGCGGCTGCTCAACGCGCTCGGCATCCGGCACGTCGGGGAGCAGTCGGCGCAGCTGCTCGCGCGGCACTTCGGGACGATGGACCGCCTGATGAGCGCGACGGCGGACGACATTCTCGAAGTGCGCGGGGTGGGTGAGATCATCGCCCACGCGGTGTCCTCGTACTTCGCCGATCCGACCACGCGCGCGCTGATCGAGAAGCTGCGCGGGCTGGGGCTGAACTTCACGGAGCCGGTGCAGGTGTCCGCTGACGGTGCCCTCAAGGGGAAGACGGTCGTCATTACCGGGACGCTGCCGAACCTCTCGCGCGCCGAAGCGACGGCGCTGGTGGAGCGGTCGGGCGGTCGCGTGACGAGCGGCGTATCGAAGGCGACGAGCTTCGTGGTCGTCGGCGAGGACGCGGGGAGCAAGCTGGACAAGGCGCGGGAGCTCGGCGTCGAGACGATCGACGAGGCGGAGCTGGTGCGGCGTGCTGGTGATGGCGGGTGATGCACGTTCCGGCGAACGAGCGGAAGGCGTGTCAAACGATACGGCGGTACGCGATGCACGGCGCACGACCACCGGTTCGGCTCACCGAGTGGCACTAACGGTCTCTGACCGCGGACTCACCATGGAACTGGTCAACAACGGGATGCTCGGGTTGCCGCGGCCGGCGCTGGCGGCGCTGCGCGCGGCGCTCTACCGCGACGCGGGCGCGGCGGCGGCGGGATACCTCCAGGAAGCGGGGTACGCGGGGGGCGAGACGCTCTTCGCGTCGTTCCGCGGCTGGCTGACGGCGCGCAAGGAGCCGGCACCGGAGTCCCTCCCGCTCGAGCGCTTCGGTGAGCTGGCGACGGCGTTCTTCCGCGAGGCGGGATGGGGCTCGGTCGCGATCGGGTCGCTGCGCAACGCGGTCGCGACGCTCGACTCGCGCGACTGGGGTGAGGCCGATCCGGAGAGCGGGATGGATCATCCGGCCTGCCACTTCACGACCGGGATGTTCGCCGACTTCTTCGGCCGCATCGCCGACGCGCCGCTCGCGGTGCTCGAGGTCGAATGCCGCTCCGCCGGCGCCTCACGCTGCCGCTTCCTCGTCGGGAACGCGGAAGTGATGGAGCACGTCTACGAGACGATGGGCCGCGGCGAGGGGTACGAGGTCGCGTTAGGCGAGGTCGAGTAGCGCTCGGGGGTCGGCCGTCGGGGGTCGGGGGTCGGGGGTCAGCGCCGATCGCTCACCCCCGACCCCTGACCCCTACCGGTACGGCGACAGCGCCTTTCGCGCGTCCTCGTACAACGGATTCGGAACGAGCTCGCCGTCGATGAGGATCTCGCGGTCCCAGGGGAGCACGATCGTGCTCTCGGTCGCGAGGGCGTGGAAGTCTGGCTCGTAGGCGCCCGTCCGGAAGCAGACCGCGGTGCGCACCTCGGTGGCGCCGGCGTTGACGCAGGCGCTGACCGCGAGGCGGATCGTGTCGCCCGAGTCGCAGGTCTCGTCGACGATGAGCACGCGCCGCCCGCGCACCTGGGGCGGGACGCTGCCGAGCACGTGGGGCGTGGCGCGCACCGCCTCCTCGTCGCCGCGACGGCTGATCGTCATCGCGCGGAACTCGCGCGCGTGGATCGCCGCGATGACCGCGCCGGGGATCACCCCCGAGGTCGCGATGCCGACGATGATCTCCGGGTCGTATTCGCGCGCGACCTTGAGCGCCAGCGCGCGCGCCATCTCGCCGAACAGAGGCCATTCGACGTCGAGGACGCCCTTCGTCTGATCGACGGTGTAGCGACGTGGAGACATGGTCCTGAACCTACTGGCTCGGCGGGGGTGCGGGAAAGTGCGAGATGTGTCACGAGCCTCGTGCGACGCGGTGCGCGACCGCGCGGCGTGGTTGCTCGGACCGCGTTTGCCTCATAGCTTGCTGCCGGTAGCCGCCACCGGCGCGCAGGTTGCACCCGGGGGGGCGGTAGCCCCGGTTCCCTCCCCTTTCCGCCGAACCCGACCGCATGTCCTGGTGGAGCCGCCTCACGGGCGGTAACTCGAAGCGCGACTCGAAGCCCCAGCGCATCGACTACCTCAGCGAGGCGCTCGCCCTGGAACGCCAGGGCGACTTCGACGCGGCGCTGACCTCCTACCGGCTCGCGCTGCGGGACCACCCGAACGACCCGAAGATCCTGCAGAACATGGCGATCGCCTTCTCGAAGACTGGACGACTCGAGGAGGCGATCCGCAGCTACCGGCGCGCGCTGGAGCTGGACCCCGAGCTGTCGGGATCGCACTACGGGCTGGCCTTCCTCCTCCTCAAGCGCGGCGACACGATGGGTGCATCGCGCCACCTCGAGGCATTCCTCTCGCAGCCGCCGGACGGCGTCGACACGGGGCGATGGGTGCGCCACGCGCGCGAGACGCTCGAGGCGATCCAGTCCGGGGCCGACTCGGCGAGCGAGCTGGAATGAGCGTGGGCAAGGTCCTCGCGATCGTCAGCCAGAAAGGGGGAGTCGGCAAGACCACCACGGCGGTGAACCTCGCTGCCGCGTTCGCACGCCGCGGGGTACGCACGATCCTCGTCGACGTGGACCCGCAGGGTTCGGTGCGCTACGGGATCGGGCTGCGACCGGGCCAGCCGACGCCGGGGATCACGGAGTATCTCGCGGGAGACCGCGCGCTGCAGGAGGTGCTGCTCCCCACCCCGCTCGCGTCGCTGCGCGTGCTCCTCGCGGGCGGGATCGCGGATCGCGGCGACCACGCGGACTTCCAGCGGCAGATCACGACGCCGGGCGTCCTCGACGAGCTGTTCGACGAGCTCGCCGGACGCGCCGACCTCGTCGTGGTCGACACTCCGCCGGGACTCGGCGCGATCGTGCGGCGCGTGCTCGAGGCGAGCGGGCACGCGATCGTGCCGCTGCAGTGCGAGCCACTGGCGCTGCAGACGACGCCGCAGATCCTGCGCGGGCTGCAGGACATCGTCGCGATGAACGAGGAGCTGGCGCTCGAGGGGATGCTGCTCACGATGCACGAGCCGCAGAACCCGATGAGCGAGCGGGTCGCCGAGTACGTGCGGGCGAGCCTGCCCGAGGATCTGGTGTTCGAGCGCGAGGTGCCGCGCACCGCCGCCGTGGTCGAGGCGTCCGCCGCCGGACAGCCGGTGGTGCTGCGCGATCCGAAGGACCCCGCGTCCGAAGCGTATCTCGATCTGGCGGACGTATTGCGGGAGCGGATGGGATGAGCCGACGTCTGATCTCGCTCGCCGTCGCGCTGACCGCGACCGCGGCGTGCACCGATCTCCCCTCCGATCCGAACGCCGCCTTCTCGGTGGAGCTCCGGCCCGCGGGCTCGCCGTCGGTGGTGCTCGGCGACGAGTTGCGCGACTCGCTTGGTGTTGCCGCGCCGCTGCAGGCGATCGCGTTCAACGTGAAGGGCGATACGATCCGCGGCGCGAAGGTGCGCTATCGGCTCGTGCGGAACAAGGCCGACACGCTGCCGCCGCCGGCCACGATCGATTCCGTCAGCGGACGAGTCGTCGCGTCGTCGACGCCGACCGACGCGACGCGGAGCTTCCGCGTGTACGCCGAAGTCGGCGGGCTGCAGTCGGTGCCGGAGACGCTCTACGTCACGCGGCGGCCCGATCGCCTCGTCGCGGTCGACAGCGTCGTGACGCAGCGTCTGAGCTTCCTCCCGCCGGATTCGCTCCCGATCACGCCGGCGGTATCGGCGCGGCTCCTCCACAACACGGACGGCGTCGCCGGTGACACGGTCGTGCCGCACTACGAGGTCCGGTTCCGCATCGTGAGCCCGGCCAGCGCGGTGACCGACACGTCGTACGTGATGCTCACCGCGGGAGACAGGCGTCGCTCGACGGTGGACACCACCGACGCGAACGGGCTCGCCGCGCGACAGCTCCGCGTGCGGCGCTCGCGCTTCGACCTCAAGAAGCCAGTCGCGCCAGGCGACTCGCTGGTCCGCGACACGGTGAAGATCGAGGCGCGCGCCTACTACAGGAACGGGCTCGTCGCGGGCAGCCCGGTATCGTTGCTCGTCATCCTGACGGCCCGCCCGCTCTAGCGTCGACGGGCCGCGCTGGCGACTGCCGCGACCCTCGTCGTATGATAGAGCATGACTGAGACCTCATCCGTGTCGCGCCCCGCGGGCGCCGTCGCCGCGACCCCGGCGATCGGCCCGATCACTTCGGGCGGCCCGCGCGTCGGCCAGCCCGGGACGATCCCGCAGCTCTTCTACGACGCCGTCGAGAAGTACGACCGCCCCGACGCCCTGCTCTGCAAGACCGGAGGCCAGTGGACGCCGATCAGCCACCGTACGCTCCTCCAGCGCGTGGCGCGTGTCGGCCGCGGGCTGCGCGCGCTTGGCGTCCAGCCAGGAGACCGCGTCGGGATCCTCTCCGAGAACCGGCCGGAGTGGGCGATCGCGGACTACGCGTGCCTGACCTCCGGCGTCGTGGACGTCGCGCTGTACCCGAACCTGCCGCCGGACCAGATCGCGTACATCCTGCGCGACTCCGGCGCGACCGCGGTGTTCGTCTCGACCCCGGTGCAGGCGGCGAAGGTCGCGGAAGCGCGCAAGGATGTCCCGACACTGCGGCACGTGATCTCGTTCGCCTCGCCGCGCCCCGAGGGCGCGGACATGACGCTCACCGACCTCGAGGCGCGCGGGATGGACGGCGAGAGCGCGGAGTCGCTCGCCGCGTACCGCGCCGAAGCGATGCGCGCGAAGCCGGACGACGTGGCGACGCTGATCTACACCTCGGGAACGACGGGCGAGCCGAAGGGCGTGATGCTCACCCACGACAACTTCTTCTCGAACGTGATGTCGGCCGTGCTCCGGCTGGCGGTCGCCTTCCCCGAGGGGGAGGAGAATCTCGCGCTGAGCTTCCTCCCCCTCTCGCACGTCTTCGAGCGGATGGTCGGCCACTTCACGATGCTCCACACCGGGACGACGATCGCATACGCGGAGTCGATGGATACCGTGCCGGTCAACATGCAGGAAGTGAGGCCGACGATCGTCGCGTCCGTGCCACGGCTGTACGAGAAGATGTACGCGCGTGTGCTCGACAACGCGCTCGCGGGCGGCGCGGTGAAGAAGCGCATCTTCTTCTGGGCACGACGTGCCGCCGAGAAGTGGGCGGACGTGGTGCTCGCGCGCCGGCGGCCGAATCCGCTCCTCGGCGCGCAGTATCGCGTCGCGCAGAAGCTGGTTTTCTCGAAGCTCAAGGCGCGCACCGGGGGCCGGCTGCGCTTCTTCGTCTCCGGCGGCGCGCCGCTCTCCCCCGAGATCAACAAGTTCTTCTACGCCGCGGGGCTGACGATCCTCGAGGGATACGGGCTCACCGAGACGTCCCCCGTGATCTGCTGCAACACCCCCTCCGAGTTCCGGCTCGGCACCGTCGGGCGGCCGATCCCGGGCGTCGAGGTGGCGATCGCGAGCGACGGGGAGATCCTCACCCGCGGTCCGCACGTGATGAAGGGCTACTGGAACAAGCCCGACGCGACGCGTGAGGCGATCGACGCCGACGGCTGGTTCCACACGGGGGACATCGGCGAGCTGCGCGACGGCTTCCTCGCGATCACCGATCGCAAGAAGGATCTGATCGTGACGGCGGGCGGGAAGAAGGTGGCGCCGCAGCCGATCGAGAACATGGTGAAGACGAACAAGTACGTCAGCCAGGCGATCATGCTCGGCGACAAGCGCAAGTTCCCGAGCATGCTGATCGTGCCGAACTTCGAGCAGCTCGAGAAGTGGGCGAAGATCAAGAATCTGATGTACAACGATCGTCGCCAGCTCATCGCGATGCCGATCGTGCAGGCGAAGATGGAGAAGGAGGTGTTCGGCCGCACCGGCTCGCTGGCGAACTACGAGCAGCCGAAGAAGATCGCCCTCCTCGACCGCGACCTGACGCTGGAAGACGGCGAGATGACCCCCACGCTGAAGGTGCGGCGGAAGATCGTCGAGAAACGGTACCGGGACGCGATCGAGGGGATGTACTCCGAAGGGGAGTAGAGAGTACGGGAGTACGGCACTGCCAGAGGGCAGCTGCGTACTCCCGTACTCCCGAGCCCCGTACTCCCCCGAGCCGGGCACGGTCTCTGCATTTTCTCCCGACCGAACAGGCAAGGAGATCCGATGCGCAGAGTAACCGCTGTGGCCGCCATCGTGGTGGCGCTCGCGGGTTGCGGGACGATACGCAAGACGTTCGGCATCAAGGACGCGCCGCCGGCGCACCGTGAGCCCTCGAGCACGAGCATCTACGGCGACTGGGTGCTCGCGAACCCCGACTCGACCGCGTTCGCCGGGGCGAGCCTCGTCGAGCTCTCGCTTCAACCGTCGACCTTCACGATCAGCGCGAAGTATCCCTCGCGCTCGAACGTGCTGGTCTCGGGCACGACCGGCTACGGCGACGGTCTGCTCACGCTGACGCCGACCGGCGGGAGCGCGGATCAGGGTCCGCTCGCCGCGTCGTTCGCGGCCGGGAAGCCGATCGTCATCGTCGCCAGCGCCGCGGGTGGATCGCTCGTCTTCGCGCCGCCGCCGGCGGCGAACGGGACGACCGCCGTCGTGCCGAGCTCCATCTGGCACAAGAAGTCGATGGCCGAGGCCGCGGGGAAAGTCGCGCCCTGAGAGAGGCGAGATGAAGCGCGAAGGGCGCCGGACGGTTCGTCCGGCGCCCTTCGCGCTTCATCCACCCTCTCGCGGTGCGGGCGCGCCGCCGCGTACCAGCTTCAGGAGCGGTCCCCCGCCCCGTCGCGTTCCGACCCAGTGTCGCTCGTCGCGCGCGAGCAGCTCGACGTCCACGGGCGGCTCGAGCGACGCCTCGCCGACGATCCGTCCCCCCGATCGCACCGCGGCGATCGCGGACTCGGCGAGTGCCGCGCTGCCGCCGTCGATCGCGGCGCCGCGCGCCGAGCTCGCGGCGAGAGGGAGGCGATCGCCGACGTGGACCCCCGACACTCCCGCGCCCATGACGACGTCCGGCGGAGCGTTGGCGACGATCACCATCACCGGGACGATCTCGCGCAGCGCGCTCGCGAGCCGCGCCCAGCGGCCGAGCAGGAGGACGTAACCGCCCGCCTCGGTGAGGTCGAGCATCGCGGCGAGCTTCAGCGCGTCGCCCTCCTCCAGCGGCGGGCCGTCCGGCTCGACGGCGACGTGCCGCGGGCGGCCGCCGGTGAAGTCCGCGACCCCGTCCTCGATCGGATAGCGCGCGCGGCAGGTCGGGCAGCCGAGGATCCCGCGCATGATGTGCCGGTCCTCGGTGACGTCGGCGGCGGCGACGAGCCAGCTCTCCTCGTGCGCGCCGAGACAGCGCAGGGTGTCGACGATCTCCGAGTGCACGCGTCAGGCGCGCGAGAGGCGCAGCTCGTCCACGTTCACGCTCGCCTCACGGGTCACCGCGAAGAGCACGGCGTCGGCGACGGCGCCGGCGTCGAGCATCCGGGCGCGCGGGGTGAACCCCTCGCGATCGTCGGGGCCGATCGCGTCCCAGAGCGGCGTATCGACCGGACCCGGGGAGACGAGCGTCGCGCGCACCCCGCTGCCCCGCAGCTCCTCGCGCAGCACCTGGTGCATCGCGCGCGCGCCGAACTTGCTCGCCGCGTAGGCGCCGTTCTCCGGGAAGGTCGCGCGGTCGGCGATGGAGCCGATGGTGACGACATGCCCGCGCCCCGCGGCGCGCATCGCGGGGACGAGCGCGCGCGTGAGGACGAAGGGCGCGACGAGGTTCACCTCGAGGGTCTCGCGGAGGTCGGCGGCGGTGGTGCGCTCGACGGGAGCGAGGCGGAAGATGCCGGCGTTGTTGACGAGGATCTCCGGGGCTCCGAGCTCCCCGCCGATGCGCTCGAGCGCGCCCGCGACCGCGCGCTCGTCCCCGACGTCGCAGGGGACGGCGACCGCGCCTAACGGCCGCGCGGCGTCACGCAGTGCATCGGCACCGCGGGCGAGCATCGCGACGCGCGCCCCCGCTCCGGCGAGGGCGCGCGCCACGGCGAGCCCGATGCCGCGCGAGGCGCCGGTGACGACCGCGACGCGGCCGCCGAGTGCGCTTCCGCCCGCGGAAGGCGCCCCGCTCACAGCGCGCTGGCGCTGCCGTTGTGGGCGAGGCGCAGGAACTCGTCGCGCGTCCGCGCGTCGGAGCGGAAGATCCCGCGCAGCGCCGAGGTGATCGTCTTCGAGGCCTGCTTCTCGACGCCGCGCATCATCATGCAGAGGTGCGCCGCCTCGACGACGACGCCGACCCCCTTGGGCTTGAGCACGTCGTCCACCGCGCAGGCGATCTCCTCGGTGAGCCGCTCCTGCACCTGCAGCCGCCGCGCGAAGACCTCGACGAGCCGCGGCAGCTTGGAGAGGCCGACGATCTTGCGGTCGGGGATGTACGCGACGTGCACGCGCCCGAAGAAGGGGATCATGTGGTGCTCGCACAGCGAGTAGAACTCGATGTCGCGCACCATGATCATGTTCTCGCTCTCCGACTCGAACACGGCGTTGCCGACGACGCGCTGCACGTCGAGCGTGTAGCCGCGCGTCATCCAGCGCATCGCGCGCGCGACGCGGACGGGCGTGCGGAGGAGCCCCTCGCGCGACGGATCCTCGCCGAGCAGCTCGAGCTGCTTCGCGACCATGCGCGAGTACTCCGGGTCGTAGAGCGCGTCGGCGGAGCCGGTGCGATCGGCCTCGGTGACGAGCACGCGGCCGTCGGTCTCGGGATGATCGGGGCGCAGAGCGCTCGCGTCGACGGCGCGACGGGACTCCTTACTTCCCTTCGTATTCGACATAGTTGTTCTCGGTCTCCCAGAGGCGCAGCCGCGCGAGCCTCGCCGGCCTGATCGCCGGCTCGAGGACGCGCCAGCAGGCGACGACGATGTTCTCGGTGGTCGGGATGACGCCGCGCATGAAGTCGACCTCGACGTTCAGGTTGCGGTGGTCCATCCGGTCGACGACACGCTCGTTGACGAGGCGCTTCAGCGCGCCGAGGTCCATCACATATCCGGTCTTCTCGCTCACCTCGCCGGTGACGGAGACCTCGAGGACGTAGTTGTGGCCGTGCCAGTTCGGGTTGTTGCACTTCCCGAACAGGGCATCGTTCTCGGCGTCGCTCAGCGCGGGGTTATGCACGCGATGGGCGGCGTTGAAGGTGAGGCGACGCGTGACGGTGACTTCGGGCATGATGCGGGTACCTGGGAAACAGCGATGCGAGGGGGCCTTCGCTGCGTTCGGCGAGACCGCGATGCGGGATACGAGGATGCGGGAACGGCGACGGCACACCCAAGACCGGCGACCGGCAACCAATGAGCTGGCCGCCGCGACCGTTCCAAAGCTACCGCAAAAAGGCGAGCCCCGCATCGCTGCGGGGCTCACGGGGAAGGGAACGAAGAGGTTTTTTGAAGCCCAGTCGAATGTATGAGGTCCTCACCACACCTTCCGTCTTCCCCCGCACTGGAGGCGTGACGTCAGTATAGATTATCGAACCCACTCGGTGGACTTGTTGGCTCAAAAAAGTGAGCTCTCCGTCCCTCGTGCTCCTGCGTTCCTTCTCAATCGCAACCTACGGACCAGATCAGATCACGTCAATGCGAACTTTCCTGACAGGATCAGCGATCCCGATCGCACTCGTCGTGCTCGTCCTCTGGGCAGTGGGCACCTTCTACTTCGAAGCGCCGGGATGGTTCCACGGTCTGCTCACCGGCGGAATCTTCCTGCTGCTCTGGGGAATCGTCGCGCGACCGAAGCGAACCGTGTCGCGGCGATCGGAGTAGAGACGCGAGAGCGGGCGGGGGCGTAACAGGGCGCGATGTCCCGGGTCGGACGCTGCGACGAGAGACGTGAGAGGCTCCGAAGCGGGACGAGCGACTGGCGAGTTGAAGGACAACGAGGAAGGGACGAACCCGCGGGTTCGCAGGTCGTCCCCTCTCTCGTTCAAAGAATCGGCCCCTTACAGGTCTCTCGTTGGACTGACTCCCCGCTCTCTCGTCGCCGTTCAGATCTCCCAGTTCGAGATCACCACGCCGGTCCGCGGCATGCGCTCCTGGAAGTCCACCAGCGACATGCGCAGATCGCTCCAGCGGACCCGGCCGCCTAACGCGATGACGCGGCGGTAGACGGACTCGTACTCGCCCTGGACGCGGATCGCGACGCGGCGCGTGCCGCTGCGACGGGCGACATCGCCGAGGGCGCGCACCATCTCTTCGAGATCCGACTCGCGCTCGAGGACCAGCTTGAGCACGCGCAGCTCCTCGCGCGTGCGTCCTTCGACGAGCGGCACCGAGTGACAGATCGCGAACCCGGCCACCTGCGAGCCGCGCAGCAGCAGGACGGTGTCGCCGAGCGCCAGCGAATCGGTGAGCTCGATCTCGCGGCTGTAGTCGTAGCCGGGAAGCATCCCCTGCACGAGCGCCGCGCACGCCTCGCGCATCGGCCGCTTCTCGCTCTCGCGCAGCCGCCCGTAGAGCACCGGCGTCCGCTCCGCCGCGCCCGCGTCGAGGGTCAGCGTCAGCGTGAGACGGCCGGGCACGAAGCCGAGCAGGGAGTAGAAGCCGATGTTGTCGAGCGTGCGCGGCATCGTCTCGAGCCCGACGACGCGCGCGCCACGCGAGCGCACGAAGTCGATCCCCGCCTGCACGATGCGCTTGCCGAGCCCCATCCCCTGGGAGTCGGGACGCACGGCGAGAGGTCCCATCCACCCTTCGGCGCCGCTCACGTGCGCGACGTTGAAGGCGGCGATGTCGCCGCGCTCGTCGCGCCAGAGCATCGCGCCCCCGGCCGCGTCCTCGATCGCGTAGCGCCAGACGGAAGGATTGAGCATCGGGACGCGCACGCCGACGAGGCCGTCGCGGCGATAGCGATCGGTGAACGCGTCGCTGAACACCTCGTTCAGCGAACGGATGTCCTCGGTGCGGATCGGGTGCGGACCGCTGACGTCGACGCCGCGGCGCCAGCTGCGGGCGGTGGCCATGGAACTAACCTAACGCGGCCGCGAAGTCGTCGGCACCGATACGTCCGATGACCGACCCTCCGGCCGCCGCGGCACCGCCGTCGGTCACCGCGACGCGCGAGGTGCCGTTGGTCTCGTCGTAGCCCACCTCGATGACGCGGTCCATCCCCTCGCGCACCGACTCGATGTGCGTGATGACGATGACCTGCTCGAAGCGGTCGCCGAGCCGGCGCAGCAGCTCCACGACGTTCTGCCGGCGCGACTCGTCGAGCGAGCCGAACACCTCGTCGAGGATGAGCAGCGACAGCTCCTGCCCCGCCCGCTCGGCGATCATCTGGGAGATCGCGAGGCGGAACACGAGGTTCGCGAGATCCTCCTCGCCGCCGGAGATGACGGGCTTCGGCACTCCCTCCTCGAGCACGGTGAGCCGGTACTGGTCGTCCAGCTCGAGCTCGGAGTAGCGCGCGTCGGTGAGCTCGACGAGGAAGGAGCTCGCGAGCTCCGAGATCTCCGGCCGCAGCTGGAGGTTGAGATCGGTGCGGATGTCGGAGTACGCGCGATCGAGCTCGTCGTGGAGGCGCTTGGCGCGAAGCACCTCCTCGAGCTTGTCGCGAGTGCGCTTCAGCTCCGCGTCCGCCTGCTCGGCCATCGTGAACGTCGCCTGCGCGGTCTGCACGTCGCCCTGCGCCGACATCGCCCCGAGCTCGGCGGCACGGAGCTCGGCGAGCGCGGCGTCGAACTCCTCGCGCATCTGCTCGAAGCTCGGCTGCGAGAAGCCGAGCGCCTGCGCGCGCGCGCGGAGGGTGGCGAGCGTCGTCGCGATGCCCGTGCGGCGGTGGGCGATCGCGTCGTGCTCGCGGCGGAGCTGCGGCTCGCGCCCGATCTGCGCGTCGAGGCGCGCCGCCTTCGCGTCGAGGGGCGCCAGGCGATCGACCTCGCCGCGCAGGAACTCGTGACGCTTCGCGTCGTAGCCGGCGGGGATCGCCTCGAGGTCGCGGCGCAGGCCCGCGATGCGCTGCTCCTTCCCCGAGATCTCGCGCGTGACCATCGACAGCTCCTGCACGCCGAGCTGGCACTTCGCGAGACGACGCTCGAGCGCGCCGGTCTCCTGGGTGAGGGTGCGGCGGCGCTCGTCCTCGACCTTGACCGGCTCCGGCATCTCGCCGAGCTGCTCGATGCGATTGCGGTAGTAGTTGCCGTCCACGCGCAGCGTCTCGATCTGCTCGTCGAGCAGCTCGAGCACCTGCCGATAGTGGCCCCCGAGGGGACGGGCGCAGGTCGGGCAGGCGCCCTCCTCGCCGGCCCTGACGAGCCGCTCGCGCTGGTCGCGCGCCTCGGAGTACTGCGCGCGCAGCGCCTGCAGCTTGGTCTCCGCCTCCTGCCGGTCGCGGACCCACTCCGTGCGCACCGCCTCGAGCCTGCCTAACGCGTCCTCGAGCTCGTGGCGCTTCTTCTCCAGCTCGAGCGTGATCTCCTCCTCGAGCACCGGCGCCTGGTCGAGGCGGGCCTTCCGCTCGCGCAGCCGCGCCAGCTCGTCCTCGAGCCCGCGCGCCGCGTCGAGCAAGGCGGCGCGACGCCCCTCCTCGCGCGCGAGCGCCTCGAGGCGGGTCAGCTCGACGTGGATCTCGGCGAGGGGAGCGACCTCGGCCTGCACGCGCGCCAGCTCGGCGCGCGCGGCCTCGATCTCGGCGAGCTCGCGCCCGATGCGATCGAGGTCGCGCGCCATCCCCTGCTCCTCGAGCTCCGCGACGCGGAGATCCTCGCGCACGCGCTGCGCCTGCTCGCGCTCCGTCTGCGCGCGCTCGAAGCGCGGGCCGATGTCGGCGAAGCGCGCGTCCGCGGCGGCGGTGCGCCGCTCCGCCGCGGCGAGCTGCTGCCGCGCCGCGGCGAGCCGCGCCCCGGACTCCTCGAGCATCCGCGCGACGGTCGCGGCGTCGGGCATGCCGGCGCGCAGTCCGTTCGCCTCGGCGACGATGCGGCCGCGCTGCTCGCGCACGAGGTCCTGCGCCTGCTTCAGCTTCTCGTAGCCGAGCACCTGCGAGAGGAACTTCGCGCGCTCCGCCGGCTGCATCGCCGCCATCACGGCGAGCTCCTTCTGGCCGGTGAAGTACGTGTTGAAGAACTCGCGCTGGCTCATCCCGAGCCGGCGCTGCAGCAGCTCGGTGACCCCGGTCAGCGAGTTGGCGATCGGCGCCGCCGAGTTGTCGAGGTACAGCTCGGCGCTCGTGAGCCCGCGCACGACGCGATAGCGGTGGCCGCCGAGCTCGAAGTCCAGCTCGACGCGCACCTGCGCGCGCGCGCCGGCGCGGGCGAAGCGGATCGACTCGCGCGTCCCGCGCGCCGCGCTCTGGCCGTAGAGGGCCCAGGCGATCGCCTCGAGGATCGTGGACTTCCCGGAGCCGTTGGGGCCGATGATCCCCGTGAGCCCGAGGTCGAACTCGATCTTCGTGTCGGCGTGCTGCCGGAAGTTGACGAGGTGGAGGGAGTTCAGCCTCACGTCACGCCCTCGTTCACCGGATGCAGCGCGATCTCCGCCCGCTCGACCTCGTCGAGGTAGCGGATGCCAAGATCGACGAGGGCCTCGCGCGAGAGATCGGACTCGATGATGCGACCGCGCAGCTTGTCGCGCACGACGTCGCGGAGCGACGGACGGCGCCCGGGGGAGCCGTGGCCGTGCAGCCGGATGATCTCGGGGCGGCGGGTGTCGAGATGGAAGTGCAGCGCGCGCCGCCGGTACTCGCGGAGCGCCTTCTGATCGAGGTCGCGCGCGATGTGGCGCGGGACGTCGCGGGCGAGGATGCGGACGACCTGCTCGTCGATCCCGCCGTCGCACTCCTCCACCGAGCGGCGGATGGCGGCGTCGAGCTCCGCGGCGGAGAGACCGCGCGCCGAGAGCTGCGGCAGATCCACCCAGCGGCGCACGGTGGGCAGGCGATGGAAGCGGTGCGTGCCGGTCGCCAGGTCATGCTCGACGATCCCCTTCCCGCCGATCCCCGCCTCGCGCTCCTCCGCGAGCTCGCCCCAGGAGTTGGCGCTCGTGTAGTCGATCGACCCCGAGTAGAACGCGTTAGGCGCGACCTCGCGGTAGACGTGATAGTGGCCGAGCGCGACGTACGACCAGCGCGCGGCGCCGAGCTCCTCGTTCGTGATCGCGACGGAGGCGCGGTCGGTGACGCGCGCCTGCTCGGGGATCACTCCCTCGACCTCGCCGTGGAGGAGCAGGACGTTGTGGCGGAAGCTCGCGTCGGGGACGAGCGACGGGCGCGCGCCGGGCACGTCGGGCACCGCGAGCACGGAGAGCTCGAGCTCGGGGAAGCTGAAGCGCTCCGCGGCCGCGTCGACGACGTTGATGTCGAGCGCCTCGAAGAGGCGGAGGATGCATCCCGTCTCCGCGGTGCGCGGCGTGTCGTGATTGCCGGCGACGATGACGATCTTCGCGTCGGGAAGGTGCGTGCGCAGCCGCGAGAACTGCCCGAACGCGACGAGGACCGCCGGGTTCGTCGGCCGGACGTTGTGGAACACGTCGCCGGCGACGACGACGAGCTGCGGCGCGAGCTCGATGGTCTTGTCGATCGCGTTGCGAAACGCCTTCGCGACGTCCGCCTCGCGCTGGTTGATGCCAGCGGGAGTCAGCCGTTGATACTGGCGGAAGCCGAGATGGAGGTCGCTGAGATGGACGAGTCGCACGAGATCATGTGCCCGGTCATGGAGCGCACCGCGAATCGACGAGGTGCACGTCCAGGGCCAGGATCAGAATTGTAATGCGCGGGGATGTAACTCCCTGAAATATAACGATCTACACGCACTCCCGCCATGCATGGGCGGGGCCGTCGACGGGGCGCCCGTCACTCCCGGTCGTCGACGCGCATCCGCTGCATCACGTGGACGGTGACGCGCAGCGGGGCGTTAGGCGCGCCGGGAGTCGTGACGGTGGACTTCACCGTCATGTCGGTCCAGGTCGCGACGATCCAGCCGCGCCGACGGTCGAGGGTCATCCCGCCGACGAGCGAACCGCTGAGCGCCCCGGCGCGCTCCCCCGTTCCGGCGAGGGGAGCACTCTCGTCCCGGCGCAGCGTCCCCTTCATCGAGATCCAGGCGAGGCGGCCGCCCGCGGTCACCGAGTCGAGGCGGAAGGTCGTCTTCACCTGCCCCGCCCCCTTCGCCGCGTTCATGGCCGGGATCGTCATCGTGCGCGTCCAGCGCCCGCCGACGGATACCGGGTCGTTAGGCAGCGTCCCGGGCATCACCGCCAGCAGCGCGGCACCGTCCACCCCCATCGATCCGTCGAGCCCTTCCGCCGTCCCGTCGGGGAGCAGGCGAAGGCGCGACGTCGTTCCGCGGAGCGCGCGCTCCGCCTCGGCGCGCATCTCGCCGGCGTGATCGTCGGTGCTCGAGAGCTGCACCGAATCGGTGCGCATCATGACGACGGAGTAGTCGGGCGCCACGCTCTCGACGACCGTGCGCGCGAGCATCACCATCGACGACATCACGCGCGCCGTGGAATCGCGCCCGCCGATGCGCCGCGTCCCCGTCATCTCGACGCTCTGCTCGAGGCGCGCCGCGACGGTGTCGCCGACGTGCGGACGCACCTCGAGCTGCACCGCGCCGTTCGCCGTCGCCGGAGACTGCGCGGCGATGGTCGGAGCGGCGGTTCCCAGGGCGAGGAGGCCGAGCTGGAGCGAGCGCTGGAGCGACGCCATCAACCGTTCCCGTACGGATCGTCGAAGGGCGTGGAACGGATCGCGATCCCCGCCGGACGGGGACGCGGAGCGCTCGGCGCGACGAGCGCGGGAAGCTGCGAGACGAAGTAGCTCTTCACGTCGGTGGGACGGGCGCGGATGGTGGCGTTGCGCGCGCGGATGATCGCCTGCTCTTCGTGGATCCCGATCGCGTCCTGCACCCACTGGAGGGTGATCGAGGAGTCGAGCGCGCGGAGCGAGCGGAGGATCGCCTGGTCGAGCGTCGGCGTCGCCGCCTGGGGAAAGCGCTCGGCGCCGTCGCGCCCGCGCATGATCGCCGGCCGCGGGAAGCGGACGAAGACCGGCTGCGTGAAGTGCGGATGACGGACCATCAGCTGTCCCTTCTCGAGCGTCGCGAGCTTGGTGCGCGTCGCGGGACTCAGCACGGCGTAGCCGGGCGTCGCCAGCTCGTCGGCATCCATGCGCCCATAGAGCGCGCTGCCGGCGTTGCCGACGACGCGACGATGCACCTGCGAGCGGAACTGCTGCGCGCCGAAGAGCACGAGGCCGAGGTAGCGGCCGCGCTCGGCGATGTCGAGCAGCATCTTCCGGACGTAGGTGTCCTGCCCATCGTTAGGCGCGTACTTGTTGAGCTCATCGACGAAGACGACGACGTGGTTGACGCCGAGCTCGCGCTTCTCGAGCGCTTCGCGGAGCTTGGTGATGACCCGGGCGAAGACGAGGTCCTGCGCGTCCTCCTCGAGTCCGGCGACGTCTATCACGTACACCGTCCGGTCCTCGAAGGTGCCGAAGGGGAGGTCGCTCACCGCGCCGTCGTCGGTGACGAGCCCGGCGCAGCGCGTCGAGATGTTCGACAGACGGTTCCGGACCTTGCGGATGGTCGCGACGTGGTGCGTCCGCCAGCTCTCGGCGTTCTTCGCCTCCATGCCGCGGAGGAGATCGCGGAACCAGGCCTCGAGATCCGCGAACGACTGCACGCGATGCGCCCGCGAGAGGATCTGGTCGGCGAACTCCTGCCCGACGACGTTGCGCGCGATGAAGTCGATCAGCGCGTCGGCCTTCGCGTCGATGTCGTCCTTGTTGAGCAGGACCTCGGCGTACTGGAGCACCTCGTGCAGCCCCCACGTGAGGGGACTGACGTTGTACGCGAGCGCGTCGTTCGAGCGGAGCGTGTTGAGCGCGTGCCCCTTCGCGTGGTACGGCGCGAAGTACTGCGTCCGCTCGAAGGGCTTCGCGGGGACGCCGAGCTTGTCGTAGAGCGCCCGGTCGCGCTCGTCGATGCTCCCGGGCTGGTCGAGGAAGCAGAGGTCCGGACCCTTCACGTTGAAGCAGACCGCGGCGACGGATCCCTTCTGCGGAGGAAAGTGCGTGAAGATGGACTGGAGCAGCCACTCGACTGCGCTCGTCTTGGTCGCGAGCCCCGAGACGCCGGTGATGTTGAGGTGCGCCGCCTCCGGGCCGAGGAGGAAGTCCGCGTCGAGAAAGATCGGCGCGTCGGTGCCGCCGGCACGGTAGACGCCGATCGGGATCCCGGTGCGCGCGCCTTCCTTGAGGTAGCCGTCCATCCGCAGCGCGACCGCGACGTCCTCGTCGGTCGCGAGGTAGACGCGCCCCATCGGCACGGGCTGCAGCGGCTCCTCCGGAAGCTGCCGGAGCACCGCGGCGGTGTAGAGCCGGATCTCGGCGCGCTCGGTAGGCGCGAGCGACGCGCCGTCGGGGGAGCCGTCGTGGCCGAGCACGTCGTGCAGCGGCGACTGCAGGTCGGTGTAGCTGAACCCCTCGACCACGATGCCGTAGATCTGCGGGAGCTGATTCTCGATCGGCTGCGTCCCCTCGACGCGCACGATGGTCCCGATCCCGACCGGAGAGTCGAGCGCGGTCCAGAAGTGGAACTCGTGCGGGGTATTCGGGCGTCGCTCGGTGGCGACGACGCGTCCGAGGGCAGGGGACATCAGCGGCTCAGGGTGAAGGCTGGAGGTACTCTAACCGCCGGACCGGACTTGGTGCCATGCGGCACGAGGCGAGTGGCATGACTGCGCTGGCACGAGGCGCGTGTCAGGAGCGCCACGTGACAGTCGAGCGATGTGCCCCTCGGCGGGCGTGCCCTTCGGGCGGTGCGTCTCTGGCCGCTCCGCCGAGTGCCTCATGACCCGGAAGTGATGACACTAGCCGCCTGCCCCATGGCCGTCAGGTGATCGCCCTGAGAAACTCCTCGGAATCCCGAATCCCGTAAGCCATTCGATCCCAGCGCGCGTCCGGAAGCGCGAGGGGGGTGCCTTCGGCGAGGAGCCAGCGGGAGACCTGATCGGCGCGGGCGGTGAGGTCCTCGTTGGGGTCGCGCGCCACCTCCACGCGCACGAGGCCGAAGGTCGGGTCGCGGCCGCTCGCGTCGCGCAGACGGAGGTACCAGCTCGCGACCGGGGCGCGCTTCTTCGGCTCGATGAGGAAGACCGAGGTGCGCTCGGCGGGGCCGAGGCGGAGCACGACGCCGATCGCCTCGTCGACCGCGTAGAGGGTGCGGTGGCTCTTCACGACGCCGACGACGCAGCGGGCGCGCGCGACCCGCTCGCTTCCGCTGATGCCACCGTCCACGAAGAGCGGGCGGGACTCGTGGTCGCACCAGCGTTCGGCGAGCCGCTGCTCGAGCTCCTCGCGATGGCGCTGCACCAGATGCACCGCGCGCTCGAGCGTGGTGAACGGGTGCCGCGATGCCGAAGCGTCCTCCCCTTCACGCTCGGAGGAATCGACCGGGGCGAAGGGGGTGAGACGCTCCCAGACCTCGCCGGGAAGATGCTGCCGCGGAGCGTAGAGGCGATGCTCGACGCGATGGTGCCAGGTGTACATGCGGCGGTCGCGGCGCTCGCGGACCGCGGCGCCCGCGGTGCCGTGCACGATCGGCGCGCCATCGACGTAGGCGACCACGCGACTCTGCTGGACGCCGTCGAGGAAGGCGACGAAGCCGGGCTCCGGGCGCCCGCGCACCGGACGCGCCGTGAAGAGCGCTCCTTCCAGGGGACGGACGCGCGCGGTCCGAGGGGGCTCATCCGTTCGCGCGAGTTGCTCGAGCGTCGCGGAGGCGTCTTGTATGTGGACGGCAGAACCAAGCGCGGCGCGGACGCCGCGCGTCACGGCCCGGAAGTCGGCGTCGGGGGCTGTCGTAGGAAGCTGAGACACGTTAGTTGAGCCCGCTCGCCGGCGATGGAGATCCCGGCGGCATCGGGCGTCCCCCCAACCGGAAGAGCGCATGAGGCGAGGCCGCCTTCTCGCGACCACTCTAATTCTGGCGCTCGGGTGCGACAAGGCGCGCCAGCTCGCGGGCGGATCCGCCGAGGCGAAGCCGACATCCGAGGAGCAGGCCCCGTCGGCCGCGCGCCTCGACCTCTCGTCGCGTCCGGATATCCTGTTCCAGATCTACGGGGAGCGGGACGATCCGCGCATGATCCCGATCGGCGTGCTGCGCAACGGCACGATCGAGCAGATCGAGCTGGGGGCGAGCGGGTGGAAGCAGTTCGACGCGCTCTACGGGAAAGCGGGTGCGCAGTACACCGTCTATGACGACGGGCGCGCGGTCGGGCACGCGACGGTGCGGCAGGGGATGTGGACGGATGGGAAGGATCCCCTCTATACACTGCCCAACTGCACCCTCATGATTCCCCAGGCGGCGATGACGCTCGCCGCGCAGGCGCGGCCGGGCTACACTGTCGCGCTCTTCGCCAGCACGCGTCCGCTCCACGACGCGGGTGTGACGCACATGGCGCAGAGCGAGGTTGATCGCATCGGGCGGGAGGTCGCGACGCGCGTCGCGCGCAGCGCGGGGGTTTCGGAAGCGGCGCTCACCGGGTTGGAGCTGCATGCGACCGCGGTGGCGACGGGAGTCTCCTCGTCGCCGACGATCGTGGCCTCGCTGCTCGACCCGCACGCGGACGAGCAGAGCTCCGCGCACGAGCGCACCGTGCACGTCTTCGTCGTGGCGGACGCGGTGGGAAGCGACTACAAGCCCGGCTACACCCACGTCGTGGACGGTGACGCGGCGACGGGCGATTTCCAGCGCTTCGTGGACCACCTCGACGTCGCGGGGGACGGCACGACGGAGCTGGCGATCGAGGGGTGGCGGTTCGGCGGTGACACCTTTTTGGCGTTCCTGCAGTACAAGAACGGCGCGTGGAGCGAGCTGTATCGCGGCCGGTCCAACTGGTGCCTCGACTGACTCCGACTGGGACGGGTCGTCGCGGCACGCGATCGAACACCTCACAGCGGAGCAGTCTTCGATGGCGCAATCCACAGTTCTCGGCGCGGCGGGGCACATGGCCCTCGTCGCGCTCGTCGCGTTAGGCGCGGCCTGCTCCCCGAAGCAGGTCAACCGCATCGACCCCGCGACGGTCACCGACCTCTCCGGCCGGTGGAACGACACCGACTCCCGGCTCGTGGCCAACGAGCTGATCAGGCAGAGCCTGGACGGCGGGTGGGTCCGCCGCTACAGCGACGCGCACGGCGGGACGGCGCCGACCGTCATCGTCGGTGATTTCACGAACAAGACGTACGAGCACATCCCCGTCGGCACCTTCGTGAACGATCTCGAGCGCGCCTTCACCACCTCCGGCGCGGTGCAGGTCGTCGCCGGCGCCGCCGAGCGGGGCGACGTCCGCGCCGAGCGCGCCGACCAGCAGCAGAACGCGAGCGCCTCGACGCGCACGCGCATGGCGAACGAGCACGGCGCCAACTACATGCTGCAGGGCGAGATCCAGGCGATCGAGGACTCCGAGGGGAAGGAGAAGGTCGTGTTCTACCAGGTGGACGCGCAGCTCGTCGACCTCGAGTCGAATGCGAAGGTCTGGATGGGGCAGCACAAGATCAAGAAGTACATCCTCCGCAAGCGTCTCGGACTGTGACCCGCGAGGCATGACGATGAGCTCCCCGATGATGACCCGCGCCGCCGCGCTGCTCGCGCTGGCCGCGGTCGCGTGCACGCAGCAGCACCTCGATCCGCAGCCTGTGACGATCCTCCGCACGGGGGATCGCGCGCCGAGCGCCGACTCCACCGTCGCCGCGGCGCGTGACCGCACGGCCCCGGCGCAGGCGCGCGAGCTGTACGCGCGAGACTCGATCATGGCGGCGGCGATGATGGGCTGCGCGCCCGACGTCTGCTCCGCGGTGACGCGCGGCGAGGTGACGCTCGGCATGAGCGAGACGCAGCTCATGGCCGCGACGCGGACGACGCCGGCCGCGTGGTCGATCCGGCGCGCCGGCGACGCGGCGATCTACACCTCGGCGCGGATGGAACAGACGCCGCGCGACATGGTCGCCCCGGTCGCGCTCGTGCAGGTGCAGAAGGGCGAGGTCGCGGCGATCGCCTACGCCGAGCCGACCGGTGTCCGCACCGTCGCCCGCGCCGCCGACGCGACGGCCGACGCGCAGGCGCGGGCGACGGCGCAGGCGCTCGTGCGCGAGGGGGACATGCTCGTCGCCGCCGGCGACCTCGACGCGGCGCTCGCCCGCTACGACCGCGCGAGCATCCTCCTGCCTAACGATCCGACGCTCGAGTACCGGATCGCGACGGTGCTCGACAAGCAGCTCCGGCCGATCGAGGCGATCGTGCGCTACCAGCGCTTCCTGCACCAGATGGAGCTCGAGCGCATCCAGGCGGTCGGCGATGCGTACGCGAAGCAGGCGGAGGCGATCGCGCACGCGAAGGAGCGGATCATCGTCCTCGAGAAGCACTAGCGGGCGATGCGAGGTGTCGCGGCCGCGCTCGTCGGCGCGCTGGTGGCGACCGGGTGTCTCCATCATCACTCGGGGCCACCGCTCCCGCCGGAGGTGCTGCGCGCGGGTCTGACCCAGGACGACTACGCGCTGCGCCAGTCGTTCGCCGGCGGGCGCTTCGAGGACGCGCTGGGCCTCGTGTCGGCGAAGGGACGCTTCGCGCCGCGCGACGAGCTGCTCGCGTCGCTGTACCGGGCATCGGCGCTGTACTACGCCGGCCGCTTCGACACGAGCGGGGTGACGCTCGACCGCGCGGCGGTGCTCGCCGACGACCGGTACACGAAGAGCGCGTCGAAGAATCTCCTGGCGGCGGTGACGAACGACGCCGTGCTCCCGTACGAGCCGTCGCGCACCGAGCGGCTGATGATGAACTACTACGGCATGCTCGACTTCCTGCGACGCGGGGACGCCGAGGGCGCCGCGGTGGAGGCGCGGCGGGTGAGCGCGCTCCTCGAGAGCTTCGACTCGCGGAAGGACAGCGTCGACGCGCGAACGCGAGCGCTGTTGAACTATCTCGCCGGCGCGGCATTCGAGGCGGCGGGCGAGAAGAACGACGCGGCGGTGTCCTACCGTGTCGCGAGATCGCTCGTCGGCGACTCGGCGCTTCCCTTCCCCCCCGAGCCGAAGAAGGGACGGCGCCCGCGCGCGACGCGGCCGGCCGCCGAGCCCGCGACGGGCGACGTGATCGTCGTCGTCGAGCACGGATACGTCGCGCACCTGGTGCCGCGGCTGGTGCTCGTCCCCGTGACCCAGGACGAGTTCGACAAGTTCGGCGGCAAGCCCGAGGAGACGCTCGCCGCGGCCGCCGCGATCAGCGCGCGGGCGATGCTCTGGATCGCGAGCGACCGCGATCGTTTCATCTGGCACGACGAGCACGACGACCGCGAGCTCCGCATGAACGACGACTCGCGCGAGATCGCCTATCTGCTTCCCGTCGCCTGGACGAGCCTCCAGCGCCCGTACCATCCGGCCTGGCGCGCATCGCTCGTGGTGGACTCGGCGGCGCCGCGGCCGATCGCGATGAGCGCGGATCTCTGCGACGCGGTCGCGGCGGACTTTCGCCGCTCGCGCGCCGCGTCGTTCACGCGCGGCGTGCTGCGAGCCGGGATGAAGCTGGCGCTGGCGAAGACCGCCGCCGACAGGATGGAGGACAGGAAGGGAGAGCTCGCGGGGACGGTCACGCGCTGGGCGGCGGACGCGCTGAACGTCCTCACGGAGCGCGCCGACACCCGGCAATGGCGGCTCCTCCCGGGCGAGCTCTCGCTGGTGCGGGTGACGCTCCCCGCCGGCGCGCACGACCTCTCGATCGACTACGCGCCCTCTCCCGGCGCCCCGACACGCCGCCTCGCGTTAGGCAGGATCGAGGTCGCCGCCGGCGGCATCGCGGTGGCGACGACGCGAGTGTGGGACGATGGAGTCCTGCCTCCCGGACGGCGAGTCGTGATCAGTGACAAGTGAAACGACCGTGCGGGCGGTGAGGTGTGAGGACGAGTGTGCAGTGACTCGTGACCGGCGTTGACGGCCGTCGAAGTGTGTCACGAGTTACGCGACACAGCTCCTCACACCTCACCTGTCGCCGTGTTGTGGCCTACTCGAGGCCAAGGTCCCAGGCCTGCTCGAGGTCCTTCTTCGAGTAGGCGCGGAAGGCGGTGAGGGTCGTCGTCCGCAGCAGGCCGGGGATCGTCGGGAAGACCTCCGTCACCACGCGCGCGATCTGCTCGTACTCGGGGACGCGGACGATCACGACGAGGTCCCACTCGCCGGAGACGGAATAGACCTCCGCGACACCCTCGCAGCCGGCGAGCTTCATGGCGGCCTGCGGGATGAGCCGTGGCTCGACGCTGACGAGTACGATGGTCGTGATCACTGATCGAGTGGGAATGGGGGAACGTTGAGGAGCCAGATGCCGGCGACCGCGCCCGTCGGCTCGACGTCGACGAGCAGCCCCGACGCGATCTCGACCGCGCGCGATTCCGCCGAGCTGCCGAGCCGGAAGTGGAAGATGCGCTCCGGCTCGTCCACCTCCGCGCTCAGCGGGCTGTCGATCGCCGAGGCGCCGCCGGCGTGGCGCGGCGGGAGCACGACGTCCCCCGGCTCCGCGGCCGGGGGCGTGAGGGCGGGACGCTTGCGGACGTCGGGCCACACGGCGACCTCGACCCCACGGATACGCCCGCCGCGCACGTCGAGAATGACCCACGAGCCGTCGTGCCCCTGCAGCTCCACCGTCGCCGACGGCCCGTCGGGCGCGCGATCCTCGAGCTGCGCGCTGAGGATGTCGGTGTCGGTGTCCCAGCGATAGGCGACGCGGGCGGGTGTGCCGCGCGCGGGCTCGACCTGTACGGTGAGGCTCATCGTCGTTCTCCGCTCGAGATGCGCCGAAGTGAAGCGGTCCGGACGCGCTCCACGTCACCGGGGATCCGCGCGCGTCATCGAAGGAGCGAGCGCGGACGGTGGAGTGCGCCCGCCCGGGGGGCTATCTTCCAGCTTCGCGAAGTACGGTAGCACGGAGTCGGGAACGCCACAACGCCAGGACACATCGTGGAACAGGACGCGAAGGACAGCACGACGACCAGCCGCAGCCAGCACTCGGTGCTGCTCCTCCCGCACGACCGTGGCGCCGTGGGGCAGTTCCTCGCCGGTGCCCTCGAGCGGATCGAGGCCGCGAGCAGCGAAGTCCAGCTCCTCGTCGCCGCCGCCGACGCGGACGGCGCGGCGATGATCGCGGCCGTCGCCAGCGAGCTCGCGCTCTCGCGCGGCTTCCGCGTCGTCCCGGCGACGAGCGCGCGCCGCGCGACGCGTCTCATCCGCGAGTGGAAGCCGCAGATCGTCGTCGGGTCGGTGGAGGAGATCGTCGCGCTGATCCGCGCGTCCGCGCTCAAGCTCGACGCGCTGCGCACGATCGTCCTCGCCTGGGTGGACGAGGTCACCGACGGCGGCGCGAGCGAGGCGCTCGAGACGGTGATGGCCGAGGTGCCGAAGGAAGCGGGGCGCATTCTCGTCGCGAGCCGCCTCGGTCCCGAGGCGCGCGAGATCGCGGAGCGCTACGCCCGCCGCGGGCTCCGCACCGCCGAGCCGGTTGCCGAGGGCGAGGGAGCGCCCCTCGCGCTGCAGTACGTCACGGTCTCGCCGACGAATCGCGCCGTGGTCCTGCGGCGGCTCTTCGACGAGCTGGATCCGGCGAGCGCGGTGATCTGGACGCGCACTCCCGAGTCCGAAGCCGAGGCGAACCGCGCGATCGCGGCGCTCGGCTATCGCGGCGAGGACGCGTCGGTGCGCGTCGTGCGCGACGGCGAGTCGGGGGCGGCGGGACTCGTCGTGCTGTACGACGTTCCCGCCGGCGGTGCCGAGCTGCGTGCAGCGGTCGGCGAGGGGAGCACGGCGCCGCAGATCGTCGTGCTCGCGCAGCCGCGGCAGATCCAGCTCGTGCGGACGCTGGCGGCGGGCGGCCGCGTCTCCCCGCTCACGCTCGCTGGCCCCGGCGGACAGGCGCGGCGGCGCGAGGAGGGGGTGCGCGGCGAGCTGCGCGCGACCCTCGAGACGGGGATCGCGGCGCGCGAGCTGCTCGCCCTCGAGCCGCTGCTCGAGTCCTACGACGGCATCGAGATCGCGGCGGCGGCGCTGCGGCTGCTCGAGCAGGAGCGTGCGGCCCGCGCGTCGGGCCCCGCGGCCGGTGCGGACGTGGTGATGTCGGGGGGACGCGGCGGTCCCGGGCCGAGCGGCGGCACGCGGATCTTCATGACGGTCGGCGAGCGCGACGGCGTGCGCCCCGGCGATCTCGTCGGCGCGATCGCGGGAACGGCCGGGATCACCGGGCAGAACGTCGGCAAGGTCGAGGTGCACGACACCCACTCGCTCGTCGAGATCGTGGGCGCGGACGCGGCGGCGGTCGCGGAGAAGATGACGGGCGCGTCGATCAAGGGACGGCGAGTCGTGGCGCGCCTGGAGCGCGAGCGCCCGCCTCGCGACGAGGGGGGCGCGCGCGGCTTCGGCGGAGGGCGCGAGCGCGCTCCGCGCGGCGATCGGCCGCCACGTGGCGATCGTCCTCCGCGCGGCGAGCGCGGCGATCGTGGCGAGCGCTCGGGCGGGTTCCGGGGCGCGCGCGGCGAGCGCAGCGATCGTGGCGATCGTGGCGAGCGTGGCGATCGTGGTGACCGGACGATGCGCCCGCGCCGCCCGCGCGAGGAGCGTGGGGAGCGGTGAGCGACACGTACTTCACGAGCGCCGGCGGATGGATCGAAGTCATCTGCGGCGTGATGTTCAGCGGGAAGAGCGAGGAGCTGATCCGCCGCGTGCGGCGGGCGATCATCGCGCGCAAGCGGGTGCAGGTGTTCAAGTCGCACCTCGACGAGCGCTACGCGGGTCTGTACTCGGTGTCGAGCCACGACGGGCGCACCGTCGAGGCGATCCCGATCGACAGCTCGGCGACCATCGCGGGCCGGATCGATCCGACCGCGCACGTCATCGCGATCGACGAGGCGCAGTTCCTCGACCCGGGGATAGTCGCGCTGGCAACCTCGCTCGCGTCACGTGGACGGCGCGTGATCCTCGCGGGCACCGACACCGACTTTCGTGGCGAGCCATTCGGACCGATGCCGCAGCTCATGGCGGTCGCGGAGGTCGTGGACAAGCTCCACGCGATCTGCGTGATCTGCGGCGGCCCGGCGAGCCGCAACCAGCGGCTGATCGAGGGAAAGCCCGCGCGCTACGACTCGCCGACCATCATGGTCGGCGCGAGCGACTCGTACCAGGCGCGCTGCCGGCACTGTCATTCGTGCCCGCGGGCGGACGAAGATCAAGGGCGCCTGCTCTGAGTTCGTCACTGCGAGGAGAGAAGAGAGAGGCTCCGATAAAGAGAGGACAGAGGAGAGACTACCCTCCTCTTATCTCTCATCGCTCCATCGGAGCCTCTCTCGTCTCTCATCGCCGTGTTGACGCCTCCGGGCGCGCGTACCACAGCTGGTGCGCGAACGCGAGGTGGACGGCGATGATCGCGCCGAGCAGGCCGGTGAACGCCATCAGCGTCAGCGCGTAGTGCGTCCCGTCCATCCCGCCACGCGGGTATGGGTGCAGGACGACGAACAGCGCCACGAGAATCAGGAAGAGCCCGCCGCAGACGGCGAGCGCGCCGAGAGCGGCGAGCTTGTTGAAGCCGAGGGAGCGAGGATCGCGCATGTGATGCTCCAGTGGCGGTTGGCGGAATGATCGCAGAACCGTCGGCACGCAACAATCACGCGCGGCGTGGCGGCGGGCGCTTCTGGATTCTCGACCCGGCTGGCACCGAAGATGTGTGCGCTGGTGATCGCTCGCGTTGACAGCACGCGCTCGCGCGTCCTAGTATTGCGCTCGTTCGACCCCATCCATGGGACGTCCGGATGGGGACGTCCGGATGCGGCGATGCCGCCACGCCAGGGCTCTGCCATCATGCTGCTCGTCGCGCTCACCGGTAACATCGCCTCGGGAAAGTCGACGGTCGCCAAGCTTCTCGTCGCGAGAGGAGCGACGCTGATCGACGCGGACGTGCTCGCGCGCCGGGCCGTGCGCGTGGGCACACGGGGCTACGACGCGATCGTCCGCCGCTGGGGAAGCGGCGTGCTCGCCCCCGATGGAGTGCTCGACCGCGCCGCGCTCCGGCGCCGCGTCTTCGGCCAGCCCGAGGAGCTGCACGAGCTGAATGCGATCGTTCATCCCGAAGTGGCTCGGATGCGCGACGAGCTCGTCGCCGAGGCGCGGGCACGCGGCGACCGCGTCGTCGTCTGCGACATCCCGCTGCTCTTCGAGGCGAACCTCGCGGACGGGTTCGACCGGATCGTGCTGGTGGACGCGCAGCGCCCGGTGCGGCTCGAGCGGCTCGTGCGCGATCGCGGACTGCGCGAGACCGAAGCGATGCAGATGATCGCGCAGCAGATGCCCGCTGACCTCAAGCGCGCGCGCGCCGACTTCGTGATCGACAACGACGGCACGCGCGAATCTCTCGAGCATCGCGTCGACGAGGTGTGGCGCGCGCTCGCCGCCGAAGCGGCGACGCGAATCGACGACCGCGATTCCTTGACACTCGCGCCTCCACGCGGGTAGACTTCGCGCCGTTCTCACCCTTCTGACGAGGCGCGTCGTGGCCGACATTCCGAGCGATCTGCTGTACACCGAGGACCACGAGTACGTGAAGGACACCGGCGACGCGGACGTCGTCGCGATCGGGATCACGGACTACGCGCAGGGCGAGCTCGGGGACGTCGTCTACGTCGAGCTGCCGAAGGTCGGCGCGAGCTTCGGCGCGCACGATGTCTTCGGCACCGTCGAAGCAGTGAAGGCGGTCTCGGAGCTGTTCTGCCCGCTCGCCGGCGAAGTCGTCGCGGTGAACGACCGCCTCGACAAGGAGCCGGCGCTCGTGAACAGCGATCCCTACGGCGACGGCTGGATGATCAAGCTCCGTCTCCGCGGCGCCGACGAGCGCGACTCGCTGCTCGGACCGGAGGAGTACAGGAAGCATATTGGTCAGTAGAGGCTGTCTAGGGCGAGGAGAGAGGAGAGAGACTCCGACGAAGAGAGGAGGGAGGAGAGAGCGCTTTGGCCGGCTCTCTCCTCCCTCCTCTCTCTATCGGATCCTCTCTCCTCTCTCCTCGCCGTGTTGAAGCCCTCCTAGTACCGCTTCACCACGGTCGCGGACGAGTCGCTGAGCTCGACCCAGACGCTCCCACCCCCGGGAAGACCACCGCGCATCGGGAGCAGGCGCACCAGCCAGCCGTGCTCCGCCTTCGAGATGCTCTCCACGCGCATCGGCAGCGAATCGCCGAGCGCGTGCGTCGCGAGCCGGACGACGGCGGTGCTGTCCGACGCGTAGTTCGTCGGCTTCACCTTCGTCCACCACGCGTCCTCGGGCTTCTGGCTCTCGCACCCGGCGAGCGCGAACGCCGCGAGCGCGGCGACGAACAGCGAGTCGCCGCGCCGCGCGATCATCCCGCCGTCACCGCCTCGGCGTACGCGTCGGTGGGGAGGCAGGAGCAGACGAGATTGCGATCGCCGTACGCGCTCTCCACGCGCGCCACCGCCGGCCAGAACTTGTGCTCGCGCACGAAGGGGAGCGGGAATGCCGCGCGCTCGCGCGAGTAGCCGCGCGTCCAGCCGTCGCTCACGACCTGATCGAGGGTGTGCGGCGAGTTCTTGAGCGGGTTGTCGTTCCGGTCGAGCACTCCGCCGGCGATGTCGGCGATCTCCTCGCGGATGGAGATCATCGCGTCGCAGAAGCGGTCGAGCTCCGACTTCGGCTCGCTCTCCGTCGGCTCGATCATGAGCGTGCCGGCGACCGGGAAGCTGACCGTCGGCGCGTGGAAGCCGTAGTCCATCAGCCGCTTCGCGATGTCCTCGACCTCGACGCCGGTGGACGCCTTGAGCCCGCGGGGGTCGACGATGCACTCGTGCGCGACGGTGCCGTTCTTCCCCTTGTAGAGCACGGGGTAGTGCGGGTCGAGTCGCTTCGCGATGTAGTTCGCGTTGAGGATCGCCATCTTCGTCGCCTTCGTGAGCCCTTCGCCGCCCATCATCCTGATGTAGACGTAGGAGATCGGGAGGATGCTCGCGCTGCCGAAGGGCGCCGCGCTCACCGCGCCGCTCGCCGTCGGCGTGCCGATCGGGACGACGGGATGTCCCGGGAGGAACGGGACGAGATGCTTCGCGACGCCGATCGGACCCATTCCCGGCCCGCCGCCGCCGTGCGGGATGCAGAAGGTCTTGTGGAGGTTGAGGTGGCAGACGTCGGCGCCGATGTCACCCGGGCGCGCGACGCCGACCATCGCGTTCATGTTCGCGCCGTCGAGGTAGACCTGTCCGCCGTGCGAGTGGACGATCTCGCAGATCTCGCGGATCCCCTCCTCGAACACCCCGTGCGTGGACGGATACGTCACCATCAGCGCGGCGAGATCCTGGGCGTGCTCGTCCGCCTTGGCGCGCAGGTCGTCGAAGTCGATGTCGCCGCTCGCGCCAGTCTTCACGACGACGACGCGCATGCCGGCCATCACCGCGCTCGCCGGGTTGGTGCCGTGCGCCGACTGCGGGATGAGGCAGACGTCGCGATGCGTCTCGCCGCGCGCCTGGTGGTAGCGCTGGATGACGAGCAGCCCGGCGTACTCGCCCTGCGAGCCCGCGTTGGGCTGCAGCGAGACGCCGGCGAAGCCGGTGATCTCGGCGAGGTCGCGCTCGAGCTCCTCGAACATCGCGGTGTAGCCCGCCGCCTGCTCGCGCGGCGCGAAGGGATGCAGCTTCGCGAACTCGGGCCACGTCACCGGGAACATCTCCGCGGTGGCGTTGAGCTTCATCGTGCAGCTCCCGAGCGGGATCATCGAGTGCGTGAGCGAGAGATCCTTCGCCTCGAGGGAGCGGATGTAGCGCAGCATCTCCGTCTCCGAGTGGTGCGCGGAGAAGACGGGATGCGTGAGGAAGGCCGTCGTCCGGGCGAGCGGGGCGGCGAACGAATCGTCCACCTCGCCGAGCTGCTCGACGACGCCCTTCGCGCCCGCGCCGCCGAAGATCATCAGCAGGTCCTCGACGTCGGCCAGCCGCGTGGTCTCGTCGAGCGAGATGCCGACCACCGCGTCGTCGATCACGCGGAGGTTGATCTTCTTCTCGCGCGCCCGCTTCACGATCTCCTTCGAGCCGAGCTTGCCTGTGTCGACGCGCACCGTGTCGAAGAAGGGCTCGGTGCCGACGTGGAAGCCGCACTTCCTCAGCCCCTCGGCGAGAAGCGTCGCCAGACGGTGCACGCGGCGCGCGATCCGCGTCAGCCCCTGCGGGCCGTGCCAGACGGCGTACATGCTCGACATCACCGCGAGGAGCACCTGCGCGGTGCAGACGTTGCTCGTCGCCTTCTCGCGGCGGATGTGCTGCTCGCGCGTCTGCAGCGCCATGCGGAGCGCGGGCTTCCCGCGCGCGTCGCGCGAGACGCCGATGATGCGGCCCGGGATGATGCGCTTGAACTCGTCCCTCGTCGCGAAGTAGGCGGCGTGCGGGCCGCCGTAGCCCATCGGTACGCCGAAGCGCTGCGTCGTCCCGACGGCGACGTCGGCGCCCCACTCGGCCGGCGGGGTGAGCAGCGTGAGCGCGAGGAGATCGGCCGCGGCGATGAAGAGCGCGTTCTGCGCGTGCACCTGCTCGGCTACCGCGCGGTAGTCGTAGACGGCCCCGTCGGTCGCGGGGTACTGCACCAGCGCGCCGAAGAGCTCGGGGCCGAACTTGTAGGTGCGCGGGTTCCCGACGACGACCCGGACGCCGCGCGCCGCGGCGCGTGTCTTCACCACGTCGAT
The DNA here is from genome assembly GCA_036392515.1 of Gemmatimonadaceae bacterium. Lineage (GTDB taxonomy): Bacteria > Gemmatimonadota > Gemmatimonadetes > Gemmatimonadales > Gemmatimonadaceae > JABFXC01. The sequence continues at coordinate 22,917 of DASVXU010000144.1, read as the reverse complement.
GGTCTGCGGGTGGCAGTCCTCGGCGACGAAGAAGAGCTCCTTCCCTTCTTTGCCGCGCGCCGCGTAGGCCAGGTGCATCGCCTCGGCCGCCGCGGTCCCCTCGTCGAGCAGCGAGGCGTTGGCGATCTCGAGTCCGGTGAGGTCGATGACCATCGTCTGGAAGTTCAGCAGCGCCTCGAGGCGCCCCTGCGCGATCTCGGCCTGATAGGGCGTGTAGGCCGTGTACCAGCCCGGATTCTCGAGGATGTTCCGCTGGATGACCGGGGGGACGAAGGTGTCGTAGTACCCCATCCCGATGTACGAGCGGAAGATCTGGTTCCTCGCGGCGAGGGCGCGCATGTGCGCCAGCGTCTCCGCCTCGCCCTTCCCCTCCCCGATCGCCAGCGGGCGGCGGAGCCGGATCCCCTCGGGGACCGTCGCGTCGATCAGTGCGTCGAGGGAGTCGTAGCCCACCGCCTCGAGCATTTCGGCGGTCTCGCGCTCCCCGGGACCGATGTGGCGCGGGATGAAGCTGCCGTCGTCGGTGAGCGACAGGGTGGTGCTCTTCGTCATGCGATGCCTCGAGAAGGGCCGCCGGAGCGGCGCCGGATGGTCGATATCGTCGGGGTCGCGCGACTTCGGCGCGTTCCCGGCCTTAAGTTTAGCGGGCCGCCCGACCAACCGGTACGCACCGACAGCCACCCCCGTGCACTGGCGCTTTCTCGCCACACCCCCTCTCTCCGGGATCGAGAACATGGCCCTCGATGAGGCGCTCCTGCGCCGTGCCGCGGGGTCCGGCGAGGCCGTTTTCAGGGTCTACGGATGGGCCGCGCCGACCCTCTCGCTCGGGCGCAACCAGCCGGCGAACGGGGAGTACGACCGAGCGGCGCTCGAGCGCGCTGGGATCGGGGTCGTCCGGCGGCTCACCGGAGGGCGCGCGGTGCTCCACCACCGCGAGATCACCTACAGCGTCACCGCCCCCCTCTCGCTGGGCGCGACGCTTCGCGACGCGTACAGGCGGATCAACGAGATCCTGATCGCGGGGGTGCGCTCGCTCGGCGCGGACGCCAGGATCGCGGGAGCGGAGGGTCGCGCGCCGGCGCCCTCCCTCGCGCCATGCTTCGAGGAGCCGACCGAGGGAGAGCTCGTGCTCGGCGGACGGAAGCTCGTCGGGAGCGCGCAGTACAGGGACGAGGAGGCGCTGCTCCAGCACGGCTCCATCCTGATCGACGACGACCAGACGAGCGTCGCCTCTCTGCTGCTCAGCCCCGCTCCGCCGCCGCCCCCGCCGGCGACGCTGCGCGACGCGCTCGGCCGTGTACCAGAGCCGGCGGAGGTGAACGCGGCCTTCCTCGATTCCCTCCGCGCGCGCGAAGACGCGCGGGTCGAGGAGCTCACGATCGACGAGACGCTCGCCGCCGCGATGCGCGACGCGTGCGGGCGCTACGCAGACCCCGAGTGGACGTGGCGCCGCTAGCCGTGACGCGAGCGGTAGTCGCGCGTTATTTCATGAGTCGGCCGCCGGCCGGCGATCACCAGCGCACCTGCCCCGCTCTCCCATGACGACCCGCTCAGTCACCGCCGCCGCTCTGCTCCTCGCGCTCGCCGCCTGCCGTGGCGGGGATCGCGCCTCGAACGCCGCGGGCGACGTCGGAGGGACCGTCGTGATCTCGACCGCCGGCGAGCCGGACTTCCTCGTCCAGCCGCTCATCCTCAGCGCGACGGGGAAGATGATCGCCGACCAGCTCTTCGAGCGGCTCGCCGAGATCGGTCCGAAGATGAACGCGATGGGTGACGAAGGGTTCGAGCCGCGCCTCGCGCGCCACTGGACCTGGTCCCCCGACTCGCTCTCGATCGCCTTCGAGCTCGACCCGCGCGCGCACTGGCACGACGGGAAGCCCGTTCGCGCCGAGGACGTGAAGATGGGCTTCGACCTGCTGCGCGACCCGAAGGTCGCGTCCCCGCAGGCGCCCAACGTCGCCGAGATCGATTCGGTCACGGTGCGCGACTCGCTGACCGCGGTGGCATGGTATCATCGCCGCTCGCTCGACCAGTTCTTCACTGCGGCGTACAACGTCATCCCCCTCCCCGCGCACCTGCTGAAGAATGTCGACCGCGCCAACCTGAAGGCGGACCCGTACGTCCGGAACCCGATCGGCAGCGGTCCCTTCCGCTTCGTGCGCTGGGTGCCGTCGCAGCTCGTCGAGCTCGTCGCCGACACGACGTACTTCCGTGGTCGCCCGAAGCTCGACCGGGTGGTGGTCTCGATCGCGCCCGACCCGAACACCGCGGTCACGCGGCTGCTCGCCGGCGAGGCGGACTTCATCGAGGTGCTGCGCGGCGAGCAGCTCGCGCAGGCGCAGAAGGACCCGAAGCTCCAGGTGACGCAGTACGGCGGCGTGGACTACGCCTTCCTCCAGTTCAACCTGCGCGACCCGAAGCGCCATGCGCGTCCGCATCCGGTGCTCGGCGACCGCAACGTGCGCGTCGCGCTCGAGATGGCGCTCGACCGCGCGGCGATCGCGCGCAACGTCTACGACACGCTCGCGTCGGTGCCCTTCGGCCCCGCTCCGCGCTCGCTCGGCATCGCCGACAGCAGCATTCGCCAGATCCCGTACGACAGCGCGCACGCGAAGCGGATGCTCGACTCGCTCGGCTGGCGCGACACGAACGGCGACGGCGTGCGCGAGAAGAACGGCGTGCCGCTGCGCTTCTCCGTGATGGTCCCGGGCTCCAGCCGTGCGCGGCAGCGCGTCGCGGTGCTGATCCAGGAGCAGCTCAAGGGCGTCGGCGCCGACGTCACGCTCGACCAGCTCGAGTTCAACGCGCTCATCGCCAAGCTCGGCTCGCGCGACTTCGACGCGGTCATCAACTCCTGGCATCCGGACCCGACCCCGTCGAGCATCCGTCAGACGTGGACGAGCGAAGGCGCGCGCACGAACGACGGGAGCAACTTCGGCTCGTACGAGAGCCCCGTCTTCGACGCGCAGATCGACAGCGCGGTCGCCTCGCACAACGTCAGCCAGGCGCGCGCGCTCTACAAGCGGGCGTACCAGACGTTCGTGAACGACGCGCCCGCGATCATGCTCTACGAGCCGAACCTCGTGGCCGGCGCGAGCAGGCGCATTCGCCTCGTCGACCTGCGCCCCGACGCGTGGTGGGCGGGGATCCCGCGCTGGTCGATCCCGGCGAGCGAACGGATCGACCGCGACCGCATCGGGCTGCGCCCCGCGGCGCAGTAGCCGGTGCGGCGGCTGCTCGCGGCTCGCGCCGCGCAGTCGGTCGTCATCGTGGCGGTGGTCGCCACGGTCGTCTTCGCGCTGATCCATCTCGCGCCCGGCGATCCGTTCGGCGCGGCGCTGGAGAGTGGCAAGGTGAGCCCGGAGGTGCGCGCCGAGTGGCGCGCGCGCTACGGGCTCGACCGCCCGCTCCCCGAGCAGTACGTGCGCTGGATCGGCAGCGTCGCGCGGGGTGAGCTCGGCTGGTCGTTCTCGCGCAACCGTCCCGTCGCCAGCGCGCTCGCGGCGGCGCTTCCGAACACCGTGGTGCTGATGGGAACCGCGCTGCTCCTCAGCATCGTGCTGGGAATCGCCGCCGCGCTCCTCCAGGCATCGCGCCGCGGGTCGCTCCTCGACCGCGGATCGAGTGCGGTGCTGCTCGTCTTCTACTCGATGCCGGAGTTCTGGCTCGGGCTGATGCTGCTCCTCGTCTTCGCGTACGAGCTCCCGCTCTTCCCCGTGTCCGGGGTCGTCGACCCGGTGGTGCACGAGTACATGGGCGCGTGGGGACGCTTCGCCGACCGTGTGCGTCATCTCGCGCTCCCGGCGCTGACGCTCACTCTGCTGCTCGCCGCGGCGGTCGCCCGGCACCAGCGCGCCGCGCTGCTCGACGTCGCGCGGGCCGACTTCACGCGGACCGCGCGCGCGAAGGGGCTCGCGCCGCGGACGATCCTCGTTCGTCACGCGCTGCGCAACTCCCTGGGGACGACGATCACCCTGCTCGGCCTGATGTTTCCCGCGCTCCTCGGCGGCGCGGTCATCGTCGAGACGGTGTTCGCCTGGCCGGGGATGGGCTCGCTCGCGACGACGGCGATCGCGCAACGCGACTATCCGCTCGTCACCGCGATCGCGCTCGTCGGCGCGGTGATGACGGTCGCCGGCAGCCTGATCGCCGACCTGCTCGGCGCGCTCGCCGACCCGCGGCTCCGCGACGCATGAGCGTCGGCCCCTGGCGGACCGCGCTGCGTGCACTCCGACGCGACCGCGTCGCGCTCGGCGCCGCCGGCGTCATCGTGGTGTTCGCGCTCGCCGCGCTCCTCGCGCCGGCCATCGCACCCTACTCGCCTAACGCGCAGCCGGACATCGTCGGCATGGCGACGCTGCCTCCCTCGGCGGCGCACCCCTTCGGCACCGACGTCTTCAGCCGTGACGTGCTGTCGCGGGTGATCTACGGCGCGCGCGTGTCCCTCGGCGTGGCGGTGCTCTCGATCGCGCTGTCGATGACGATCGGCACCGCGTACGGCGCGATCGCCGGCTACGCGGGAGGCGCGACCGAGACGATCATGATGCGCCTGATCGACGCGCTCCTCGCCATCCCGCGCGTCCTCCTGCTCATCCTCGCCCTCGCGCTCTGGGGGAGCGTCGGGCTCCCGACGCTGGTGCTCATGCTCGGGCTCACCGGCTGGTTCGGGACGAGCCGCCTCGTGCGGGAGCGAGTGCGCGCCCTCTCGCGCGGCGAGTTCGCCTTCGCGGCGCGCGCGCTCGGCGCCTCGCACGCGCGCGTCCTCTGGCGCCACGTCCTCCCGAACGCGCTCACACCGGTGATCGTCGCGGCGACGCTCGGCATCGGCAACGTCATCGTGCTCGAGGCGTCGCTCAGCTATCTCGGCATCGGCGTCCGCCCACCGAACGCGAGCTGGGGCAACATCATCCAGGACGGCGCGGAGGCGATCGCGAGCGGCTGGTGGATCGCGCTCTTCCCCGGCCTCGCGATCCTCGTCACCGTCGTCGCCTTCAACCTCCTCGGCGACGCGCTGCGCGACGCGCTGGACCCGCGCTCGCCCCACGCATAGCTTCGCTTCACGCATGGCCTCCGATCCCCTCCTCGACGTAATCGACCTCCATACCACGTTCGCCACCGACGCCGGGCCGGCGCGCGCCGTGGACGGGGTGTCGTTCGCCGTCGGGCGCGGCGAGACCGTCGGGCTCGTCGGGGAGAGCGGCTGCGGGAAGTCGGTGACCGCGCTCTCGATCCTCCGGCTCGTGGACGGCGCGGGCCGGATCGAGAAGGGAGGCCGGATCCTCCTCGAGGGACGCGACCTGCTCTCGCTCGGTGAGCGCGAGATGCGCGAGGTGCGGGGCAACCGCGTCGCGATGATCTGGCAGGAGCCCCTCTCGGCGCTGAACCCGGTGATGACGGTCGCCGACCAGATCGCCGAGGTCGCGCGAGTGCACGCGGGCGCCTCGCGCGCCGAGGCGCACGCGAAGGCGGTCGAGATGCTGCGCCTCGTCGGGATCGCAGATCCCGAGCAGCGCGCGAACGAGTATCCGCATCAGCTCTCGGGCGGGATGCGCCAGCGCGTCGTGATCGCGATGGCGCTCGTGATGAGCCCCGCGCTGCTCATCGCCGACGAGCCGACCACCGCGCTCGACGTCACCATCCAGGCGCAGATCCTCGAGCTCCTCGCCGAGGTGCAGCGGCGGATGGGGATGTCGATCCTGCTCATCACGCACGACCTCGGCGTCGTCGCGGAGACCGCCTCGCGCGTGATCGTGATGTACGCCGGCGAGGTGGTCGAGGAGGCGGGAGTGCGCGAGCTGTTCGCGGCGGCGCATCACCCGTACACGGAAGGGCTGATGCTCGCGATGCCGCGCGTCGGAGGAAAGGCGGAGCGGCTGGCGACGATTCCCGGCGCGGTGCCGCCGCCGACGGACTGGCCGCATGGCTGCCGCTTCCGCGAGCGCTGCCCGTACTCCTGGGAGCTGTGCGAGCGCGAGCATCCACCGCTCTACCAGATCGGCGAGGGTCACGTGTCGCGCTGCCATCTCGCGATCGAGCCGGAGCGGCGCGCGCATCCGCATCCCCCGATCGCCGCCGTCGTCGGCGCGGGAGCGGGCGCGTGACGCAGCCGGCGGCCGGAGTGAAGCCGCTCGTCTCGGTGCGCGATCTCGCGGTGCACTTCCCGATCAGGAAGGGAGTGTTCGGACGCGCGAAGGGCGTCGTCCGCGCGGTGGACGGCGTGTCCTTCGACGTCTTTCCCGGCGAGACGCTCGCCCTCGTCGGCGAGAGCGGCTGCGGAAAGACGACGACCGGCCGCGCGGTGCTGCGGCTCGTCGAGGCGACCGCGGGAACGATCCTCTTCGACGGCGTGGACGTGCGCGCGCTTGGCGCCGAGCCGCTGCGGAAGCTGCGCCGCCAGATGCAGATCGTCTTCCAGGATCCATTCAGCTCGCTCAACCCGCGCATGACCGTCGGCGCGACGGTGCGCGAGGGGCTGATCATCCACGAGCTGGCGGAGGGCGCGGAGGCGGACGCGCGCGTGCGCCGCCTCCTCGAGGAGGTGGGGCTGCGGCCGGACCAGGCGTCGCGCTACCCGCACGAGCTCTCGGGCGGGCAGCGGCAGCGCGTCGGGATCGCGCGCGCCCTCGCCGTCGAGCCGCGCTTCATCGTCTGCGACGAGCCGGTCTCCGCGCTCGACGTCTCCGTGCAGGCGCAGGTGGTGAACCTGCTGCAGGACCTGCAGCGCGACCGCGGGCTCGCCTATCTGTTCATCGCGCACGACCTCTCCGTCGTGTAGCACGTTGCCGATCGCGTCGCGGTGATGTACCTCGGCCACATCGTCGAGAGCGCGCCGGGTGAGGCGCTGTACGAGGAGCCGCTGATGCCGTACACGCAGGCGCTCCTCTCGGCGGTGCCCGTCCCCGATCCGGACGCGAAGCGCCAGCGCATCGTCCTCGCGGGCGACGTCCCGTCGCCAGCGGCGCCCCCTCCGGGGTGCGTCTTCCATCCGCGCTGCCATCATCCGGCGAAGGACGCGGCGTGCACCCGCATCGTCCCCCCGCTCGAGCCGAAGGGCGAATTGTCCGGATCCGGCAAGAGCGTGGGAGCGCCGCACCTCGTGGCGTGTATCAAGCAGCCACCGACCGTGGTGGACGAGGCGACGCAGCGCGCCGCGGGCGCGACGCACTCGCCACGCCGATATCTTCCCGTCGTCGAGGCGCGCTGAGCGCCCGGCACACCGACAACCCTGCTGCTTCGACCGCCGTGACCGCACCTCCACAGCAAAGCACGAACGTCGCGACGACGACGCTCGACCAGCCCCCACGGGCCTCCGAGGACCGCGCCTTCTTCGGGCACCCGCGCGGGTTGGCGGTGCTCTTCACGACCGAGATGTGGGAGCGGTTCTCCTTCTACGGGCTGCGCCCGCTCCTCATCCTCTTCATGACGGCCGCTCTCGCGCAGGGCGGCTTCGGCTTCGAGCGGAACGAGGCGTCGGCGATCGTCGGGATCTACGCGTCGAGCGTGTACCTCGCGTCGCTCCCCGGCGGGTGGATCGCCGACCGGCTGCTCGGGCTGCGGCGGGCGATCTTCTGGGGCGCGGTGCTGATCTCCGCGGGACACATCTCCATCGGGCTCTCCGCCTTCGCGCACGGCCGCACCCCCTTCTTCATCGGGCTGGTGCTCATCGTGCTCGGCACGGGGCTTCTCAAGCCGAACATCTCCGCGATCGTCGGGGACCTCTACCCCGAAGGCGGGGCACGGCGCGACGCGGGGTTCTCGGTGTTCTACATGGGGATCAACACCGGCGCCTTCTTCGGGCAGCTCGTGACCGGCATCCTCGGCGAAAACGTCGGCTGGCACTGGGGCTTCGGCGCCGCCGGCGTCGGGATGCTGCTCGGGCTCTTCACGTACACCTTCTTCTCCCGCCGCACGTTAGGCAGCCTCGGCGTCGAGCCGTCGCGACACCCCGATCCCGCGGTCGACGCGCGGCAGAAGCGGCACGGCGCCGGCTGGACGATCGGCGCGCTCGCCGTCCTCGCGCTCGTCGTCGTCCTCGCCGCGGCGGGGATCATCCATCTCGATCCGCAGGCGATCGCGAAGAGCATGACGTACGTCCTCGTCGGGATCGCCGTCCTCTACTTCGCGGGGATCCTCGCGCTCGGCGGGCTCACCGGCGACGAGAAGAAGCGCATCGCGGTGATCTTCGTGCTCTTCATCTTCGCCGCGATCTTCTGGGCCGCCTTCGAGCAGGCCCCGACCTCGCTCAACCTGTTCGCGCGCGACTTCACCGAGCGGCGCATCGGCAGCTTCGAGGTGCCGGCGCTCTGGTTCCAGTCGATCAACTCGCTCTTCATCATCGTCTTCGCCGCCGTCTTCGCCTGGATCTGGACGACGCTCGCCGGCCGCGGGATCGACCTCTCGAGCCCGACGAAGTTCGCGCTCGGCCTCGTCTTCACCGCGATCGGCTTCGGGCTGATGATCCCCGCCGCGAAGATGATCCTCGCCAGCGGGGCGACGACGAAGGTCTCGGCATGGTGGCTCACCGTCAGCTACCTGTTCCAGACCTTCGGCGAGCTGTGCATCAGCCCCGTCGGGCTGTCGTCGATGACGAAGCTCTCCCCGCGGAAGTACGTGGGCCAGATGATGGGGATCTGGTTCCTCGCGACGTCGGTGGGCAACCTCATCGCGGGCCTCGTCGGCGGGCACGTCGACCCGGAGAAGCTCGAGCAGATGCCGCAGCTCTTCACCGGCACCACCGTCGCGCTCCTCGGCGCCGCGGTCGTCTGCGCTCTGCTCATCGTGCCCATCCGCCGCATGATGGCGACGACGGGCGACAGGATCGCGGCGCGATCCTAGCCGTCAGGGGTCGGGGGTCGGCGCCGACGGCTGACCCCCGACCCCCGACCCCCCGCCGTTACGGCCAATTGAAGATCGACGTCGGCAGCGTGCTCTCCCGGCTGCGGCGGACGTCGCGCGGCTCCGTCCAGAACGTGCGCGTGAAGTCGCTGACCGTGATGCGCACGTCGAGCCGCGCGTGCGGGTCGGCGGACAGTGGATAGCCGACGTCGAGCCGGAAGAGGCGCTTCGATCGCGGCGGAACGGCGACGAGGAGCGACGCGCCCGCGCCGATCTTCACCTTCGTATCGACGCCGAACGCCGCGTCCCCAGCCCAGAGCCGCCCCGCGTCCACGAATGGCGCGACGCCGAAGTCGGCGAGCGCCTTGAAGCGCCCCAAGTACCAGCGGTCCTCGGCCCGCGTCACGATGCGGCGGGCGCCGGCAGTCTGCGACGCGCCGTAGCCGCGCACGCCGCCCGGGTCGTCGCCGAGCGTGACCTGGAAGGGAAGCCGCTGCCGCCAGCCGCCGCTCCACTCCGCGTCGAGCAGCAGCGTGTGGTGCGGGCGAAGCCGCTGATAGAACGCCGCGCGTCCGCTGCCGATGATCCCGTCCCAGCGATTCGTGTCGTAGTCCTGGCGCCCCTCGCCCTGCACCTGGAACGCGGCGAGCGTGGTCTGGTCGCCCACCGCGCCGTACATGTCGGCGGAGACGAAGATGTCGTCGTTCTCCGAGCCGAGCACGGCGAGGCTGCGGCCCGCGAGCACGCCGAGCTGGAAGCCGAGCGCGTTGTCCTGCGCCGCGGTGAGCGCGTCGAAGCCGGTGACGCGCACGAAGTGGATGTTGCGGACCCCCCAGAGGAGGTTCGCGCGCGCGCTGCGGAAGGGACGCACCGAGTCGCGCGGGCTGACGACGGTGCTGTCGGAGAAGAGCCCGCGCCGCGTGACGCGCACGAACTGGTTCCCGCCCGCGTCGTACTCGCGGGTGTACGACGCGCCGAAGAGGCTGAGGCGGCCCGGCTCACCGATGCGGACGATGCCGCCGATGTCGGTGAACGAGCGCGAGACGTTCATCGAGGATGGGTCCACGCGCTCGCGGAGGAGGGGGATGTACTCCTCGCGCGCGCCCGTCGCGGCGCGCCAGGCGACGCGCTGCAGGTCGGTGAGGAACGCGTGTGCGGCGAGCGCGGTCCACTCCCCGCCTAACGGCCGCCGCGTGCCGGCGAGCATGAGCTGGTACGGCCGGCCGAGCAGCTGGTAGTCGTCGACGCGCGCCCCCCAGGTGTCGCGGTAGGGGCCGCTCGCCTTCGACCACAGTCCCTGCGCGGCCAGCGCTTCGCCGGCGATGTTGGTGTTCCCCAGCCGCAGCCGGTTCACGTACGGGCTCGTCGCCTTCACCCCGACGTCCACCAGCCACTCGAGCTCGTCCACCGTCACGACCTCGAGGGTCACCGTGCCGTCGGCGTTGGCGCGCGGGATGATCGCCGCCTCGGCGATGTAGGGCTGCGCGCGGAGCAGGCGCTCCGACTCGGCGCGCGCGAGCTCGCGGCAGGGCGATCCCTCGCGCTGGATGACGAGCCGCTTCACCACGTGCGGATCCGTCGTCGCGTGCAGCGCCTTGACCAGCTGTGCGAGGTTGCGCGCGATCTTCCCGCGCTTCGTGAGGTCGCCAAGCGCCGGGGGCTCGGTGCGGATCACGATGTCGCTGACGATCTGGCCCGCGCAGGCGACCGGCTCGCCTAACGCGAGCTGCGCGGCGACCGTACGTGCGACGACGGACGCGGCGAGGAGCGCCGCGAGCGTTAGTGGCCGGAAGAGGGAGGGCAAATGTCCGGTCGGCTCGCGCTACTTGCCCATCCGCCGCTTCAGCTCCGCGAGCCGCGCCTCGGCGTCGGCATCGCGTGCCGCCCGGCCGCGAGCGCGCTCCAGCGAGGCCAGCTCGTCGAGCGCGGCGCTCTGCTCGTCCGCCAGGGGATCGATCACCCCGGCGGTTGGCGGCGGTGCGACGCCGCCGATCGCCCGCCGCAGCTCCGAGGTCATCTCGCTCACCTCCCGCTCGGCGAGCGCGAGCTCGTCCTGCTGCACGCCGACCTTCCGCGACAGCACCTCGATGCGCGAGACCAGCTCCGCCTCGTAGCGCTCCGCCACGCGGATCGTCTCTGCGTCGCCGATCGCCTCCGCCTGCCCTTTGCGCCGCCGCACCGTCTCCAGCTCGCGCTCCTTGGCGGTGAGCGCCAGCCGGCTCTCCTCGACCCCCTGCCGCAGCTCGCCGAGCCCGACGCGCGCCTGCACGAGCGTCTCGCGCATCTGCGCGAGCGACGCCGGACCCGGGGCGGGTGCGGCGTCGAGCAGATCGCGGAGTGAGCGGCGGAGGTTCTCGAACATGACCGGAGACGGCGGGGAGAGTGGTCGCGCGCCGACGGCGGCGCCGCGCACGGCCGGACGCACTCCCGTGGGGAGCGGCCGGGGGTGTACGATACAGGTCGATCCCTCTCCCTCGCAACGTCCGGAATCACCGTGTCCCGTCAACCTGTGGTCGCCCTCACCGCGACGACGGAGCTGCTCAACGGCCGCTCGCGCATCCGCCTCAACACCGCGTACGCCAACGCGTTTGTGACCGCTGGGATGACGCCACTCGTCGTCCCGCCCCTCGACCCGTCGCTGGCCGGCGACGTGGTCGCGGCGGTCGACGGGATCGTCCTCACCGGTGGCGAGGACGTGGACCCGGCCCGTTACGGGGCGAAGGCCCACCCCGCGACGGAGGGCATCCACGCGGGACGCGACGCGTGGGAGATCGCGCTCCTGATGGCTGCGCGCGCGGCGCGGCGGCCCACCCTCGCGATCTGCCGCGGGATCCAGGTGGCGAACGTGGCGCTCGGCGGGACGCTCGTGCAGGATCTGCCGACGGAGCGGCCCTCGCGCATCGCGCACGCGCGCTCGGCCGACCGCGAGGCACGGGTGCACGAGATCAGCGTCATCCCCGGCTCGCGGCTCGCGGCCGCCCTCGGCGCCACCGCGCTCACCGCGAACTCGTCGCATCACCAGGCGATCGACAGGGCCGCGGGCGGGCTCGCCGTCACCGCCACCGCCCCGGACGGGGTGGTCGAGGGCGCGGAGTGGACGGGCGACGACGGCTGGTGGATGCTGGGCGTGCAGTGGCACCCCGAGGAGCTGGTGCGCACCGCGGAGGGCTGGGATAGGGCGCTGTTCGCCGCCTTTCGCGCGGCCATGCTCGCGGGCCCGCCGCGCCGTTAGGCGCGGCGCTACTGGAGCCGGAACCCCGTCGCGACCTGACGCATCAGCCGCTCGGGCGTGTGCACGTTCGGAAAGAGGAGGCGGTCGCTGACGTTGTTCAGCGCCGCGCGCATGACCTCGAAGCGCAGCGCCGCCATCGCGTACAGCGCGCGCAGCCCATGCTGCTCGGCGAGCCGGTGGTCCGCGGCGAGCTGGAAGCCCTTCTTCCCCATCTCGTCGTAATAGTCGAGATCGGGGCCGCCCTTCCGCCACCGCCGCCGCTCGATGAAGTCGGGGAACAGTCCGGCGAGCCAGAGCGCGTAGTTGCCGAGGTGCGCGCGCACGAGCAGGCTGCGGCGCGCGTCGGCGTCGTCCACGTCCTCGGCGAGCGCGGCGAGCGTGTCATAACGCTCGTCGTCCGAGGGCGCGATGCGCTCCGCGCGGCCGCGGTCACCGAACGCGATGAGCACCGCGGCCATGTAATCGGCGAGCGGACGGTTGTCCTCGCCCACCTCGTGGAGCGCGTGTCGCACCGCCACGTAGGCGAAGAGGGGATACGACGCGAGCGCCCCCTGCGGCGCGGCGAGGAGCGCGGGCATCAGCCGCGGATCCTCGAGCAGCGCGTCGATGCCGCGCTCGCGGAGCGCGCTCTCGCACTGCTGCATCTCGCGGTCGTCGCCGCGCGCGATGAGCCGCATCGCGAGCTGGGCGTCGTCACGGGTGAGACGGTATCTGACGTCGGCGAGAATCATCGAGCCTCCATGCGCTGGCCTCTCGTTGCCCTGCCACCGGGCGCCTCCCTTCTCTACGCCGGGGATGGGCGCGCGTTCCGCCTGCTCTTCTGCGAGTGACGAACGAGCCGATCGCAGGGCACGCGCCGCCGGTAACGCAGCGCACTGAGCACTCGCCGCGGCCAAGTGCTAGTGGCCCATTCCATTCGCGGTGCGCCGCGTTCATCTTGCCGGCGATGGGACTGCGCATCCTTCACATCGACGCGGGGCGCGAATGGCGCGGGGGCCAGCGGCAGGTTCTGCTCCTCGCCCAGGGGCTCCGCGCTCGCGGACACGAGCCGCTCGTCGTCGGCATCCCCGACTCGCCCCTCCTCCAGCGGCTGCGACAGCGAGGCGTGGCGGTCGCCGCCGTCCCCATGCGCGCCGACTGGGACCTCCGCGCCGCGCGCCGCGTGCGCGCGCTCGTGCGCGCCTGGCGCCCCGACGTCGTCCACGCCCACGACGCGCGGGCCCACGCCATCGCCATGGCCGCCCTACTCGGCTCGCGTATCCCGCTCGTCGTCACGCGACGCGTCCCCTTCACCCCGAAGTCGGTGCGCTTCAAGTACGGCCGGCGCGTGGCGCGCTTCATCGCCATCTCGCAGGCGGTGCGCGATGCGATGATCCGCGGCGGCGTGGATCCGCGGCGGATCGACGTCGTCTTCTCCGGCGTGCCCGCACCGGCGATCGTGAACCGCCGCGACTGGCGCGCCGAGTGCGGCTGGCCGGAGGACACGGTGCTCTGCGGCGTCGTCGGCGCGATGACCGCCGAGAAGGGGATCGGGCTGCTCGCCGAAGTGGCGCAGCGGCTCCCCGAGCAGGCTCGCGCGAAGGCGCGACTGGTGCTCCTCGGCGGCCAGGCGAGCGGCCGGTGCAACATCGGCGGCGTCGACGCGTACCGCGCGGGCTTCGTGGACGAGATCCACGCCGCGATGGCGGGGCTCGACGTCCTGCTGCACCCGTCCAGCGCCGAAGGGCTGGGCACCGCGGTCATCGACGCGATGGCGTTAGGCATTCCCCCCGTCGCGTTCGCGGTCGGTGGGCTCGTCGAGCTGGTACAGCACGAGCGCAACGGGCTGCTCGTTCGCATCGGCGACCTCGCGGGCTTCGCCGACTCCGCCGCCCGCCTGATCGCCGACGAGCGGCTGCGTCGCCGGCTCGGCCACGCGGGCCCCCTCCGCGCCGCCGACTTCGACGTCGAGTCGATGGTCGAGGGGACGGAGCGAGCCTACGGCTCCGTGCTCGCCTCGCGCGTCCCGGCGGCGGTATAGATTCAGGGATCAGGGGTCGGGGGTCAGCCGTCGGCGCCGACCCCCGGCCCCCGACCCCCGACTCCGATCACCGTAATGCTCTATCTCTGCGTTCCCGCTCACAACGAGGCCGCCACCGTCGGACTGCTGCTCTGGCAGATCCGGAAGGTGTTCCAGGACTACTCCCGCGAGTACGAGGTCATCGTCTACGACGACGGCAGCGACGACGGGACGCGCGAGACCCTCGAGCCGTACGCGAAGGTTCTCCCCCTGACGGTGCTCGGCGGGCCCCGCCAGAAGGGGTACGCCCACGCGCTCGACGCGCTCCTCCGCGAGGCATCGGAGCGCACGCGCTATCCGCGGCGCGACGCGCTGGTGACGATGCAGGCGGACTTCACCGACCAGCCGGAGAGCCTCCCCGAGCTGGTGAAGCGCTTCGAGGGGGGCGCCGACATCGTGGTCGGCGAGCGTGAGTACCAGCAGTTCCCCAAGGGCCCCGAGCGCAACCTGCGTCGGGTCGCGCCCTGGATCCTGAAGCCCTTCGTCCGGGTACCGGGAGTGGCGGACCCGTTCAGCTCGTTGCGTCTGTATCGCGTCTCGGTGGTCCGCGATCTGCTAAGGTCGCTTGGGGACCAGCCGGTGATCGGGAACGAAGGGTGGGCGGGAAACGTCGAGCTTCTCCTCCGCACGATGCCGCTGGCCCGCCGGGTCGAGACCGTCGCGCTTCCGCCGCGACCGGAGCTCCGCCCGCGCGAGAGCCGGGTCCGCCCGTGGGCGGTCGCCCGGGAGCTGTATCGTTTCGGGCGGTCGGCCAGATCGACCATTCCTCAGCCGCGCCGGGAGGCCGCGAAGACGACATGACGCCAATCGCCAACCTGCTCGCCGTCGTCGTGGCGCTCACCACGCCACAGGCCACTTCCGCGCCCCTCTCGCATCCCGCTCCCGCGGTCCGCGACACGGCGCTCGGCGTCCCCTTCGACGTCGGCGAGCGGTTGGAGTACGAGGTGAAGTTCGGCTTCGTCAGCGTCGGCGGCGGCTCGATGGAAGTCGTCGGCTACGAGAACGTGCGCGAGCGTCCCACCTGGCACACGGTCTTTCGCGTGAAGGGAGGCACCTTCTTCTACAAGGTGGACGACCGCTTCGAGAGCTGGATCGAGACGACCACCTTCTCCTCGCTTCGCCACAAGCAGGACATCAACGAAGGGCGGCGCGATCGCGAGCGCACCTTCGAGATCTTCCCCAACCGCCCCTCGTACATCGAGGACGGCAAGCCCGAGAAGCCCTCGGTGCCCCGCCCGCTCGACGACGGCTCGTTCCTCTACTTCATTCGCACCGTGCCGCTCGAGGTCGGGAAGACCTACGAGTTCAACCGCTATTTCCGCCCCGATCGCAACCCGGTGAAGATCACCGTCCTGCGCCGCGAGCGGATCAAGGTCCCCGCCGGGACATTCGACGCGATCGTGATTCAGCCGAGCATCAAGTCGAAGGGGATCTTCTCGGAGAACGGCCGCGCCGAGGTCTGGCTTTCGGATGACGCCAGCCACATCATGCTGCAGATGAAGTCGAAGCTGTCCTTCGGTTCCCTCAGCCTCTACCTCAAATCGTACCGCCCCGCCCCGACCGCGACGACCGCGGATCGCTAGTGCCCGACGACGCCGCGCCGCGCGGCGAGGCCGACCTCTCGGCCATCCGCACGATCCCGATCGCCAGGCGGCCGAACAAGGTGCGCGCCGAGGAGTTCGCGTCCCCTCCGGGGGCCGATCGCTCCTTCGGCGCGTTTCTGCGTGCCCTCCCCGACGTGCTCGTCGCGCGGGACTTCCTCGCCGTGGTGGACGCCGTCGCCGTCGCGCATCGCCGGAAGCGCGGCGTCATCGTCATGCTCGGCGGCCACGTCGTGAAGACTGGGCTCGCGCCGGTGCTCGTGAACCTGATGGAGCGCGGCGTCATCACGCACCTCGGGATGAACGGCTCCGCCGCGATCCACGACTACGAGATCGCCCGCTTCGGCGGCACCTCGGAGGACGTCGCGGCGGGACTGAAGGACGGCACCTTCGGGATGGCCGAGGAGACGGGGCGCGAGCTGAACGAGGCCTTCGTCGCCGGGATGAAGAACGGGATGGGGATGGGTGAAGCGGTCGCCGTCGCGATGTCGCGCCGCGACCTCGTGCACCCCGAGCTCTCGGTGATCTTCAACGCGCATCGCCTGCGCGTCCCCGTTACGGTGCACGCCGCCCTCGGCGCGGAGATCATCCACCAGCACCCTGCCGCGAACGGCGCGGCGATCGGCGACACCAGCCATCGCGACTTCCGCCGCCTCGCGCACTCCATCGTCCGCCTCGACGACGGCGGCGTCGTGCTCAATCTCGGCAGCGCGGTGATCATGCCCGAGGTCTTCCTCAAGGCGCTGACGATCGCGCGCAACCTGAGTGGCGACGGCCGGCCCAACGGCTTCACGAGCTGCGATCTCGACATGCAGCGCCACTACCGGCCGCGCATGAACGTCGTGCAGCGCCCGACACTGCACGGCGGCAGGGGCTACGAGATCACCGGCCACCACGAGATCATGGTTCCGCTGCTGGCGTGGGCGGTGGTGACGAGACTGGAAGAGGGAGGGCGCTGAGGGGACGTCGCGCAGGAACTTCTTGCTGTGGATACATCACGGAGAACTGCGGCGAGTTCCACGGAGGGCACGGAGGGCTCCGTGTCTCTGCGAGCTCCTCTCGCCGGCCCGAATGAATCTGGGGCACGCCGGGTGAGATCATCTCTCCACGCGTGCCCCAAAACGAATCGTGATCTCGGCTCGTTGCGCTACCCGCTAGCGCGCGGCACAGAACCCTCTGTGTCCTCCGTGGTCCTCGCGTGCCGTTCTCCGTGAATGACGCCACGGCCGGAAGGCCCCGGCGCGACGAGCCTCGGTGTCCTCAGGGCCTCGACCACCTCTCCTTCCAGCGCCGCATCGTGTCCGGGCTGAAGATCGAGACGATGAAGTAGAGCACGAGGCCGACGATCAGCGCCTTGATCGCGAAGCTGACGAGGAAGAACAGCAGCCCGACCGCGGTGCCGAGGATGACCTTGAAGGCGAAGACGCCGACGATGGCGAACACACCGAGCATCAGGATCGAGCGAAACATGGGAGCTCCCCGCGTTATGGTCGATTGCCCATACGGTGCCACCTCCCGGCCGGTTTCGCCAGCCTGCGACGCGCCCCTGCCTTCCCGTGCGCGCCGCTGACGTCGCCGTCGTCGGCGACGGGATCGCCGGTCTGACCTGTGCCCTCGCCTGCGCGCGGCGCGGGCTCGATACCATCGTCCTCGGCGCGCGGAGCATCGCCGCCGCGTCGCGCGCCTCCGGGGGGATCCTCGCACCGTCTCTCGCTCCACGGCCGGCGGACGATCCTGCGCAGCGCTTTCTCGTCGCCGCGCGCGACATGTGGCCCGCGTGGCTCGAGGTCCTCGCCGAGGAGACGGGGGTCGACGTCCCGCTGCGTCTCGGCGTGCTCGAGCTGGGCGCGGCTCGCGCGCCGGCGAGCAGCGGCACCGAGGAGTATTCGCGACTGCTCGACGCACGTGACGTTGCGGAGCTCGAGCCAGCGCTCCTCGTGCGCGAGGATGGCTCGGCGCGCTTCCACGAGCGCGACGGCGCGGTCGAGCTTCCGCCTCTTCTCGCCGCGCTCGACGAGGCGCTGCGCCGCCGCGGAGTCCGTCGCATGGACACCGGCGCACGCGCGCTCGAGATCGCCGCTGACTCGCTCGTCCTCGAGGCACCCGATGGCCGCGTGGCGGCGCGACATCTGATCCTCGCGGGGGGCGCGTGGGCGCCGGCGCTGGGCGGGCTGCCGACGCTTCCGGAGGTGCGTCCCGTGGCCGGCGTGACGGCATCGCTTCGCGGTGAGCGGCGGCTGCGCCACGTAGTCTTC
The DNA here is from genome assembly GCA_036392515.1 of Gemmatimonadaceae bacterium. Taxonomy (GTDB): domain Bacteria; phylum Gemmatimonadota; class Gemmatimonadetes; order Gemmatimonadales; family Gemmatimonadaceae; genus JABFXC01. Next base: position 4,935 of record DASVXU010000144.1, on the reverse strand, counting down.
GGCGCGGGCGGCTACCTCGTTCCGCGTACCGGCGGACTGCTCGTCGGCGCGACGTCGCGCGAGGCAGGATTCGACGCGCGCGTGATCGACGAGGATCGGCGCGAGCTCGCGGCGGTCGCCGACGCGCTGCTCGGCGCCGATCCCTCGCGGCTCGAGGCGCATGCGCTCGGATTCCGGCCGATGACCGCGGATGGTCTGCCGATCATCGATCGCGACCCGCGAGATGAACGAATCGTTCACGCGACCGGCTACTCGCGGAACGGGATTCTCGTCGCGCCTCTCGCGGCGGCGTGCGTCGCTGCGGTCGCCGCGGGAGAGGATCCACCCGTTTCGATCGCTCCATTCCGCGTGACGCGCTTCGGCGCGGGAGGTGGGGAGCGGTAGCTTCCCCTCGTCGCACCGGGTAGATTATTGGCCTCCAACCGTTTGCAGCGCGCGTTCGGCCGCGGTCCGTTGCCGGCGCGCTTCGCGATCCGACGCCAGCGCCGATGGGCGAGACTCTCTATCAGATCATGGGGCGCCACCGCGCCGAGCCACTGCCCGAGCGGAAGCCCGGCTGGCTGAAGGTGAAGGCCCCCGGGGGCGAGACCTACACGCGTCTCAAGCATCTCATGCGCGAGCTCGACCTCCACACGGTGTGCGAGGAGGCGCACTGCCCCAACCTCGGCGAGTGCTGGAATCACGGCACCGCCACCTTCATGATCCTCGGCGACGTCTGCACGCGGAACTGCGCGTACTGCGCGGTCGCGCACGGGCGCCCGCCGAAGTACGACATCGAGGAGCCCTCGCGCGTCGCGGCGGCGATCGCCGAGCTCGGTCTGCGTCACGCGGTGATCACCTCGGTGGACCGCGACGATCTCCCCGACTTCGGCGCGTACATCTTCGCCGAGACCATCCGGCAGATTCACGAGAAGCTGCCGACCTGCTCGGTCGAGGTGCTAGTCCCCGACTTCCAGGGGAGTGAGGCGTCGATCGCGGCGGTGCTCGAGGCGCGGCCGGAGATCTACAATCACAACACCGAGACCGTGCCGCGGCTGTACAAGCGGGCGCGTCCTGGCGGGCGTTACGAGCGGGTGCTGAACATCTTCCGCACCGCGAAGCGGCTCGCCCCGGACATCCCGACCAAGACCGGGATCATCCTTGGCATGGGCGAGACGGTGGAGGAGGTCCTCGCGACGATGCGCGACCTGCGCTCGGTGGACGTGGACATCCTCACGCTGGGGCAGTACCTGCGTCCGTCCGACGCGCACATCGCGCTCGACCGGTACTACACGCCGGACGAGTTCCGCGCCCTCTATCAGGAGGGGATGGCGATGGGCTTCCGGCACGTGGAGAGCGGGCCGCTGGTCCGCTCGAGCTACCACGCGTGGGAGCAGGTCCAGGCGGCGGGAGTGTGAGCGGGTGGGGCGCGACGCCATCCGCTTTCCGGTGAACGACTGACGAACGGGCCCGCGCCGTGCGGGATGCACGGTGCTGGCCGCCTTTCCATCAGGACACCATGGCAAAGAAGAAGTCCGACAACGGCGCGACCGCGACCGCGACCGCCGACAACCAGAAGGCCGATGCCGCGCGCGGGGACGTGGAGCTCCGCCGCGAGCTGCTGCGCTCGATGCTCCTCCAGCGCCGCTTCGAGGAGCGTTGCGCCGAGGCGTACGCGTTAGGCAAGATCGGCGGCTTCTGCCACCTCTACATCGGTCAGGAGGCGGTGAGCACGGGGACGCTCTCCGTGCTGCGCCCCGACGACTACATCATCACGACGTACCGCGACCACGGCCAGGCGCTCGCCCGCGGGATGTCGCCGCGCGCGGTCATGGCCGAGCTCTTCGGCCGCAAGGACGGCGTCTCCGGCGGCAAGGGCGGCTCGATGCACCTGTTCGACAAGGAGACGAACTTCCTCGGCGGACACGGGATCGTCGGCGGGCACGTGCCGATCGCGACCGGTGTCGGCTTCGCGATCAAGTATCGCGGCGGCGACCAGGTCTGCATCTGCTTCATGGGCGAGTCGGTGGTGAACACCGGTGCCTTCCACGAAGCGCTGAACATGGCGGGACTCTGGAAGCTCCCGGTGGTCTACATCATCGAGAACAACCGCTACGGGATGGGCACCGCGCTCGAGCGCGCGTCGGCCATCCACGACATCTACGAGCGCGGCGCGGCGTACAACATGCCCCGCTCCCAGTGCGACGGGCAGGACGTCTTCGAGGTGCGCCGCGCCGTCTCCGAAGCGGTGGAGCGGGCGCGCACGGACAAGGTGCCGACGCTCCTCGAGATCCGCACCTACCGCTTCATGGGCCACTCGATGTCCGACGCGGTGAGCGGCACCTACCGCACGAAGGCGGAGCTCGAGGAGCACCTCAAGCGCGACCCGATCATCCTCCTCCGCGCCGCGATGCACGAGGCCGGCGAGATCGACGACGCCTGGATGGCGAAGCTCGACGAGGACATCAAGAAGGAAGTGCAGGACGCGTGGGACTTCGCCGACCAGAGCCCGGAGCCGCCCCTCGAGGCGCTGTGGGAGGACGTGCTGGTCGATACGACGAGCGACGACGTCGAGGCCTCGAAGGCCGCCGCGTCCGCCTAACGATACGGAAACGAACAGATGCCAGTCATCACGTACCGCGACGCGCTCGGCCAGGGGCTGCGCGAGGAGATGCAGCGCGACGACCGCGTCTTCCTCATGGGTGAGGAGGTCGCCGTCTACCAGGGCGCGTACAAGGTCTCGAAGGGATTCCTCCAGGAGTTCGGGGAGATGCGCGTCGTCGACACGCCGATCACCGAGCTGGGGTTCGCCGGCGTCGGCGTGGGCGCGGCGATGGTCGGGCTCCGCCCGGTCATCGAGTTCATGACCTGGAACTTCGCGCTGCTCGCGATCGACCAGGTCGTCAACGCCGCGGCGAAGATGCTCTACATGTCCGGCGGGCAGTACAAGATGCCGATGGTCTTCCGCGGGCCGAACGGCGCCGCGCTGCAGCTCGCGGCGCAGCACTCGCAGGCGTGGGAGTCGTGGCTCGCCCACATCCCCGGCCTCAAGGTCGTCGCCCCCGGCACGCCGTACGACGCGAAGGGGCTCATCAAGGCCGCCGTGCGCGACGACAACCCCGTCATCGTGCTCGAGGGCGAGATGCTCTACAACACGAAGGGCGAGGTTCCCGACGAGGATTACGTCATCCCGATCGGCAAGGCCGACCTGAAGCGCGAGGGCGACCATTGCTCCATCATCACGCACGGGAAGATGGTCCTCGTCGCGATGCAGGTCGCCGACACGCTGGCGAAGGAGGGGATCAACGTCGACGTCGTCGATCTTCGCACGGTGCGGCCGATGGACATCGAGGCGATCACGGCGAGCGTGCGCAAGACGAACCGCGCCGTCGTGCTCGAGGAAGGATGGGAGCTCGCCGGCATCGGCGCCCAGGTCGTGGACTACATCCAGCGCGAGTGCTTCGACGATCTCGACGCGCCCGTCGTCCGCGTGCACCAGGCCGACGTCCCGATGCCCTATGCCAAGAGCCTGGAGAAGGCCGCCAAGCCCGACGCCGCGAAGACGATCGCCGCGGTGAAGAAGGTCATGTACATCGAGTGACGTCCGCCTAACGTTCCGCGCACCGAGCACCGCACAATGGCCACCAAAGTCGTGATGGAAGCGCTCTCTCCCACCATGGAGGAGGGGCGGCTGGTCAAATGGCTCAAGAACGAGGGCGACGCCGTGAAGAGCGGCGAGCCGATCGCCGAGGTCGAGACCGACAAGGCGGTCATGGAGCTCGTCGCCCGCGCCGACGGAGTCCTCCGCAAGCGCGTCCTCGGTGAGGGTACCGCGGCGCCCGTCGGACAGCTCGTCGGCGTGATCGGCACCGCGGACGAGAACATCGACGCGCTCGTCGCCGGTGGCGGCGCGCCCGCGGGCGCCTCTGCCGCGAAGCCCGCCGAGCAGACGATCGCCAACGCCAACGAGTCCGCGGGCGCGTCGAGCATCCCGCGCTCGCGCGACCAGGCGCAGGGCGAAGCCTCGATGCCCCCGCAGCAGAAGGCGGCGGGCACCCCGCCGCAGTCGCCGGGTCCGGGCGCGCCGGCGCCGCAGCAGGGGGCGCCGAGCAACGGCGGTCGCGCGAAATCCTCACCCCTCGCCCGCAGGCTCGCGAGCGAGCGCGGGATCGACCTCGGCGCGATGCAGGGCTCCGGTCCCGGCGGCCGCATCGTCAAGCGCGACGTCGAGGGCGCGGCGGCGGGCGGGGGCCAGCAGGCCGCGGCGCGTCAGGCCCCGGCCGCCCGCCCGCGCAGCGGCGCCGACTTCGAGGACGTCGCGCTCACGCAGATCCGCAAGACGATCGCGCGCCGCCTCTCCGAGTCCATCGGCCCGATCCCGACGTTCTATCTCACGACGGAGATCGACCTCACGCGGGCGAGCGAGCTGCGCGACGCGATGCTCGAGATGGGCGACGAGTGGAAGGTCTCCTTCAACGACATCATCCTGAAGGCGACCGCGACCGCGCTCGCGCAGCATCCCGAGGTCAACGCGCACTGGCTCGGCGACAAGATCCGCTACCACAACCGCGTCCACCTCGGCATGGCGGTGGCGACCGACGACGGACTGATCGTCCCGGTGATCTTCGACGCCGATCAGAAGCGGATGAGCGAGATCAGCGCCGAGGCGAAGTCGCTGGCGAAGAAGGCGCGCGAGCGGAAGCTGAAGCCCGAGGAGTACACGGGCTCCACGTTCTCCGTCTCGAACCTCGGCATGTTCGGGATCGACCAGTTCACCGCGATCATCAACCCGCCCGAGGTCGGCATCATCGCGATCGGCGCCGCCGAGGACAAGCCGGTGATCGTCGGCGACGACATCGAGGTGCGGAAGAAGCTCCGCCTCACGATGAGCTGCGACCATCGCGCGGTGGACGGCGCCGTCGGCGCGAAGTTCCTGCAGACGCTGAAGCGGATGCT
>DASVXU010000143.1:0-64574 GCA_036392515.1 Gemmatimonadaceae bacterium | reverse complement strand
CCGACGAAGCCCGCGACCATCGCGAAGCTTCCCGCCATGCCGAAGAGGAGGATGTAACGCTCGCGCAGCGTTCCGTGGATCAGCGGTGGCAGGATGTGCATGCGGCTCTCCGTCTGGGTGTGGTGGTGGATCGGCTGCCGTCTACGTCCGGGGCGACGCGGCGGTTTCCGCGGCGCGCAGCCGCTCGACGATCGCCGCCACGTGCAGCGCGGTGGTGTCGAGCGCGGGGAATCCGGCGATGTCTCCCTCGCCGAGCAGCAGCGGCAACTCCGTTCCGCCGAGCACGACCGCGTCGATCTTCTCGCGAGCGCCGAGCCGCTCGACGAGCGCCCTGACCTCGCGGCGGGTGTCATCGCGGAAGTCGCCGACGAGCAGCTCGCCGACGTACCGCTCGTGCAGCCACCGGCGCTCGGCGTCGTCGGGGACGACGACGGCGATTCCGCGCCGCTCGAACACGGTGGGATAGAAGGACCCGCCCATCGTGAAGCGCGTGCCGAGCACGAGGACTCGCCGGAATCCGCGCCGCTGGGCTTCGTCGGCGCAGCTCTCGACGATGCTCACGAGCGGAACGGGTGACCGCACGGTGAGCTCGTCGAACACGACGTGCGGCGTGTTCGCGGCGAGCGCGGCGAAGGTCGCGCCCGCGCCCGCGAGGCGCTCGAGCGAGTCGGCGAGGTAGGCGACCAGTCCCGGCCGGTCGTGCTCGACGAGCCACAGCCCGCGTCCGACGTCGAGGCTGTCGATGACGATCGCCGGCGACCTCGTCGCGTCGACGCGCGCCCATCCCTCGAGGATCCGCCGGTAGTAGTCGATCGTCGACTCCGGGCCGAGCCCGCCGACGAGCCCGAGGCGCGCGACCCGCTCCGTCATCCGCCGCGCTTGAAGAACTGCACGGCGCGCTCGTGCTTCTCCGCCGCCGCGCGTGTCTTGAAGGTGCCGAGGTTGCGCCGCTTCCCCGTCTTCGGGTCCTTCTTCCTGGAGTACAGCCTGTACTCGCCGGACTTGAGCTTGCGGATCATCGTCTCCTCCCGGTGTCAGCGTCGCGCACGCGTCGAGTCCTCGAAGCCGAGGAAGCGCGCGATCCGCCAGCGTCCGTCGCTCTGCGGCTCGAGCAGGGTGACGTAGCGCCCGTACTCCGTGAAGCGCTTCCCCGTCGAGTCGGTGTAGTCCTGCTCGAAGGCGCCGAACTCCGTCGCTCCATCCGGAGCGACGTGCCGGCTCGCGACGCGCAGGCGCAGGTCCATGTCGCGCAGCTGCGACCAGTTGTCGCGCGCCATCGCCGCGAGCGCGGCGCGCCCGCGCACGGTGTTGAAGGCGGGCCACTCGAAGGTGGCACTGTCGGTGTAGAGCGCCGCGTACGCCTGTGGATCGGCCGTGCGATACGCACGCGACGTCGCCGCGTTCAGCGAGTCGATCCCCGCGTCCGCCGCGGCCGGCGACGTGCGCGGCGTCGCCGAGCAGCCGGCGAGCGCGAGCGTCAGGCAGATCATAGGTGAGCGCATGTGTCGTGTCACCGGCTCCGCTCGTGCAGGAGCATCCACGACGTCCCGAAGCGGTCGCGCAGCATCGCGAAGCGATGCGCGAAGAAGTTCTCCTCCATCGCCATGAAGATCTGCCCGCCCTCGGAGAGCAGCGCGTACACCCGCTCCGCCTCCTCGATGCTGTCGAGCAGGAGCGAGAGATACGCGCTCCGCATCGGCTGGAATCGATCCGGGGGAACGTCGGCGCCGAAGACCGTCGTCCCGCCGAGCTCGATCCGCGCGTGAAGCACCTTGTCGCGCCACTCGGGGGGAGCGCCGGCAGCGCCGGGCCCCTCGGCGTGGGTGCTCAGCATGGTGATGTTCCCGCCGAGATGCTCGGCGTAGAACTCGAACGCCTGGCGGCAGTTGCCGCCGTAGTTCAGGTAAGTGAAGAGCTGCACGTGGTTCCTCGTCCGGGTCGCGGTCGAAGATGCGCCGCGGACGGTGAGCGCGCCACCGTGCGGCTCCCTCTCGCGCGCGCCATGTCCGCGCTGCACTCTACGGCATGCGACTCTCAATCTCCCTCGCCATCGCCGCCCTCGCCGCGGCCGCCCCGCTCCCCGCGCGGGCGCAGTCGAAGCAGCCCATCCTCGCCGTCTTCGCCCACCCCGACGACGAGCGCGTCATCGGCCCCCTCCTCTCGCGTCTCGCGCGGGAGGGACGCGAGACGCATCTCGTCATCGCCACCGACGGCTCGCAGGGAGTGCGGGACTTCGCGCACATCCCCGCGGGCGCGGAGCTCGCCGCGGCGCGCGCGAAGGAGGCGCAGTGCGCCGCCGACCGGCTCGGCGTGAAGAAGCTGCACATCATCGGCCTCCTCGACGGCGGGCTCGCCTCCTTCGAGGCGCTCGGGAAGCTCCGCTCCGCGCTCGCGGCGATCGTCGACTCCGTGAAGCCGGCAGCGATCATCACCTTCGGCCCCGAGGGAGGGACGGGACACCCCGACCATCGGCTCGTCGGCGACGTGATGACGCAGGTCGTCCAGGGCGACGCGCGCTACGCGGGGATCGACCTGCTCTACGCCTCGCTGCCCAGCGAGCGGCTGAAGACCGCGCCCCCCGCCGAGCCGACGGTGAACGGGATGGCGGAGTCGCTGCTCACCGTGCGCGTCCCCTTCCAGCCACAGGACCTCGTCGCCGGGCGCGAGGAGTTCGCCTGCCACAGGACGCAGTACGCCCCCGAGGAGATGGCGAAGGTGAACGCCTACCTCGCCCACGCCTGGAACGGGACAGTCTGGCTGCGGCCCTGGATGGGCACGCTGCACAACCGGAAGCTCTTCTCGCGTTAGGCCTCACGCGAGCGGCCCACGGCTGCTCTGTTTGTCGAGCACGAAGGCCACGAAGGATCACGAAGAGTGCTCGAGCAAGATCTTTGTGTACCTTCGTGGCCTTCGTGTTTCACCAGCTGTTACCAGAGCACTTGGAGCGCCGGCGCGTCAGTCGCGCCGGCGCAGGAAGACGTGCGTCGCCCGCTCGCCGTGCACGCGCTCGGTGCACTCGTAGCCGAGCGCGCGGAGGTCGAGCCCCTGGAAGAGCGCCTCGCCCTTCCCGAGCAGCACCGGGCTCACCGCGAGGTGCAGGTCGTCGATCAGCCGCGCGGCGAGGTACTGCCGGACGGTGGAGACCCCGCCACCGATGCGGATGTCGCGGTCGCCCGCCGCCTCCTTCGCCCGCGCGAGCGCGGCGTGGATCCCATCGGTGACGAAATGGAAATCCGTCCCGCCCTTCATCCGCAGCGTGGGACGCGCGTGGTGCGTCAGCACGAAGGTCGGGACGTGGTACGGCGGCTCCTCGCCCCACCACCCCTTCCAGCTCTCGTCGGGCCAGGGACCGCGCACCGGGCCGAACATGTTGCGGCCGAGGATCCAGGCGCCGATTCGCTCGAAGCCGCGATTCGCGATCTCGTTGTCGGTGCCGGTCTCGCCGCCCGGATGCCCGTTCATCTCGCGCCACACTCGCGTGTGGGTGAACCACTGCATGTTGTCGAAGCCGTTGACGCCGAGCGGATGCTCGAGGCTCTGGTCCGGTCCGGCGCCGAAGCCGTCGAGCGAGACGCCGAAGCTGAGGACGCGAACCCGCGACGCGGCGCTCACAGCCACCGCCTGACGCGCGCGCGATACGTCGCGTACTCGGGGAACGCGGCGGACAGATACCGCTCCTCGCGCTCGATCACGGCGCGCGTGACGACGAGGATGACGACGGGGAGGAGGACCAGCGGCCACCAGCTGTTCAGCGCGAGGGTCACGCCGAGGTAGAGCACCACGAGGCTCACGTACATCGGGTTGCGCGTGAAGCGGTAGGGACCGGAGGTCACGAGGGCGTTCGCGGGTCGGTTGGGAATGAGGGTCGTGCGCGCGCGGCGGAAGGTCGCCGCCGCCGCGAAGAAGATCGCAAGATAGACGAGCCCGCAGACGATCGCTCCCCCTTCGAGCACCCGGGAGCCGCCCCTCACCATCGGCAGCGGGTACCATCGGTCGAGCAGCCAGCCGATGACGATCGCGATCGCGTAGATCAGCGGCGGGGGGAAGTGCACGCCGGCGTGGGCCGGGCGCGCCGGGGAGGACACGGGGCTCGTCATCGTGTCACCGTCCCTTCTTCGGCCCCTTCTTCATGTTGATGAGTATGACCCCGTTCGCGCCGTCGATCCCGTAGATCGCCGTGTCCGCGCCCTTGAGGACGCGGATCGACTCGATGTCGTACGGGTTGATGCCGGGCACCTCGCCCTCCGGCCCCGGCCGGAGCTGCGTCCCGTCGACCACGTAGAGCGGAAGCTCGTTGCCGCCGTTGTAGTTCGTCGCGCCGCGCACCCGCAGCGCGATCCCTCCGCTGCTCGTCCGCGTCACGACGAGTCCCGGCACCTTCCGCTGCAGCACGACCTCGATCGGCTCGGCGGTGTTGCCCAGATCCTCGCTCGTGACGGCGGGCGAGGGACTGGTGTCGCGCGGCTTGGCCGCGGGCGCACAGGCGGCGATCGCCGCGGAGAGGACGACGAGCCCAAGGCGTGACGGCGCGCTGTTCATCGGCTGGTACCGGTTGAGGTTCGTCATGGCGCGGGCGCGGGCCGCTGCGTGCGCAGCTCGACCGCGATCCCGGCGCGCAGCGTGTTGTGCACCTCCGCGACGGCGTCGGTCTCGCGGATCAGCGCGTCGATCCGGTCGGCGGGCGCGTCGCTCGTCACATGCGCCGCGTACGTGATGCGCCGCGCCGGCTCACCGCGCCCGCCGAACTCCGCCACCGCCTCCACTTCCACACCATCGAGGACGATCCCGCGACGCGCCGCCTCGCGGTAGAGATCATTGCAGTAGCAGGTGGCGAGCGCAAGGCAGAGCAGCTCCCCGCCGTTGACGCTCGAGCCGCCACCGCTCCGCACCGGGATGGCGACGGGGGACGTCCGTCCCTCCGTGCTCACCATCGCGCGATGCTCGGACGCCGCGCTCCGCACCGTCGCTCGTATCTCCATCACCACCTCCCCGAAGACTCGGGAACGTGCGGCGCGCGTTAGGCGCCCGCCACAGCCGCCGGCCGCGTCGCCGGAAGCCAATCTATCGGCGGCCTCGCGGCGGGCAAGAACGACCGAGCGGCGGTGCGTCAGGCGAACAGCTGCACCGTGAGCGGCCCCGGCGCGCCGGCCGATTCCACGACGCGCAGCCTGACGCGCCGCACCGTCGTCGCGGGAAAGCGATCGAGCTTCGCGTAGCCGATCGTCGTCCCTTCGACGAGGGTGTGCCACGACCCATCGTCGCCCGCGCCCTCGAGAGCGTATCGAGCGACACTTTGTCCGCGGGCGATGTCCTCGCCCAGCCGCGCGATCCCGATCGTCGCCGCGCGAGGCAGCTCGAGCGTCACGCTCCCGTCGCGTGATACGCCGCGGCGCGCGGCCGCGGCGAGATCCCGCGCGAACATCCGCTCGCGCGCTTCGCGGAATCCGGCGAGCCGCGCGACGTCGGTCGGGTGCAGCAGCCCTTCGCGCGTCGGCGGGACGTTGAGCAGCAGCTTCCCGTTCCGGCCCACCGAGGTGAAGTAGAGCTCCACGAGATTCTCCACCGTGCGCACCTTGCCGTCCTCGCTCGCATGGTGAAACCAGCCCGGCCGGATCGAGACGTCCACCTCCGCCGGCCGCCAGACGCTCCCGCCCGGCGCGCCATGCTGCAGCGCATCGGTGACTCCCGGCGCGTCGGCGCCGGGATACGGTACCGCCGCCGGATCGATGGTGGACCAGTTGGGATCTCCGGCCACGCCGCGCTCGTTCCCGCACCAGCGGACGTCCGGTCCCGCGTCGGAGAAGATCACCGCCTCCGGCTGCAGCCGCCTGACGGTCCCCCAGATGCGCGGCCAGTCGTAGACCTGCCGCCTGCCGTCAGGCCCCTCTCCGTTCGCGCCGTCGAACCACACCTCGGCGATCCGACCATAGCGCGTCAGCAGCTCCGTGAGCTGCGCGACGTACACGTCGTTGTAGCGCGGCGAGTCCCCGTACGCGGGATGGTTGCGGTCCCACGGCGAGAGATAGAGCCCCGCGCGCAGCCCCGTCGCATGGCAGGCGTCCACGAATTCGCGGACGACGTCCCCGCCGCCACCGCGCCACGGGCTGCGCGCGACCGAGTGCTGCGTCGTCTCCGTCGGCCAGAGGCAGAAGCCGTCGTGATGCTTCGCGGTGAGGATCAGCGCGCGGAAGCCCGCGTCCCGCGCCGCACGCGCCCACTGCATCGCGTCGAGCGCGGTGGGCGCGAAGATCGCCGGATCCTCGCGGCCGTCGCCCCACTCGCGGTCGGTGAAGGTGTTGACGCCGAAGTGGAGGAACATCGCCAGCTCGTCGCGCTGCCACCGCAGCTGGGCGGCGCTCGGTCGCGGGTGCGCCGGCGCGATCGATGCGCCACCGCGCCGAAGCGCGCATGCCGCGAGCGACGCGAGCCCGACGCCGACGAAGGAGCGCCGCGTCAGGCGCCCGGGGTCGGTCACTGCACCGGACGCTTCAACCCCGCCGGCCCGAGGCGCGACATCATCGTCTGATACGTGACGAGTCGGACCTTTCCGGTTCGCACCAACTCCGCCAGCTCCGGCGACAGCATCGTCTCGAGCTCCGCCTTCCGGTGCGCGACGACCCCCGCGTCCGGCGCGTTCTGCTCCGGCGCGTTCATGTCGAAGATCGCCTCCATCTCCGGCGTCCGCTCGGCGACGTGCACCTCGATGAGGTTGACGGCGTCGCGCTTCGCCTGCGCGAGGTGCGCGAGCAGCACCGCCTTCTTCCGCTGCACCGGCTCCCCCCACAGGGTGAAGTACGATTCGCCGAAGTACGTCGAGATGCCGAGCCCGTACTTCCGCGCCACGCGCTCCGTCACCTCGCGGAGCTGCGGCGTGGCGAGCGCGGTGCCCATGTGCGCGTCCACGTAGCTGATCTTCAGCCCCGACGCGAGCGCGCGCTCGACCTGCGCGCTCAGTTCTCGCTCCACCTCGCCGAGGTCGTACGCGCTGGCGAGAAATCCTTCCCCCGAGGAGCGGAAGTAGCCGGCGCTGTCCACGAGCGAGGGGACGCCGCCCTTTCCGAGCACCGGCCCCCAGCGGTACCCGCGCCACTCCGAGTTGAGCGCGAGGTGCACGCCGACCGCGATCTGCGGGTTCTTCTTCAGGATCTCGACCGCCTCCTGATACCAGGGGCAGGCGAAGAGCACGGAGACCGAGAAGGGCATCTTCGTCGCCGCCACCTTCTCGATCGCCATGTTCACCGAGTGGTTCATCCCGACGTCGTCGAGGCGGAGGAGGACCTCGGGGGCGGCGCCGGCCTGCGCGCCGGCGACGCGCGGGGCGACGAGTGTCGCGGCGAAGAGCAACGCGGCCAGCGGACGGAGGAGTCTGGTCATGGATTCTCTGATGGTTTCGAAAGGATCGTCACGCGCTGCGAGCGCCCGCACCGGCTCCTCACGCTGCGCCCGCGGCCGGCTCGTCTTCGCGCGCGGGGGCGACCGATGGGCGTGCCTTCCAGGCCCGGTAGCGCGTGATCGCGAGGACGGCCCCTACCGGGAGGGCGAATGCGACGATCCAGGGCGCGGCGGGTCCCGCCTTGAAGACGCCGAAGCCGCCCAGCTGAACAGTCATGATGTTGACTCCCATCGCTCCGGTGGTCCAGTTCAGGCTGAAGGCGCCGATTCCGAAGAGCGACAGCAGGGCCCACCACCACCGGCCCGGCATGCCTCGCCGTGTGGCAAGGAAGATCGCAGTGCCTAACGCCAGCGCTGCGGAGAGCACAGTCAGGAGAAGCCAGAGGTAGTTCAGCGGCGGCTTGCCGTGGAGCGCGAATCGGTTGATTTCCTCGAGCGGGCGCTCGAGCGGCCGCGCACCCGCGCCTTCGACCAGCCAGGTGCTTCCCGAGTCCACCATGGCGACGTTGGCCAGCACCCACCCCGATCGCGAGTGCATCTCATAGGTGAGATTCGTGTGTCGCGTGCCGTTGAACTTGTTGACCTGCGCGCCGACGACCCATGACGTATCGATGGGGTCCGAGCCGAGCATGGCGGAGACGCGCGCGAGCTGGACCTGCGTCTCCGGCGTCGCCAGCTGCGGCACCAGTCGTACCATCGCCGAGTCCACCTGACCACGCCCGAGCAGCGCGAGGTAGCCGCGAGCCCTCGCGTCGGCGTCGGCGGGAGTGAATCGGCGCATCATGTCGGCCTGGTTGCACGCGATCACGAGCGACGCGGCTGCCGCGATCGCCGGTACTCTTGCACGAATTCCCTTGTTCATCGGCCTCGCTCGACTTCGCGGTGAGTGCGCCTCGACGCGACGCTGGAGCTTCATCGGCGCGCCGGCCGCCCCGGCGCCGCGAGCCGGGGACGTCCAGCGCCGGCGGTGTGCTCGCCGTGCCTATGCTCGCGCCGATTCCGGCCGTGCGCCAGTCCGCTTGCCCCGTGCCTCGCTCGACCCTACGTTAGCCCCGTCGGACCACTCGGAGCCCCGATGTCCACGCCCTCGCCTCTCACCCGTCGCGCCCTGCTCGCAACCATCGCGAGAGCCTGCGCCGCGACGGGGCTCGCGCTCGCGCTCGGCGACTTCGTCGCGCCTTCACGGCTCGCGCATGCCGCGACGGCGCCCGCCGGCAAGCACCCCGATCCCCGCCCCGGCATCGACGCCTCACGCATCCCCCCCGCGGAGAAGGTCCGCGAGCACGGCGACAACGCCCTCGCCGCCTTCGACGAGGCACGCCACATCCCCCAGATCCTCGACGGCATCCGCTGCCACTGCGGCTGCGCCGAGGATCCCGACATGCGCTCGCTCCTCACCTGCTACGAGGGCGACGACGCGATGGCCATGCTCTGTCACATCTGCCAGGGACAGGCGCGGCTCGCGTACAAGCTCCATCAGCGCGGGCGCACCCTCGACCAGATCCGCGCCGCGATCGACGCGCGCTACGACTGAGATGCGCGCGCCCGTCATCGTCGCCGCGCTGCTGGCGTCGGGCCTGACGACGCTGGCATCCCATGCCGCCGCGCAGAAGCTGAGCGAGCCGGCGGCGATCGCGCAGACGGTCAGCGGCACGCGCATCACCGTCGAGTACTCGCGACCCGTCGAGCGCGGCCGCCGCAACGTCTTCGGCGATCTCGTGAAGTGGGGACAGCTCTGGACACCCGGGGCGGACTGGGCCACCACCCTCGACGTCGATCACGACGTCCGCCTCGAGGGCAAGCCGCTGCCGAAGGGGAAATACTCCGTCTGGGCCGTGCCGAACCCGGACTCGTGGACGCTGTCGTTCCATCGAAAGGCGCGCCGCTTCCACCTGGACCGTCCGGACTCCACCGACGAGCAGCTCCGCGTCACCGTGCGTCCCGACACCGGCGCGCACACCGAAGTCATGACGTGGGACTTCCCGGAGATCGCGACGGGGACGACCACGCTGCGCTTCCGCTGGGCATCGGTCGTCGTCCCGCTCCACATCGGCGTCAACCCCCCGCCCCTCGGCGCGTTAGGCAGCCACGCCGAGCACGCACGGTACCTCGGCAGCTACGACGTCGAGATCCTCCTCCCGGGCGCGACCGGCCGCCACCTGCGCATCGAGCTCGCCGAGGTCGGCGACACGCTGCACTGGCGGGACGTCGCCGGTCCCGTCGAGCTGCGCCGCGACTTCGTCATGGTGCCGGCCGGCGAGGACCAGTTCGTTCGCGCGCGCAAGCTCGACGACGGGCAGCTCTGGAAGGATCCGGGCATCATCGTCACCTTCAACGGCGCCGATGGCCGCGCGACCGGCTTCGAGGTCGAGTTCGAGGACGGTGGACTCGTCTCCCGCGGCAAGCGTCTTCCCTGAATCGCTGCAACGACGTCGGAGGTCGATGATGCGCATCGTGACCCTGTTCGCGACCGCCGCCGTGAGCGCCACCCTCGCCGCATCGCTCTCCGCCCAGGGGACCGCGCGCTCCGACGGCGCGGCCCCGGAGCTGAAGGAGTGGACGGTGCCGTGGGGCGCCCGCACCCGCCCGCGCGATCCCTTCGCCGACACGAGGGGCAACGTCTGGTTCGTCGGCCAGGAGGGGAACTACATCGGCGCGCTCGACACGAAGTCCGGCGAGTTCCGCCGCTACGAGATCGACGCCGGCACGTACCCGCACAACCTCGTCGTCGAGAAGGGGCAGGTCTGGTTCACCGGGAATCGAAACGGGCGCATCGTCCGCCTCGACCCGGCGACCGGGAAGCTCACGACCTTCATGATCCCGGACTCCTCCGTCCGCGATCCGCACACCATGACCTTCGACCCGCGGAGCGGCGTCGCCTGGTTCACCGCACAGAACGCCGGCGCGGTCGGCCGCTTCGATCCGGCGACGGGGCAGTTCCGCCTCTGGAAGACGGGAGAGAGCACGCGCCCCTACGGCATCGTGCTCGACTCGAAGGGACGCCCCTGGTTCGACCTCTTCGGCACCAACAAGCTCGGCACCATCGACCCGAAGAGCCTCGAGCTGAAGACGTTCACGCTCCCCGACGGAAAGGCCCACCCGCGCCGCATCGCGATCACGAGCGACGACCAGCTCTGGTGGGGCGACTACACGCGCGGCTACCTCGGCCACCTCGACCCGCGCACGGGGAAGATGGAGGAGTGGGCGCTGCCTAACGGCGCGGCGTCGATGCCGTACGCCATGACCGCCGACGACCGCGACGTCGTCTGGGTCGCGCAGGGCGGCTACGAGAACGTCCCGGCGAGCCTCGTCGCCTTCGACACGAAGACGCGGAAGTTCATCGCCACCATCCCCGTCGGACGCCCCGGCGCGAACACCATCCGCCATATGACCTTCGACCGGGCCACGCGCCAGATCTGGTTCGGCACCGACCAGGGGACGATCGGCCGCGTGCTCGTCCCGCCCGCGGTCCTGGTCCAGTGAGCCTCGCACGCTGAACACGGCGCGGCGCGCCCATCGCGTCGAGCCTCGGGGGTCGTAACGCCCGCGGTGGCTCGGCAGTCGTAACGGGGGGCAGACCGCCCCGTTCGCGCGATACCTCGACCGAGACCACATGTTCAAGACTCTTCGCGTTCCCGAGCGCCTGTTCAAGGTCGCGCTCTGGGTCGTGTCCATCGTCTTCGCGGGCTTCCTCATCGGGCTGGGCGGCAAGATCGTCGGCGACCTGCCGGGCGTGGACCAGCAACTCTCGATCGACCAGTTCATCGATCCCGCGCAGCTCGAGCGCTCGCGCGTCGTCCGCGACTCCCTGAACGATGCGCGCGAAGCGCGAGACGCCGAGCGCGAGCGCGCCCAGCTTCGCCTGACGGCGGCGTCCAACGCGTACAACTCGGCGCGGCAGAGCTTCCAGAACTGGATCGCCACGCGGCGCGCGACGACGGACCCGCGACAGGACCCCGAGGTCATCGGCCGCACGCGCGAGCTCGACGGGCTGCAGGCTGGGCAGCGCGCGGCGCAGGCGGATGTGGACAGCCTCGACGCCGAGCTCCTGCGCATCACGCAGGCATCGACGGCACGCGAGCGGGTGGACTACGATCTCCAGCGCGCGGCGCAGGGACGCTACGATCGCGCGCGCTTCCGCCAGGAGCTGCGCGTCTTCGGCATCCGTCTCGCGCTGACCCTTCCGCTGCTCGTCCTCGCCGGGTGGCTCGTCGCGCGGAAGCGGCGCAGCGAGTACTGGCCGCTGGCGCGCGGCTTCGTGCTCTTCGCGCTCTTCGCCTTCTTTGTCGAGCTGGTGCCATACCTGCCGAGCTACGGCGGCTACGTGCGCTACGGCGTCGGCGTCATCGCCAGCGCGATCGCCGGCGTCTACGCGATCCGCGCGATGCGGCGCTACCTCGCGCAGCGCGCGCTGGTCGCCGAGCAGACCGAGGACGAGCGCCGCCGCGCCATCGGCTACGAGACCGCGCTGCAGCGCGTGGCGAACGGCGTCTGCCCCGGCTGCGAGCGCGCGATCGCGACGGGTGAAGGGGGCAAGCCGGTCAACTTCTGTGTGCACTGCGGGATGAGCCTGTACGACGCCTGCGGCTCGTGCGGCGCGCGCAAGAATGCGTTCTTCCACTTCTGCCCGACCTGCGGCGCGCACGCGGCGGGACCGACCTCGGCTCCCGCTGCCGCCGTGTGATGAACACCACAGGGTTCGGCGCGGCCGAACTCGCTCGTCAGGCCCCAGCCTTGCAAATGCTCCGTTCGCTCTCGCACCGAGCAGAGCCCAACCAGACGAACGGAGCCATATCATGCACACGAAGACCCTGACGAGCCTTTCGCTCGCGCTGGCGCTCGCGGCGACCGCGGCCTGCGGCGTCAAGAAGAAGACGACCGACGTCAGCCCGCGCCTGAGCTTCGCGCCCACCTGCGAGAACGCGATCGTCACCTACAACGGGCGCGCCGACGTTCCCTCCGACTACTACGAGGTCGCCTGGATCGAGGCGACGGGCAACTCGGTCTACACGAGCGACAACAAGCTCCAGGAAGAGATCCGCGACGGCGCGGCGAAGGTCGGCGCCAGCGCGGTGATCGTGAACCCGGTCGATCAGGACAAGACCGGCGTGAAGGTCCTCGGCGAGGCGATCGGCGCCAAGTCGGCGACCGCCCACGCGACCGCGCTCGCGATCTACGAGCCGCGCGAGGCCGACCGCATCCGCTCGACCTGCGGGAAGTAAGCGCGCTCGTCGCGCATGGCTCGAAGGCCGCCGGGAACGGCGGCCTTCGTCTTTTCGCTCCACCACTCGCTCGACCGACGCCCGCCTAACGATGCGAACGCGGCGGTTCTTGCATCGTGAGCGGCATGAGACCCTCGCGCCACACGCTCACCCCGCGCTGCCTGTCGCTCGCCACGCTCGCGCTCCTCGCCGCATGCGGCGGCCGCGCGACGCTCCCCGTCTCGGCCGGGACCGGACCGTCTCCCGAGCTGCCGCCTCCGCGGCACGCGCTCATTCCCACCGTGCACGTCGCGACGGCGAAAGGTTGGCCCGCCGGCGTCACCCCCGTCGCCGCGAGTGGCACGCGCGTCGTCGCCTTCGCGCGCGGGCTCGACCACCCACGCTGGCTCTACGTCCTCCCCGATGGCGACGTCCTCGTCGCCGAGACGAACGCGCCCGTCCGCCCGAAGGACGGACGCGGGATCAAGGGATGGTTCTTCAGGCACTACCAGAAGAAGGCCGGCGGCGCGGTACCGAGCGCGAACCGCATCACCCTCCTTCGCGACGCGGATGGCGACGGAGTCGCGGAGCTCAGCACCGCGTTCCTCGAGGGACTGAGCTCGCCGTTCGGCATGGCGCTCGTCGGCGACACGCTCTACGTCGCGAACGCCGACGCCATCGTCCGCTTTCCGTACGTGCGCGGCTCGACGCGCATCGCCACTCCCGGCGTAAGGCTCACGGAGCTCCCCGGTGGACCGATCAACCACCATTGGACGAAGAGCCTCATCGCGTCAGCCGACGGCAGGAAGCTTTACGTCGGCGTCGGATCGAACAGCAACGTCGCCGAGAACGGGATCGCCGCCGAGGAAGGACGCGCGGCGGTCTGGGAGGTGGATGTGGCGACGGGAGCGCACCGCGTCTTCGCGGGCGGTCTCCGCAACCCGGTCGGCATGGCGTGGGAGCCGACGACGCACGCGCTCTGGGTCGCCGTCAACGAGCGCGACGAGCTCGGGGGCGACCTCGTCCCCGACTACATGACCGCGCTCCGCGAGGGTGGCTTCTACGGCTGGCCATACAGCTACTACGGCCGGCACGTCGACACGCGCGTGAAGAAGCAGCGCCCCGACCTCGTCGCCGCCGCCATCGTTCCCGACTACGCGCTCGGCCCGCACACGGCGTCGCTCGGCCTCGCGTGGTCGGACGGCGGGAGCGCGCTCCCCTTCGGCGCCGGGATGTTCGTGGGCCAGCACGGCTCGTGGAACCGCAACCCGCCGAGCGGCTATCGCGTGATCTTCGTTCCCTTCGCGAACGGCCGTCCCGCTGGCCCGCCGGTGGACGTCCTCACCACCTTCCTCGACCGCGACGGCAGGTCGATGGGGCGTCCGGTCGGGGTGGCGATCGACTCGCACGGCGCGCTGCTCGTGGCGGACGACGTCGGGAACACCGTCTGGCGAGTGAGCGCGGCGGGGGCGCCGTGACGGCGGGCGATCTCGGTTCTCGCTGCCGAATGCGGATCAGCGCGGATGGGCGCGGAGCTTCGCGGATACTGCCTCGTTCTTGGAGAACCCCGGGCGAGATGGACTCGTCGGGCGCGCCCTCCACGGCTCCTGTTACATGCCGCCGAGCAGCAGGTGGAACAGATCCGCGTCGATCCGCCCGATCCGCGACGATCCGCGTGCGTGGTTATGCCTCCCGCGGCTCCCGCATCACTTCGCTCCGCCCCGCCGCGGATCGCTGAGCACGCGCTCCGCTCCCGCGCTATTTTTCACCCATGACCGAAGCTCAGCAGACGCCCACCGGTGACGCGCCCGCGTGCCCGAAGTGTGGCGGGGAGATGTGGGACAACCGGGCGAACAAGAAGAATCCGAAGGCGCCCGACTTCAAGTGCAAGACCGCCGGGTGCGAGGGAGTGATCTGGCCCCCGCGCGACCCTAACGCTCCGCGCGCCGTCGCGACGCCCAGGGGAACGCCGGACGATCCCGCCTGCCCGATCTGCGGCGGCAAGATGTGGGACGACCGCGCCTCCAAGCGGAACCCGCGCGCCCCCGACTTCAAGTGCCGCAACAAGCCCCGCTTCGCCGGCGGCCCCGGCTGCGAGGGCGTCATCTGGCCGCCGCGCGACGGAGAGAAGCGCTCCGCCGCTCCCGCGCGCAATGGTGGCTCGCCACGCGCCAACGGCACCGCGCCCGCGCAGCGCTCGAGCGCCGCGCCTCCCCCGCCGCCCCCCGTCGAGCGCGACTTTTCCGACGACGAAGCGCCCGACTTCGAGCGCGAGGACGAGCTACCATTCTGACCCCGACGTGGGATTCGACGTGGGACGGGGGAGCGAGTTGGGGATGAGGGACGACGTGGAACATGGGAGGTCGGACTCCGGGTCGGTCATCCCACGTCGGTTCCACCTCCCTCGTCCCACGTCGTCCCCGCCTCCCTCATTGCTCCCCCGTCCCACGTCGAATCCCACGTCGCGGTAGCTTTCCGTATGCGCTCACTCGCCCTCCTCGCGGCTCTGACCCTCGCCGCCCCGCTCCCCGCCCAGCAGCGCGTCGACTACGACATCTCCTTCCCCGCCGCCGCGCAGCACGAGGCGCGCGTCGTCGCGACCTTTACCGGCATCCCGCGCGGCAGCGTGCTGCACGCGCGGATGAGCCGCTCGTCGCCGGGACGGTACGCGCTCCACGAGTTCGCGAAGAACGTCTACGACGTCACCGCGACCGATGGGCGCGGGCGCGCGCTCGACGCGACCCGCCCCGATCCCTACGGGTGGGACGTCGCCGGACACGACGGCACCGTGCGCATCACCTACACCGTCTTCGGCGACCGCACCGACGGCACCTACCTCGGCGTCGATCGCACGCACGCGCACCTCAACATGCCCGCGACCTTCATGTGGGCGCGTG
The DNA here is from genome assembly GCA_036392515.1 of Gemmatimonadaceae bacterium. Taxonomy (GTDB): domain Bacteria; phylum Gemmatimonadota; class Gemmatimonadetes; order Gemmatimonadales; family Gemmatimonadaceae; genus JABFXC01. The sequence continues at coordinate 49,084 of DASVXU010000143.1, read as the reverse complement.
GGCTCGACGCCGCGCCGATCCGCCTCACGATCCACCGCCAGCCCGGCTGGCAGGTCGCGACGCAGCTCGTCGCGACGAGCGATTCGGTGTTCACCGCGCCGAACCTGCAGTGGTTCATGGACTCGCCCACCGAGGCCGGCCCCGTCACCTGGCGGCAGTGGACCGACTCGGCCGGCGGGAAGCGCGCGACCTGGCGGTTGGCGATCCATCACCTCGGCACCGAGGCGCAGGTGGACTCGTTCGCTCCGATGGTGCGACGCGTCGTCGCCGAAGAAGTGGCGCTGTGGGGAGAGCCGGCGGGATACGACCACGGCACCTACACCTTCGTCATCGACTACCTCCCGTGGGCGAACGGCGACGGGATGGAGCACCGCAACTCGACGATCATCACCAGCCGCGGCACCCTCGCCGACAGTGCCGCGCGGACCGCGCGACTCGGCACGGTCGCCCACGAGTTCTTCCACTCGTGGAACGTGGAGCGGCTCCGTCCGAGATCGCTCGAGCCGTTCGACTTCGAGCGCGCCAACATGTCGCGCGAGCTCTGGTTCGCCGAGGGCTTCACCAGCTACTTCGGCCCGCTCGCCATCCGCCGCGCCGGTCTCTACACCGACGCGCAGTTTCTCGAGGAGGTGGGGGGCGCGGCGACGGTCGTCATCACCGCGCCGGGACGCCGGCACTTCTCCGCCGTCGAGATGAGCATGCAGGCGCCCTTCGTCGACGCCGCCACCTCGATCGACCCGACGAACCGGCAGAACACCTTCATCTCCTACTACACGTGGGGAGAGGCGCTCGGACTCGCGCTCGACCTCACCCTGCGCGAGCGATTCCACCTCACGCTCGACGACTTCATGCGCCGCATGTGGCGCGACTTCGGCAGCCGCCAGACCGCGGCGCTCGCTCCGGCGCGCCCGTACACGGTGGACGACTGGCGTCGCACGTTAGGCAGCTTCACCGGCGACACCGCCTTCGCGAACGACTTCTACCGCCGCTACGTCGCCGGCCACGAGGTCCCCGACTACGCCGCCCTTCTCGCCCCCGCCGGCTTCCTGCTCTCGCCCGACAGCGCCGTCCGCCCATGGCTCGGCGCTTCGCTCGAGGAGGACAGCACCGGCGTCTTCGTGAACTGGAGCCAGGAGGATGGCTCGGCGTGGCCCGCCGGGATCGGCGCCGGCGACGTCATCCACGGCATCGACGGCCAGCCGACGCCGACCATCGCCGTGCTGCAGGCCGCTCTCGCCCGCCGTCGAGTCGGCGAGCAGGTGCAGGTGGACGTCACGCAGCGCGGCACGCGTCACTCCGTCCCGATGACCCTCCGCCCGCGCACGCGCCTCACGCCGCTCACCTTCGAAGCCGCCGGCCGCCCCGTCACCGACGAGATCCGCGCCTTCAGGGCGGCGTGGCTGGGGTCGAGGGTCACGCGTTAGGCGTTCCACCCCGACGTGGGATTCGACGCGGGACGCGCTGGAGCGAGTCGGGAATGAGGGACGACGTGGGACGCGGGATGACCGACCGGACGCTCCGTCCTCCTTTGTCCCACGTCGTCCCCGAATCGCCAACTCGCTCTCTCGTCCCACGTCGCCGTGTCGCAAGCCAGACCCGGCGCGACGATCTCAGGCCATCTCGAACTCCGTCGCGAACGCCACCGGGAACGAGAATGTCTTCGCCTTGCTTCGCGTCTCCATCATGTCGGCGATGCGCTCGAGGCGCTTCGGCACGCCGAGGATCTTCTCCTGAGCTTTCCTGCCTACCTCGTCGAGCCCCTCGAGCGTCTCGATCGCCCAGTAGCGGATCTGCTCCTCGACGATCCTGAGGTAGTCCCGCGGCCCGTAGATTCCGGCACGACGCACGACCTCCGCCATCTCGCGGAAGTTCGGCATGTTCACCCCCGGCATGTCGATCGAGGGCATCAGCTCGGCGGCGGAGACGAGCGCACGGTTCGGGTCGCGGGCCAGCACTTCCTTGAAGATCGTCCGGTAGAAGGTGTAGTGCCGCGCCTCCTCCTTCGCGACGTTCGAGAGCACGGTGCCGATCGTCGGCTCGTACTCGCTCGCCAGCTTCCCGGTGTTCGCGTGGCTCATCTGCGTCGCACGCTCCTGGAGCGTGGTGTAGACGAAGACGCGGTACGGGTCCTTGTCCCACTCCGGCTCGAAGCCGGCACGCAGATACTCGAACTGCATCCGCTCGAGCACCGGGTTGTCGAGGATCGCGCTGTCGCGCGCGTAGTCGTGGAGCACCGCGCCGTGCCTGTCCTCCTCCGCGGTCCAGAGGTTCGTCCACTTCGACCAGAAGGTATCGCCGCCGAGGTACGCGGCCAGGAGGCGGTGGAAGTGCGGCAGCCCTTCCTCGGTGAGCAGGTTGAGCGCGAGCGCGACGCGGCCGGGCAGGCCGATCCCGCGCGCTCGCTCGCGGAGCTCGCGGATGTGCCGCTCGGGATCCGTGTCCGGCGGCGGCGCGAGGAGCTCGCTCGGGAACCAGAGCACGCGCTTCGCCTCGTGCGTCTCCATCAGCTCGTGGACCACAGGTTCGAGGTCGGACAGCACCTCCACCTTGGCCAGCGTTTCGAGACTCGGAGCGGTCATGGGATTCAGCTGAGGGTGGTGTTGCGCGCCGTGTCGGCAGTCACGCCGGCGATCAGCGCGAGGCGCCGTCGTGGCCGACGCGCGGAGGAATTGTACTCTCGAGCGCGGTCACCGGTACCACCGCGAGCCCGTGCAGGCGCCAGTCCACGTCGCCGATCTGGCGTGCCGCGTCCTCCGTCGCGCGCAGCAGCGCGGCCGCGTCCATCCCGCTGTCCGGACGCGGCACGATGAAGATCTCCCCCGTCACCGCGTGCCCGTGCTCGCGCAGACGCGCGCCCGCGTCGGTCACCCACGGAAGTCGTCGCGCCACGGCGGCCACCCTGTCGGGGAGATCCTCGAGATCCTTCTTCCCCAGCTTCGTCGGGGCTTCGTCCATCAGGTCGCCGATCACCTGCCGCACGTTGTGCCACCCGTCGCGGATGATCTCGATCGAGATGAACGCCGCCGCCGCCGCGTCGCCCCACCAGAAGCCGAAGGCGACGAGCAGGATCCCGAGGATCGCCGCCCCCTCCGACATCCACTCCGCCTGGTTCATCTCCGCCTCGGCCTGCAGCGCCTTGCTCTGCAGCTTCTTCGCGACCGGAGTCTTCAGCTTCCCGAGCGTGATCCCGACGCACATGCTGAGGAAGAGCGTCACCAGCATCGCCCAGCCGAGCCAGAACTGGCTGCCGAACAGCTCGATCGTCCCGATCGGCGGATGCTCGCGCCTGAGCAGCTTCGTGAGCGAATCGTACAGCAGGTAGAGTCCCACGATGCTCAGGATCGACGCCGTGACGAGAAAGGCGACCGAGACCGCCCGTGTGTATCCCGACGGGAAGCGCTTCGACGGCGGGCGCAGCTCGTAGCGCAGCGCGACGAGCAGCGCCATCGGCGGCACCGCGGTGAGGATGTCGCTGATCCACGCCGTCTTCATCGCCTGCGATTGACCCACCGTCAGGAAGATCAGCGTGCCGGCGATGAAGAGCAGCACGATGCTCAGCCAGGACAGCCTCCGGATGCGCCGGTGCAGCTCGCGCATCTCCTCGGGGAACGCGAATGCACTGCCGATGCTCATCGCGCCCTCGCCTGGCGCAGCGCCGGGAACTCGTTCTTCTTCCCGCGCAGCACGCGCTCCACGACGACGTGCCACGCATTCTCGCCGGGCGCGACCGCGACCGCGTGCGGCTGCTCGGTGCGCTTCCCGTGTACCATCACGGTGTCGGTGTAGTAGGGCTTCGTCAGCGCGACCTGCCGCTTCCATGGCGACTGCGTCGTGAATCCGCCGATGACCATGTCGAGCTCGCGCTCGTGCAGCGAGTCGAGCAGCGCCGCCGCCGGACCCGGATGCCATTCGACCTTCGCGCCGAGCTCGCGCGCGAGGTCGTTCACGATCGTCCGCTCGATCCCTCCCGCGCCGTCGCTCGAGTCGGTCACCCACGGCGTGTCGATCACCATCCCGACGCGCATCGTCCCGCCGCGCACGCGGTCGAGCGTGCCGTCGGGGTCACGGGGAAGGTTGCAGGCGGCCAGCGCGGCGGCCGTGAGGAGGAGCGGTGCTGAGAGTCGGTGCATCGGTGCGAGGGTGCGGTGCGGGCCGTCAGGCGGGGGCAAGCTCCGTTCCCCGCGTGGACATGTCGTCGTGTCGCCCGCGACTGGCGGCGGATCGTTCGCGAGCGCACCATTGCTCATGGCTCACCATGGCCGCCTTCGCCGATACGCCGCGATCGTTCGTCACGTGGTGCTCTTCGCGATCTTCCTCTTCTGGGGCGCGGGCACGACGCACTGGCGACGCGGATGGATTCTGCTCGCGGCATTGCTGGTCGCGCGAGTCGTCTGCAGCGAAGCGGTTGCCCGCGTCAACGCCGATCTCCTCGCGGAGCGCGAGAAGCTCCCACTCCAGCGCGGGCAGCCGCTCGTCGATCGCGCGCTGGTCCTCGGCGTCATGGCCTCTCTCGCCGGCCTCGTCGCCGCCTCCGCCGCCGACGTCTGGCGCTGGCGTCTGCTCCCGCAGCCGGATCGCCCGCTCGCCGCGATCGGCATGGCCCTGTTCGTTGCCGGATGGTGGCTCATCACGCTCGCGCTGCGCACGAACGCGTTCGCCGTGACCGTCGTCAGGCATCAGCCGGAGCGCGGCCACGCCGTCGTGGACTACGGACCCTATCGCCGCGTGCGCCATCCGATGTACGCCGGGCTCGTCCTCGAGATGCTGGGCATCCCGCTCTGGCTCGGCTCGACCGCGGGGATGCTCATGGCGACCGTTCCCATCGCGCTGCTCTTCACGCGCATCCTCGTCGAGGAACGGCTGCTCGCACGCTCCCTCCCCGACTACGACGCGTATCGCGATCGCGTCCGCTCGCGGATCATCCCCGGGATCTGGTGACGATGAGATCACTCCGTGCCGCTCTCGCGATCGTCGCTCTCGCCACGGCCGCGCGCTCGCTCGACGCCCAGTCTCCCGCATGGGGGATCGGTCCCTTCGCGAAGCCGCGTGTCGGCAACCCGGTGATCGTCCCCGATCCGCGCTCGAGCTTCCGCTCGCCGATGGGCGACACGCTCGTGCACTGGGAGGAGTACGCCACCTTCAATCCCGCCGCGGTGGTGCGCGGGGACTCGGTGTACCTGCTCTATCGCGCCGAGGACGCGAGCGGCGAGGTGAAGATCGGCGCGCACACCTCGCGGCTCGGGCTCGCCGCGAGCGCCGACGGGATCCACTTCACCCGCCGCGCCTCGCCCGTGCTCTTCCCCGACCGCGACGAGCAGCGCGCGAACGAGTGGCCGGGCGGCGTCGAGGATCCGCGCATCGTCGAGACCGACGACGGGCGATACGTGCTGACGTACACGCAGTGGAACCGCGACGTCCCGCGTCTCGCCGTCGCGACCTCGACCGACCTCGTGGCCTGGACGAAGCACGGCCCCGCCTTCGCGAGCGTCGACAGCGGGCGCTATCTCCGCATGGAGTCGAAGTCCGGGGCGATCCTCTGCAGCGTCCGCGGCGATCACCTCGTCGCGGCGAGGGTGAACGGGAAGTACTGGATGTATTTCAACGTTCCCCACATCCTCGTCGCGACATCGGACGACCTGATCCACTGGACCCCCGTCGAGGACGATAATGGGAATCCGCTCCGCGTCCTCTCGCCACGCCCGGGCTGGTTCGACTCCTGGCTCGTCGAGGGCGGGCCCCCCGCGATCCTCACCGAGCGTGGCATCCTCCTTCTCTACAACGCGGGCAACGCGCGCGCGAACGGAGACCCGCGCCTCCCATCGCACGTCTACACCGGCGGGCAGGCGCTCTTCGACCGGACGAATCCCACGCGGCTGATCGCCCGCGCGAGCGAGCCCTTCATACGCCCCACCGAGCCCTACGAGCGCAGCGGCCAGTACGCCGAGGGGACGACCTTCGTCGAAGGGCTGGTGCCCTTCCGCGGCCGCTGGCTGCTCTACTACGGCACCGCCGACTCCCGCGTCGGGGTCGCAACGGCTGCTCGCCGGACGAAGCAGCGCTAGCCGGAGCGAGCGCCACGCTTCTTGCCTAGCGGGCGGGCATGGCATTCGGAATCGTCGGCTTCGTCCTCGCTGGCCTCATCTTCGGCGTGATCTTCCTCGCGGGGCTGCTCAGCGCGGTGAAAGGCACCCCCGTGCGCGACGTGCGCGCCCTCGGCCAGGACCGCCCTCCCTCGGTCGACGAGAAAGGGTTCCGCGAGGGGATCGAGCTCGTGTCGCGCACAGCGCTCGCCCCCGGCCACCGGATCGAGGTCTTCGTCAACGGCGACCAGACCTATCCGCGCCTCTGGGACGACCTGCGCGCGGCGAAGCGCGCGATCACGATGCAGATGTACTACTGCCAGAAGGGGCGGATGGCGGAGACGCTGCGCGAGATCCTCGTCGAGCGGGCGCGCGCCGGCGTCGCGGTGTACCTGCTCTACGATGCCTTCGGCAGCTCGTTCCCCAAGGAGTACATCGCCGCGCTGAAGCAGGGCGGCGTCAACGTCGCGCCCTTCCGGCCGCTGAGCATCCTCGGCGCGCACAAGCTGCAGCATCGCGCGCACATCCGCGTCGTCTGCGTGGACGGGTGCGTGGGCTACACCGGCGGCTTCGGGATCTCCGACAAGTGGTTCGGCAACGGGCTCGTGAAGGACCAGTGGCGCGACACCAACGTCCGCTTCACCGGCCCCGCGGTCGGCCAGCTCCAGGCGGCGTTCGTCGCCTGCTGGGCGGAGGCGACCGGTCACATGCTCGTCGGCGAGACGCTCTTCCCGCTCGACGGCGCGGAGAAGAACGACGGCGTCGTCGCGGGGGTGCTGCACGGATCGCCCTCGGTCGGGAGCACCGAGGCCGAGCGCTTCCTCACCCTCTCGATCGCCAGCGCGCGCCGGCGGCTCTACATCACGAACTCGTACTTCGTCCCCGACAAGGACATCCGCAACCTCATCGCCGACGCCGCGCGGCGCGGCGTCGACACGCGCGTGCTCACCGCGGGCAGCGAGTCGGACGTGAAGAGCACCCTCTACGCCGGACGCGCGCGCTACGAGGAGCTGCTCGAGGCCGGAGTGCGCGTCTACGAGTATCGCGACACGATGATGCACGCCAAGTCGCTCGTCGTGGACGGGCGCTGGGCCGCGGTCGGCAGCATGAACGCCGACAACCGCTCGCTCTCCTTCAACGAGGAGACGGTGCTGATGATGCTCGACGAGACGCTGGGCGCGGAGCTCGAGCGGCAGTTCCTGCGCGACCTCGAGCACTCCGACGAGATCCAGCTCGACGCCTTCCGGCGTCGCGGAGCGTGGGAGCGAACGAAGGAGCATGCGACGCACCTGGTCTGGCGAGTGCTGTGACGCACGCCCCTTCGCCGCGGTCCATCAGGAGTGCAGCTTGCCCGTGAGGGTGCCCTGCTGCATGCCGATCTCCCAGTGGCCGGCGAGCGCGTCGCCGTGACGCTGCACGGTGATCGTCATGATCCCGTTGTTCGTCTGCGACTTCATCACGAGATCGTCGCCCTTCACCTCGACGGTCATCGGATGCTCGTCGTTGCGCGGACCCTCGACGACCTTCGCGGTGAGCGCGCCGGTGGAATCGGCGCCGATGACCAGCGTCGCCGGCTCGGCGTGGTCGTCGTTGCCGGTGCCGGCGACGAGGATGTCGTACGTGCCCGCGGACTTCGCGGTCCACGGCGTCGCCGCGGCGGTGGTCGGTGCGGCGGCGGTCGCGCGAGCGGCCGGCCCCTGCGCGCGCGCGGTCGAGGCGACGGCGACGAGGGCGAGCGCGGCGAGTGAGAGTGCGTGACGGTTGCGCATGTGCGGGACGGTGAAGGTTCGATGCAGGGGGGTGACGGCCGTACGGCCGGCCTCGAACACCAGTTTCAGGAAGCTCGATGATCGATAGACCAGCCACGCGCGCGCGAGCGCGCTCGCGAGTGATGCGGCGCGCGATGCAGACCTGCATGCTCGCCCTGCTCGCCGTCGTCTGTCGCGCCTCGTTCGGCGGCACGCCGCTCGACGCGGCCACCACCCCCGGCCGCTCGCGGGTGATCCGCGACGTGCCCTTCGGCCCCGACCCGCGCGAGCGCTTCGACGTCTATCTCGCCGACGGCGTGAAGGACGCGCCGGTGATCTTCATGGTGCACGGGGGCGGGTGGTCGCGCGGCGCCAAGCGCGCGCCCGGCGTCGCCTCCGACAAGGCGGCGCACTGGGTGCCGCGCGGATTCGTCGTCATCTCGACGAACTACCGCATGCTCCCCGACACGAAGCCGGTCGACCAGGCGCGCGACGTGGCGCGCGCGATCGCCGAGGCGCAGCGCCGCGCCGCGAGCTGGGGCGCCGACCCGGCGAAGTTCATCCTCATGGGACACTCCGCCGGCGGGCACCTCGTCGATCTCCTCGCGACGTCGCCGTCCGCGCGCGAAGGGGCGACGCTCGCGCCCTGGATCGGCGTCGTCTCGCTCGACGCCGGCGCGATCGACGTGCCCGCGATCATGCGGGGGCGGCACGCGCGCCTCTTCGACGACGCGTTCGGCGGGGACACGGCGTACTGGCGCGAGGCCTCGCCCTACGACGCGATCGCCGCCGCCGGCGCGCCGATGCTCCTCGTCTGCTCCTCGCTCCGCCGCGCGAGCTGCGCCGACAACGAGCGCTTCGCGGCGAAGGCCGCGACGTTAGGCACCCGCGCGCAGCTGCTGCCGGAGCCGCTCTCGCACGCGCAGATCGACCACCTCGTGGGCACCGACTCCGGCTACACCGCGCGCATCGACGCCTTCCTGCGCACCCTCGATCCCGCCGTCGCCGCGCGGCTCGGCGGTCAGTAGATGTACACCTTCGTCCCCACCGGCACGAAGGTGTAGAGCCACTCGAGGTCGTCGTCGAAGAGACGCACGCAGCCGTGCGTCGTCGCGCTGCCGATGGTGTTCGCGCGCGAGGTGCCGTGCAGCAGGTAGCCGTTTCCCATGTCGAGCTGGTAGTCTCCCAGCTCGCCGTCGATCGCGCGGTTCTGCGTGCCTAACGGCGGCACGAAGAGCGTCGAGTCGAAGATGATGTGCTCCTCGACCGGAAGGGGCGCGAAGCCGTCGGGCATCATGAGCCCCACCATCCCGTCGCGCACGAGCATCCGGCGTCCGTCGCGCAGCGTCACCGACCCCTTCGCCGGCACGTGCGCCAGCTTCAGGTGGTGCTCGCGCGCGACCTCGGCGTAGGCCCAGTCGGGCGGCCGCCACTTCGGCGCCGCCTGCTTGCCGACGATCGTCCGCACGCCGCGCGGCGTCGCGAACGTCCAGCGATGGCCGCCGTACGCCAGCAGCCTGCCCATCCCCACCGCGACCGGCGCGGTCCGCAGCGTGTCCTTCCCGTCCACGACCCACAGCTTGCGGTCGGCGACCGAGACGACGACGCGCATCTCGCGGGCGCGCGCCGCCGCGGCGCGGACCCGCACCGACGTCAGGCTGTCGGTGCGCGAGCGCCAGCGCGGGAGCGTGTCGGGCGCGGTGACCACCTCGCCGCGACTGACCTCCTCGATGCGCACCCCGTGCGCCTCCTCGGGTGTCCGCTGAGCACTCGCGGCGGCCGGAAGCCCGGCCGCCGCGAGAACTGCGACTGCGATGAAGCCACTACCTCTCATCAGAGCGAGAAGCCGATGACGAGCGGGACGAACTTCGCCGCGGTGCCCGGAGTCGCGACGTGCATGTAGCGCGACTCGATGAAGAAGCGCCGGTTCAGCCAGCCGAAGCCGATGCCCCCGCCCGCGTTCCACTGGCCCTTCGTCTGCGAGCCGGTCGAGCCCGAGCCGTAGTCCGAGAAGCGCGTCACGCCGCCGCCGCCGAGGAGGTACGGCTGCACCGGCCAGTTGCCGGGGATGCGCAGCGTCGCCTCGCCGAGGAACGACCACGCCGACGCGTCGTTGACGCTCGTCGTGCCGGCGCCGTAGTTCACGTTGTCCTTCCCGCGGAACTTGTCGTACGCGACGTCGAACCGCGCCCCGATCGGCGAGATGGCCGGGTGATAGCCGAGCGAGCCGGTGACGTTCCAGCCCATCTTGTACAGGTTGCCGAGATCACTCTGCGGGAAGTTCGCGCCACCCGCGACCTGCACGTAGAAGCCGTGACGCAGCATCGCCGCGCGCGCGCGCGCGATCGAGTCCGCGCGGGCGATCGAGTCGGCACGGGCGCGCTCCGCCGCGGCGATCGAGTCCTGCCGCGCGCGCTCGACGCGGGCGATCGAATCCTGCCGCATCCGCTCCACGTTCGCGATCGAATCCTGCCGCATCCGCTCCGCGTTCGCGATCGAGTCCGCGCGCTGCGCCGCCGCGAGCGAATCCGCGTTCGGCTTCTGCGTGGCGACGGCGCCCGTCGACTCGGTCGTCGTCGTGTTGGCGTTCGCCGCGTCCTTGCGGACGGGGATGCGCTGCTGCGAGGTGACGCGTGCCTTCGACCGCGTCGTGCCGGTGGTGCGCGTCGTGTCCTGAGCCGTGGCCGCAGCCGCGGTGACCATCAGCGCGGCGGCGACGAGCGCCAGCCGGTGCTTCACGAGGGAATGCATGTTGTCCTCCTGTAGGGTGTCAGCCGCCCCGTGAGTCCGGAGAGCCGGGGCGTGCAACCGGGCAACATTGGCAGAGTACGTGCCGACACCATCTGTTCAGGGCGGTTGCCGTGCGCGACGGTTAGGCAGCACCACCTTGCGGCCCCGTGTGCTCGACGTCACCGTCACCCCACCACTTTCCGGATCTCGAGCATGGCCAGCAAGCGTTGGGAAACTCGACTCATTCACAGCGATGCGCGGATCCCGGCGGGCTTCCGGTCGCTCGCCACCCCCGTCTTTCGCGGCTCGACCACCCTCTTCGAGCGCGCCGCCGACGCCGGCGAGGACTGGAACCACGAACGCGCGCCCTACACCTACGGCCTGTACGGCACTCCGACCACGCTCGAGCTCGCTTCGCGCATCGCGGAGCTCGAGCAGGGGGCGCACACCTTCCTCACCCCGGGTGGGCAGGGCGCGATCTCCCTCATCTGGCTCACCTTCGCGAAGGCGGGCGACCATGTCCTCGTCAGCGACAGCGTCTACGGTCCGAACCGCGCGCTCGCCACGAAGATTCTCACCCGGCTCGGTGTCAATACGGAGTTCTACCCACCCACCATCGGCGCCGACATCGAACGTCTGTTCCGCCCGAACACGAGCCTCGTGTGGTGCGAGACCCCGGGCTCGGTGACCTTCGAGGTCCAGGACGTTCCCGCCATCGCCGCGGCGGCGCACCGCCACGGCGCGATCGTCGCCCTCGACAACACCTGGTCCGCGGGCGTCTTCTTCGACGCCTTCGCGCACGGGGCAGACGTCACCATGCAGGCGCTGACGAAGTACGTCGGGGGCCACAGCGACCTCCTCCTCGGCTCGGTCACCGTCCGCGACGAGGCGCTCTACGAGCGCATCGGGAGCACGCTCCAGTTCCTCGGCATGGCCGTCTCCCCCGACGACTGCTCGCTCGCGCTGCGCGGGATGCAGACGCTCGCCGTCCGCCTGCGCGCGCTCGAGGCCTCGACGCTGCGCGTCGCGCGCTGGCTCGCCGAGCGGCCGGAGATCGAGCGGGTGCTGCATCCCGCGCTGCCGTCGTGCCCGGGCCACGAGATCTGGCGGCGCGACTTCACGGGCTCGACCAGCGTCTTCTCGGTCGTGTTCGACGAGCGCATCGGCGCCGACCGGATCCTCGCCTTCGTGGACGCCCTCGAGCTCTTCGAGATCGGCTACAGCTGGGGCGGGGTCACGAGTCTCGCCGTCCCGCAGTTCACGATCCGTCGCAACACACCGAGCTTCCGGAGAAACTCGATCGTGCGCCTGAACATCGGCCTCGAGGCGACGGAGGATCTCATCGCGGATCTGGAGCAGGCGATGGCGGTGCTCGGCTGAGCGCGACGTGGCCTTTCCGACAGCACGGCTTTCCCGAAACTCCCCGGCTCGGCGTACCGATGAGTAGTTGCAGGTACCCAATTGAAGCCCTTGCTGTTGCCGGCGGTGCCGAAGCCCGTGAACTATTCCGGATCGTGGACGCTGGACAGGTCGCGAAGCACCGGGCTGCCCTCGTACTACGAGCGCGTGCGCAGCCACCGGCTCGAGATCGACCAGCGCGGCTGGCGGCTCGACGTCGCCGTGTCGGTGGACATCGGGGGCGCGGCGTCTGACACGATGCGCTTCGTCTACGCGATGGACGGGAAGGAGACGCGCGCGCAAACTCCGGTGCGCGGGCCGAACGGGATGACGCCGGTGCCGACCGTGATGCACGCGACCGTGAGCCGCGACCGGCAGGTGCACGTCACGATCGAGCGCGACATCGCCATGAACGGGAGCAGCTTCCACGCCGTCACGAAGGAGGACTGGCTGCTCAGCGCCGACGGCGGTATGCTCACCATCCATCGCACCGACGACACGCCGCGCGGCACGATGCAGTCCGACTTGGTCTTCGCGAGGAACGCACGTTGAAGCGCTACGTGATGAAGCAGAAACTGTTCTCCTTCGGCGACGACTTCCGCATCCGCGACGAGTCGGGAGCGGACGCGTTCCTCGTCGACGGGAAGGCGTTCAGCATCGGCCAGAAGCTCTCCTTCCAGGACATGTCGGGGCACGAGCTCGCGTTCATCAGGCAGAAGCTCCTCAACTGGAGCCCGACCTACGAGATCTGGCGCGACGGGAAGCTCTCGGCGGTGGTGAAGAAGCAGCTCTTCGCGCTCCTCCGCCACCGGTTCACCGTCGACGTTCCCGGTCCCGACGACCTCGAGGCGACGGGTGACTTCCTCGACCACGAGTACACCTTCCGCCGCGGCGACCAGGTCGTCGCCACCGTCTCGAAGCGCTGGTTCGCGTTAGGCGACACCTACGGCATCGAGATCGCCGACGGCGAGGACGACGTCCTGGTTCTCGCCAGCGCCGTCGTCGTCGACGAAGCCTGTCATCCCGACGACGGCAAGAGGCACTAACGGGCGGGAGTGCGGGAGTACGGCCTGTTGGCTACTCCCGTACTCCCGTACTCCCGGCATTTCAGGGGAACGGCCGCGGCCGCGGATTCGGCCAGGGCCACGGGTCGTGCGAGCCGCCGCCGGCGAGGGCGCGGACGGCGGCTTCACGCACCGCCGGATCGGGCGAGTCGAGAAGCTCCGAGATCGTCGCCTCGGAGCGCTCGCCCGACTTCATCAGCGCGCGGATCAGCGCCTTCGAGATGCGCGCGCTCTTCTCGCGCTTCATCGCGTCGCGGATTGCCGGCAGCGCGTTCGAGTCGCCGATCTGGCCGAGCGCCCACGCCGCCTTGAGGCGGACGTCCTCGCTCTCGTCGTTCAGCGCCTTCACCAGCCCCGGGGGAGCGTGCCCCTCGTCGTCGTCCTGCACCTCGCCGATCGCCCACGCGGCGGTGCCGCGGACGCGCGCGCTGCGGTCGGTCGTCACGATCTCGCCGAGCGCGTTCACGGCGGACTGATCCTCGATCTGCGCGATCGCCCATACTGCCGTCTCACGCACCGCGTCGGCGTCGTCCTTGCGCGCCGCGTTGAGCAGCGCCGCCGTCGCCTTCGAGTCCTCGATGTTGCCGAGCGCCCACGCCGCCATCTCGCGGACGCGCGCGTCCTTGTCGTTCCCCAGCGCCGACACCAGCGCGTCCACGCCCTCGTGCGCCTCGAGCTGCCCGAGTCCCCACGCGGCGGAGCGGCGCACCGCCGCCGACTGATCCTCGCGCAGCACGCGGGCGAGCGCGGTCGCCGCGCTCACGGAGTCCATCTGTCCGACGGCGATCGTCGCCGCGCTGCGCACCACCTCCTCGCGGTCGCGCAGCATCCCGACCAGCGGCTGGAGCGCGCGCCCGTCCTCGATCCGGCCGAGCGCCCACGCCGAGTTCGCGCGCACCGCGATGCTCGTGTCGCGCAGCGCCTGCACCAGCGGCTGCACCGCGCTCTCCCCCTCGACGAGCCCGAGCCCGATCGCCGCGACCTGCCGCATCTGCACGTTCGCGTCGCGCAGCCGCGTCGTCAGCCCGTTCACCACCGCCGGATCGTCGTCCTCGTGACCGAGCAGGTTCACCGACATCTGGCGGACGCAGGCGTCGTCCGAGCCTAACGCGTCGAGCAGGCGCTGGACGTCGGCGCTCGAGTAGTGCTCGCCCCGCCCGCGCCCCACGTCGTCGGTGTCCTCGTCGGCGTCGGCGCCGGGGGGGACCAGCCCGCGCAGCGGCGGCACCGGTGCCCCCCAGTTTCCCCAGTTCCCGTTCCCCACCGCCTGCGACGCGAGCGCGCAGATCGGCGCCGGCGCGCCGTGCGCCGCGGTGAGCAGCGCGGCCACGTCGATCCGCGCGTCGGCCCGCGCCGCGCTCGCGAAGCGGCCATTGCCGCTCGCGATGACGTGGCTCTCCTCGATCGACGGCCAGGGCGTTCCCCCGTTCGCCGAGATCATCGCCGCGACCGCGGCCCACCCGAAGATGCGAAACATGGATTGTCCTCTCGTTCTGGCGGCGACGCGCGCCGCATGGTGAAAAATCAGCATCACAGTCCATCAGAACGGGCGCCACGCCTCCATCACGCGGCGCCCGCTCTCCCGCTCAGGTCAGGGGTACGGGCGCGGCTCCGGCCACGGCCAGGGCCACGGGCCCGTCGCGTCGGTGCCCGCCAGCGCGTGCACCGCCATCGACTTCACCCGCGGATCCGACGACTGCAGCAGCTCGCGCAGCGCGTCCACCGACTTCTCACCCGTCGAGGCGAGCGCGCGGATGTACTCGATCTGCAGGTTCTCGTCCTTCTCCGCCTTGAGCGCCGCCTGCAGCGCCGGCGCCGCCGCCGGATCCTCGATCTGGTACAGCGCCCACGCCGTGATCGAGCGGACCTCCGGGTCGGGATCCTTCAGCATCTCGAGGAGCGCCGGCGGCGCATGCGAGACGCCGGTCGTGCCTAACGACCACGCCGCCCGCCTCCGGATCTCCGGACTGCGGTCCGTGAGCAGTGCGATCAGCGCGGGCGCGCCCGAGCTGCTGCCGATCGAGCCGAGCGCCCAGGTCGCGGTCGCGCGCACCTTCTCGCTGGCGTCGCTCTTCGCCGCGTCGCCGAGCGCGGAGACCACCGCCGTCGTGCCGTGCGATTCGCCGAGCGACCACGCGGCCATCTCGCGGACGTCCGCGTCCTTGTCTCCGCGCAGCGCCGCGACGAGCGCCTCGGCGGCAACCTGCTGATCCGCGTACTCGTTGAGCCCCCACGCGGCGACGCGGCGCAGCTCGGGGTTCTGATCGGTCTTCAGGACGTTGGCGAGCAGCGCCGGGCGGTCGTCGTGGCCCCGCGGCCTGTCCTGCTCCATCCCTTCCTTGATGAGCGCGCGCAGCCCCTCGGGAGAGAGCTGCCCGACCTTCGCCTGCGCCGTGGCGCGCGCCGTGGCACTGGCGCCCGACTCACTGTCGCCGACCAGCCCGCGCACCACGCTCTCGACCACGCTGGGAACCACGTTCTTCACCGTCTGCTGCACGGTGTTCGTGACCGTGCTGGTGACCGTGTTCGTCCGGGTGCTCACCGAGCGGTCGGTGTCGCGCATCGCCTGACGCGTCGCGTGGTCGACGATCCGCTGCACATCGGCTTCGCGCCGCGGGCGGCGCGTCTCGACGGAGTCGCGTCGCGCGACGTCCTGCGCCATCGCCTGGCGCGGCATCGGGCTCGCGGCGCCGACGACGAGCGCGATGACGACGAGCGACGCGGCGAGCCCGATCGCCTGCAGGCGGCCCGGCGTCGCGCGCTGCAGCTCGGGATCGAGGATCGCGAGCATGCGCCCCTCGAACTCCTTGCGGCGCGCCATCGCCAGGGCGACGTGCGGCGTCGCGTCGCCGCGCACCGACGTCACGATGTCGAGCAGGTGCTCGGCGTAGTCCGTCGCGCGCGTCCCGCAGGAGAGCGCGAGATCGTCGCAGGCGCGCTCGCTCTCGGCACGGAGCTGCTTCGCCGCGGTCCAGACGAGCGGGTGGAACCACCACACCGCGCAGGCGATCCTGCCTAACGTGTGACCGAGCAGGTCGTGCCGGCGGACGTGCGCCAGCTCGTGCAGCAGCACCGCGCGCCGCCGGTCCATCGACCAGCCGTCGCAGTCCGCGGGGAGCACGATCGTCGGCGCGAACAGCCCGCAGGCGAACGGCATCTTCGCGTCCTCGCTGCACAGCAGCCGCGGCGCGTCGTCGAGCTCGAGCCGGTCGGCGACCTCGAACAGCGGCGTCGTCCACCCCTCGCCGGCGAGGGGCGACGCGTGCCGCACGATGCGCCGCACCACGAGCGCGGACCAGAGGAGCGTCGCCCCGATCGCCAGCATCACCACCGCCCAGATCGCGACCACGAGCGAGACGCCGTCCAGCCAGAGCGGTATGGAGCTCGTGGCCGGCTGCGCCGCGCCACCGGGAGCGGCGGAGGGTGTCGGTGCGGTCGTCCCCGCGACGGGGGCGTCGCCGAGCGTCTTCGGCGCGACCGGCGCCTGTACCGTCTGCACCGGCTCGGCCGCGGGGCTGATGGAATCCGCGGGGAGCACCTCGATCCGCAGGGGCGCCCATGCCGCGATCGCCGGAACGACGAGCAGCGCGGCGAGCGCCACCAGCCACACGAGGTGCCGCGCACCGGCCGAGCGACGCTGCATGGCGATCGTGATGCCGAGCGCCGCGAGCAGGATGACCGTCGCCTTGATCAGCAGCACGAGCACCGGAGAGCTCAGCACCGCGGTCAGTCCGGCCAGGGAGATGATGGGGGTGAGCATCGGACTTACCTCCCGCTCTCGCGAGCGCGGCGGATCGCGGCGCGGAGCCGATCGATCTCGTTGTCGGGCAGGTCCACATCGGACATGCGCAGCAGCGCCGTCACCGCCTGCTCCGGCGACCCGGCGAAGTAGGTGCTCACGACGTGCGCGAGCACGTCCTCGCGCGCCCGCTCGGTATCGGTGGCCGGATAGTAGACGTACCGCGGGCCGTCTTCCTTGTGCTTGATGAGATCCTTCTCGCCGAGAATCCGCAGGATCGAGCGCACGGCGGAGTAGGTCGGCGGATCGGGGAGATCGTTCATGATCTCCGCGACCGTCGCGCCCCCTCGGCGATGGAGGATGTCCATCACCTGCCGCTCGCGGCGAGAAAGGGCAGGCACTTCCGGCTTCTTCGTCATGGCGACACGCGGTGTGAGGACGGGCAAAGGCATCGGGGGGAAGACTGCCCCGCCCCAATACTGCACCTTGATGCTGAAAAATCAACTATGCTGATAATTCAACATACAGGACGGATTGTCAAGGGGAAAGTTTCGGCGGGGTGCCGCGTCGCTCGTCGCTGCTATTATTCCGACATGGCTACCTCCATTCGCGCCTACGAGACGCACGCCCGGACCTCGCCCGTCTTCGGCCGCGTCCTCGTCAGCTCGCGGAATCATCACATCGTCATCGACGGCCCCGTCGGGAATGGCTGTCCGGGGGAGGCGTTGACGCCGCCGGAGATCTTTCTCGCCGCGGTCGCCTCGTGCGGCGCGGAGCTCATCCAGGTCATCGCGCGCGACGAGAAGGTGCCGCTCGTCGGGGTCGAGGTCACCGTCACCGGCAGCGTCGATCGCTCGCGCCAGCCGCGTTCCGACGTCACCCTCTTCAACAGCGTGCACGTCGACATCACCCTTTCCGGCACGGACGGCGCGAAGGCCGCGGCGCTGGTCGAGGGATTCAAGCGGCGCTGACCCCTCTACGGCACGGTCGCGGTCGCGACCGAGGACGTGAAGGTCACCTTCCGAACGGCGCCGGCGTAGCGTCGACGCGGACGACGGGCGCCGCGGGGCCGAGCGCGGCGCGCAGCCCCTCGCGCGCGCTCGCCCAGCGCGGCGCCCAGCCCGTCGCCCGCAGCTTCGCGTTCGACATGCGCTGCGAGCGCGAGAGCACCTCACCCAGCGATCCCATGAGCCGCGTCATCCAGCGTGGCATCGGCTTCGGCACCGGGATTCCCGCCGCGTGCGCGAGCGCGAGGTGCCACGCGGCCCGGCTCAGCGGCTCGTCGTCGCACGCGTTGTAGATCCCCGCGGGTGCGCCGAGCACCGCGAGGACCGCGCTCGCCGCATCGTCGTGCGCGATGGAGGAGCAGTACGCGTCGCTCGCGCCGGGGAGCGGGGCGATCCCGCGCCGGGCCATCGCCACCATCTCGTGGAGCATCCGCGAATCGGGGCCGTAGAAGCCGGCGAAGCGCAGCACGATCCCCGTTCCGCCACTCGCCGTGAAGCGCTCCGTCGAGCGCTCGGCGTCTACGCTGCTCCTGTTGTACCGGCCCGGCCGCACGGGGAAGCTTTCGTCGATCCACCGGTCGCCGGCATCCGCGTAGATCGGCGCGAAGGATTCCTGCACGAAGCGCGAGGCCCCGGCACGCAGCGCCTCATCGACGAGCAGCGCCGAGCCCTCGCTCCGAATGCGATCGTTCTCCCGCCACGCTCCGGGGAGCATCATCCGCCACGACGACGACGGGATGTGCGTCGCGAGGTTGACGACGGCGTCGTGTCCGGCGAGCGCGCGCCGTACCGCCTCGCGGTCGAACAGATCGAGCTGCACCGTCGCGGCCCCGTGCGCCGCGATCGTCGCGAGTCGCGCACGGTCGCGCCCCGCGGCGGTGACCTGATGCCCGGCCGCGGTCAGCATCGGCACGAGCCGCCGCCCCACCACGCCCGTCGATCCGGTGACGAAGATTCGCATGTGGCCTCTCCTGATTCGGGTTCGCCCCGGGAGACGTGGAGCGCGATCGTTCGTGACAGCTCGCTCTACCCTGGCATGAGCGCCGGCACGCCGATGTGCTTCAGCTTGTCGGGGTTCAGCACGCGATAGACGCCGCTGATCTTCCCTTCCCCGTCCACCGCGAACGAGGTCGTGCAGAAGGCGCGTCCGCCGATGAGCGTGATCACCGCGGGCTCGCCGTTGATCGTCGTCCGCCGATGCTCGAGCGCGCCGAGCGCGCGCCGCTCGACGATGACGCGCCCGGAGCGCTCGAAGCCGACGAGCAGCTGCGCCAGCCGGTCCGCGCCGGTGACGATCTCCGCCACCGACTTCGCCTTCCCGCCGCCATCGCTGACGAAGGCGACGTCGTCGCTGAAGATCGCGACGAGC
Source organism: Gemmatimonadaceae bacterium (assembly GCA_036392515.1). Classification (GTDB taxonomy): domain Bacteria; phylum Gemmatimonadota; class Gemmatimonadetes; order Gemmatimonadales; family Gemmatimonadaceae; genus JABFXC01. Next base: position 29,949 of record DASVXU010000143.1, on the reverse strand, counting down.
CCCTCGCGATCCTCGCTCTGCAGCGCCGCGACGAACTGGTCGAGCAGCCGTTCCTGCGCGTCGGGCGGCGCCTCGAAGCGTCGCTCGTCCCGCCGCACGCGCTCCTTCGCGCGGTGCACCATCTGCCGGCAGGCCGCCTCGCTCTTGCCGAGCACGCGCGAGATCTCGTCGTACCCGGCCGCGAACACCTCGCGCAGCAGGAACGCCGCGCGCTCCTCCGGCGCCAGCCGCTCGAGCAGCACGAGGAACGCGATCGAGAGATCGGACGCCAGCTCCGAGGAGCGGTCTGGTGGGGCGAAGCGCTCCGGCGTGGCGATCGGCTCGGGCAGCCAGTTGCCGACGTACGCCGCGCGCTCCGTCTCGGCGCGCCGCAGCCGGTCGATCGAGAGCCGCGTCGCGACGGCGACCAGCCATCCCTCCGGCGCGCGGATGGCTTCGGCGTCGGCATCCTGCCAGCGCAGCCAGCTCTCCTGCACCACGTCCTCCGCGTCCTGCACGGTACCGAGCATGCGGTAGGCGATCCCGAAGAGTCGCGCGCGGTGGCGCTCGAAGATCTCGAGGGGAAGCGTTGCGGGTCGGGTCATGCCGATGAAGACGGTCGGAGCGACATCGTGTGACAGCCTCAAGGTAGCGTCACTCTCGCCGTCGAGTCCGCGAAGAGTGACGGCGGGCGCAACCAGGGGGTTCGGCATCGACACGTAACGTACCAGCGCGTTCATCTCCACGCGGGAGGAATCATGCATCGAGGCTCAGTGCTCATCGTCGCCCTGACGACCACCGTCGCCGGCGCTGCCGCGGCCCGATCCGTACACGACCTGGCCGCCGCCGACTCTCCCGCCCCCCGCGAGCGACATCGCGCCGCCGAAGTCGCGCGGCTGCGAGCGCACTTCGACTCCGTCGACGCCGAGCTCCGCGCGCGCGACGTCTCCGCGCTCACCGTCGCGCAGCGTGCATCGCGCGCACGGTTGATCGCCTGGCTGCGCGAGTATCGCGATGCCGGCACCTTCCCGGAGAACGACCGCTTCGCCACGCCGGAGCCGTTCTTCCGCGATCACCGCGGCGTGCTCTGCGCGATGGCCTATCTCATCGACCGCTCGGGACGCGGCGACATCGTGGACGGCGTCGCCCGGTCGCGCAACAACGCGTACATCCGCGAGCTCGTCGACGATCGGCGGCTCGTCGCGTGGCTGGACAGCACCGGGCTCACCGCCGCGGAGGCCGCGCGCATCCAGCCGACGTACGGGCCGCCGCCCGACGGGGTCATCGGCGGCGGGAAGACCGAGAACACGATGAGCGACAGCTACAAGACCGCCGCCGGCACGCTCATCGGTGCGTCGCTCGTGAGCTCCGCGCTCAGCGTCGCTTCGCCGACGCGCGGGATGGGGCTCCTCGCCACGGTGGTGGGCGTCGGCACCGCCGGGCTCGGGATCGACGGACTTTCACGCGGGAGCGAGTACCACACGCTCGGCGCGGTGACCACGGGAGCCGGCGCGCTCGCGGTGGTGATCGGCATCCGGACGCTGCGCCATCTCTCGATGTCGGGCCCGGGCGCGGCGCGCGAGCCGGCGATCAGCGTCGCGCCGGCGTTGCTCGGCCCCGCGCGCCGCGATAATCTGGGGCTCGTGATCAGGACGCACTTCTAGCTCTCGTATATGGTCGCGAACCTCGCAGAATGATCGCCTTCACCCGCGAGGTTCCGCGGTCGCTCGGGCGGTGCGAGCTCACGCATCTCGAGCGCACCACGATCGACGTCGACGCCGCGCGCGCGGAGCACGATGCCTACGAGGCGGCGCTCCGCTCGCTCGGCTGCGAGGTGCGCCGCCTGCCGTCCCCCGAGGAGCAGCCCGACGCGGTGTTCATCGAGGATGTCGCCGTCGTGCTCGACGAGATCGCGATCGTCGCCCGACCGGGGGCGGAGTCGCGTCGCGACGAAACCGGGATCGTCGCCGCCGCGTTGGAGCTGCTGCGTCCCCTGGCGACGATCGCCGCGCCCGGGACGCTCGACGGCGGCGACGTGCTCCGCATCGGCAAGCGCCTCTACCTCGGCGTCGGCGGCCGGACGAACGAGAGCGGCGCGAAGCAGATCCGCGCGATCGTCGAGCCGCACGGGTACACGGTGAAGGCGCTGGCGGTGCGCGGCGCATTGCATCTCAAGACGGCGGTCACGCAGCTCTCCGACGATCTCGTGATGGTGAATCCCGCCTGGGTGGACGACACCGCCTTCGACGGAATGGGCGCGCTCCCGGTGCATCCGAGCGAGCCCTTCGCCGCGAACGCGCTGCTGATCGGCGAGCGGCTGGTGCACGGCGCGCAGCACGAGCGCACGCGCCGGCGGCTCGAGGCGGTGAACCTCCGCGTCGTGCCGGTGCCGATGACCGAGCTCGCGAAGGCGGAGGCCGGAGTGACGTGCTGCAGCATCCTCGTGAAGACCTGACCTGATCCATCGAAGCATGCATCGCACTTTCCCTGTAGTGTTTCTCGCGAGCGCGCTCACCGCGTGCGCTCGGGATGCCGCCGCGCCGCGGCGCGACGATGCCGGCGCGACGCCGCGCGCGGAGCTGGTGTACGAGGGATATCCGTCGGGAGCGCCCGAGTTGTTCCGCATCGCCGGCGACGGCTCGGCGCCGGCGCGCATGCTCCCCGCCGGGAGCGTCGCAATGGACCCCGAGCCATCCCCCGACGGCAGGCGCATCGCCTTCGTCGTCGCCTCGTACGATTCCTCGACCGGCGACGTCTGGATGGTCAACGCGGACGGCACGGGGCTGCGCAGGCTGACCGACGATCCGGAGCTCGACGACTCTCCCAGCTGGTCGCCCGACGGGCGGACGATCGTGTTCCGCAGCTACCGCGCGCAGCGCGCGGGCGATCTGTGGACGCTCGACGTGGAGCACGGCACGCTCGTGAACCTCACTCCCGCGGAAGGCCCCGGGGTGATCGACCATCGCCGTCCGGCATGGTCGCCGGACGGCGCGCGCATCGCATTCGCGAGCACCGAGGGCGGGGACTGGGGGATCTGGACGATGCGTGCCGACGGAACGGATCGTCGGCAGCTCACCAACACGATCGACCTCGACGCCGAGGCCGCGTGGTCGCCGGACGGACGCTTCATCGCCTTCCGGCGGAGCAGCCCGGAGCAGGGATCCGACATCATGATCGTCCCGGCAGCGGGTGGCAATGCGTTCAGGCTCGCGCTTCCCGGCGAGCAACGCACGCCGGCCTGGCACCCGGACGGGACGCGCATTGCCTTCGCCAGCCAGGCGACCTTCGCCGCGCGCCCGGAGCTTTTCACGATGCGCCCCGACGGCGGTGACGTGCAGCGCGTCACCCGCGAGGACACATGGGGCGGCGGCCTCAACCCCGCCTGGCGGCGGACGGATCGTTAGGCATGCGACTCTCCCCATCGCTCGTCGGCGTCGGCACCGCGGCGACGCTCCTCGCCGCGCTCGCCTGCGCGCCGCGCCCGACGCGCCCGCCCGTCCCCGCCGGCTCGCGCGTCCTCTTCCTCGACGACTTCGACGGCGCAACGCTCGACCGCTCGAAGTGGAACGTCGAGGTGCGCGGCGCCGCGTACAACAACGAGCAGCAGGCATACGTGGACAGCGCGCGGACGATCTATCTCGCGCACGGCGCCGAGTCCGCGGGCGCGTCGGGTGGAGTGCTGGTGATCGCGCCGCGCTGGGCACCGGGCTACGTCAGCGCCGACGGCAACCGGCACGACTTCCTCTCCGGCCACCTCGACACGCGCGGCCGCTTCGAGTTCACCTACGGCACTGCCTCGGCGCGGATGAAGCTCCCCGCCGGCGCCGGCTTCTGGCCGGCGTTCTGGCTCCTCGGCACCGGCGACTGGCCGGCGACCGGCGAGATCGACGTGATGGAGAACGTGGGCGAGCCCGACTGGGCGAGCGTCGCGCTGCACGGCCCCGGATACTCGGGCGATACGCCGCTCTTCAATCGGCTCTATCTCCCCGCCGGCGACGACGTCACGCGTTGGCACGTCTACACGGTCGAGTGGGGCCCCGACACGCTCGTCTTCCGCGTCGACGACGCCCTCGTCTACCGCGCGACGCGCCCGATGATCGAGAACTACGGGAAGTGGGCTTACGACAATCCGAAGTTCCTCATCCTCAACCTCGCGTTAGGCGGCGCGTATCCGCAGAAGACGAATGGGGTGCGTTCACCCTATCCTGGAATGCCCGCGTCGACGGTCGAGATGATCAAGCGGGGAGAAGGAAAGGTGCTGGTCGACTGGGTGCGGGTCACGGGTCGCCGTTAGGTTCGCTTCCTGGTGCGGGAGGTCGCGAAACGGCGGAGCGGGAGAGGGGCACCGTTGGAACCAGCGGGGCGGGGAGCGGAATACCGGGGGGCGGGAAGAAACCTGTTCGGAAGAGAGGCCGACTGCGGCGCTGGAAGGCGCCGCAGTCGGCCTCTCCATTGGTGGGTTGGGACTCGTCGTGGCTCGCGTCGGGGCTCGTCGGTAGTCGGGCATCGCGCGGTTCGGGGGGAGCTTCTGAGGCTCCGAGGGTCTCGAGAACTCCCGATGCAACACGCGGCTCGTTGCGGTAGTAGCCCTCAGAGCCTCAGCACCTCGGTGACTCCCCCGCCACTCGCGTGATGCCGGGCCTTCCGACGAGTCCTCGACCGAGCCGCGACGACACCCCCGACCCGACAGCAAACGAAAGAGGCCGACCGCGGCGCCGGATGGCGCCGCCAGTCGGCCTCAGTCCATTTAGGTCGTTTCCCGCCCTCCGCTCCCCGCGCCGCGGTATTCCGCCCCCAGCCCCGCCGGCTCCAAGGTACCCCTCTCCCGCCCCGCTACTTCAACCGATCCCGATTCGAAGTCTTCTACGCCGCCATCCCCGCGTGAGACGCCTCCACCGCCAGTACCGGCGCAGCTTCGTCTTCTCTCGACGCATCCACGCTCAGTTGATGCTTCACGAGCCGCGCGTACGTCGGACAGTTGAGGACGAGCTCTTCGTGCCGGCCGTCCCCGACGATCCGCCCGTCGCTCACGACCAGGATCCGGTCCGCGTCCCGCACCGTGTTCAGCCGGTGCGCGATGATGAAGGTCGTCCGGCCGCGGCGGAAGGCGCGCAGCGCCTCCTGCACCGCCACCTCCGATTCCGTGTCGAGCGCCGCGGTCGCCTCGTCGAACAGCAGCACCGACGGATTCACGAGGAAGGCGCGCGCGATCGCGATGCGCTGGCGCTGGCCGCCGGAGAGCGCGCGTCCACCCTCGCCGACCTTCGTGTCGTAGCCGCGCGGAAGGCGCATGATGAACTCGTGCGCGTTCGCCGCCATCGCCGCGGCCATCACCGCCTCGCGCGGCGCGTTCGGGCGGCCGTAGGAGATGTTCGCCGCGATCGAATCGTTGAAGAGCACGACGTCCTGCGGCACCACGCCGAACTGCTGACGCACCGTCGCGATCTCGAGCTCGCGCAGGTCGCGGCCGTCGATCAGCACGCGACCGTCCGTCGGGTTGTGCACCCGCTGAAGGAGCCTGAAGACCGTGCTCTTGCCGCTCCCCGACGGACCGACGAGCGCCACCGTCTCGCCGGGACGCACCGTCACGTCGAAGCCGTCGAGCGCCTTCTGCTGCTCGCGGTAGCCGAAGCGCACGTTCTCGAACGCGATCTCCCCGCGGATCGCCGGGCAGGGTGTCGGGCTCGCGACGTCGGGCGCCTCTTCCTCCGCATCGAGCACGTGGAAGACGCTCTCGAGCGCCACTGCCGCCTTGCGCGTAGTCGGATAGAGGTCGACGATCTGCTGGATCGGCGCGAACACCCCGCCGACGTAGCCAAGAAATGCGAGCAGCGCGCCGACGGTGAGCTCGCCGCGCACGACGAGCAGGCCGCCCAGCGTCAGCACCACCACGCGCGCCGCGAGCTCGGCGAGACCCGCCGCCACCGTGACGCGCGCGTCGATGTGCACCCCGCGCTGGATGCTCGCGAATGCCCACTTCATCCGCCGCATCAGCCGCCGCTCCTCCACCCGCTCCATCGCGAAGGCGCGGACCGTTCCCATCCCGTTCAGCAGCTCGGTGTACCCGCTCCAGATGCGGATCCAGAAGCCGTGCAGCATCCGGTCGCGCTTCGCCTGGATGCGCTTCGCCGCGAGCGCGACGAGCGCCGGGATCGGCGCGAGGCAGAGCACCGCGGCGGTGATCGAGCCGTCGAGCCGCGACATCCCCCACGCGGCAACGCTGAGGTACGCCAGCATCGGCAGCAGCCGGAAGGCGACGTCGGAGAACGCGCGCGCGCTCTGCGGGGCGCTCTCGTCCACCGCGAAGCGCAGTCCGCCGGTGCCGATCTCCCCGTGCGTCTTCGACGAGAGCACGCTGAGCTTCGCCGCGACCTTCGAGCGGAGCTGGTACTCCATGTTCAGCCGCACCGCGCAGCTCGACGTCGTCACCCACGCCGCGCCGAGCAGGCGCCCGGTGAGGACCGCGGCGAAGAGCGCGACGACCCCCGCCAGCGCCTGCCGCACGGCGGGCCCGGTCTCGTGGGCGACGCTGACCGCGGCGAGCCGGTCGACGACGAGCCTCAGAAGAAGCGGCTCGTACGCGGAGGCCACCGAGACGGCGAGGGCGAGGATGAGGGTGAAGCCGATGCGCCGCGCATTGGGGCGCACGAACATGCGAATCGCGCGGGCTGCGTACCCGAGCTGAGTGCGGATGGACAAACTGGTTCGCCGAGTTGAATGGAGCCCGCGCCGGTGCCTCGTGCTCCTCGGCGGCCGCTCCTGCCATGTCCGGGACGGTCGAACGGTGGGACGCGTCACGGGAACCGGTCTACGGCCATACGACACGAGGCTGGTGTCATCACGGCCGCGGCATGAGGCGCGGGGCAGGCAGGCCATGTGACAGTTGGTGACCCCCTCATGGGGGGCTTGTCCCGTGGCCGTTCTGACAAGTGGCTCACGACTCAGAAGTCATGACACTAGCCTCATGCCACATGGCAGTTCCTCGCTTGCTCCCGCTCCGAGTCGGCTGCACCTTTTCCCTCCCCTCCCCCGGACTTCCGATGCCGCGCCGCCTCGCCCTCCTCCTCGCTCTCGCGGCGCTCGCCGCCTGCAAGCCGAAGGACGCCTCCTCCGACCGCGCGACGAAGACCATCGGCGTCTCACTCCTCACCCGCGAGCACGACTTCTACCGCCAGCTCGAGGCCGGGCTGCGCGACGAGGCGGCGAAGAAGGGCTACAAGCTGATCGTCACCACCGGCGACTTCGACCTCGCGAAGCAGCAGTCGGAGATCGACAACTTCCTCGTTCAGGGCGTCGACGCGATCGTCGTCTGTCCGACGGACACCAAGGGGATCGCCCCGGCGATCGAGAAGGCGAACGCGGCGAACGTTCCCGTCTTCACCGCCGACATCGCGGCGCAGGGCGGGAAGGTCGTGTCGCACATCGCCTCCGACAACGTCGCCGGGGGACGGCTCGCCGCCGAGTACATGGCGAAGGCGATCGGCGGGAAGGGCGACGTCGGCATCATCAGTCAGCCCGAGCTGCAGTCGGTGATCGACCGCGAGAGCGGCTTCCGCGAGGGGATCGCGAAGTATCCCGGCATCCACATCGTCGCGGCGATCAACGGGGCGGGCGTCCGCGACCGCGCCCTGCGCGCGGCGGACGACATGTTCCAGGCGCACCCGAAGCTCGCCGCGGTGTTCGCGATCAACGACGAGACCGCGCTCGGCGCGCTCTCCAGCGCGCAGACGCACCGGCTGAACGAGCTCGTCATCGTCGGCTACGACGCGGCGCCCGAGGCGCTGAAGGCGATCGTGCAGGGCACGCAGCTCAAGGCCGACGTCGCGCAGCAGCCGACGGAGATCGGGCATCGCACCATCGAGACGATCGCCGCGCACTTCGCCGGCCGGCAGGTGCCGCCGGTGATCGCCGTCCCGGTGCGCATCGTCGACGCCGACTCGGCGCGCGCGCTGGCCGCCACCCCCGCGCATTGACGTCCGTGGCTCGTCCGCGCGTGAACCGCCAGCGGTTCGCCGAGTACGCGCTCGTCCTCGCGACGCTGGTGGAGGCGCTCGTCTTCGCCGGCGTCGCGCCGGGCTTCCTTTCCGTCGCGAACATCCTCAACATCGCGATGAGCGTCGCGATCACCGGGATCCTCGCGGTCGGGATGACCGCGGTGATCGTGAGCGGCGGGATCGACCTCTCGGTCGGCTCGGTGGTCGCGCTGACCGGCGTGTCGGCGGCGATCGCCGCGGCGCACGGGGTGCCGGCGCCTCTCGTCCTCCTCGTCGCGTTAGGCATCGGGCTGGCCACCGGCGCGGTGAGCGGCGCCCTCGTCGCCTGGGCGCGCGTCCCCTCCTTCGTCGCGACGCTGGCGATGCTCACCGCGGCGCGCGGGCTCGCCTTCATCGTCTCCGACGGGCGCAGCATCGGCGGGCTGCCCTCGTGGTTCGCGGTGCTCGGCCGCTCCGTGGTGCTCGGGGTTCCCGGACCCGTGATCCTCATGGCGGCGGTGATGCTGCTCGGGGCGCTCGTGCTCACCCAGACCGCCTTCGGCCGCCACATCTACGCCGTGGGAGGGAACCCCGTGGCGAGCTGGCTGGCGGGGATCCGCGTCCGCCGCGTCACCTTCGCGATCTACGCCCTCAACGGCGTGCTCGCCGGGCTCGCCGGACTGACGCTGGCCTCGCGCCTCGGCGCGGGCGTGCCTAACGCCGGCAACCAGTACGAGCTCGACGTCATCGCCGCGGTGGTGGTCGGGGGGACCTCGCTCACCGGCGGACGCGGGACGATCGCCGGCACCCTCTGGGGGACGCTCTTCATCGGCGTCCTCACCAACGGCCTCAACCTCGCCAACGTCGACCCGTACGTGCAGAAGATCGCGCTCGGCGTCGTCATCGTCGCCGCGGCCGTCGCCGACCAGCTGAGCCGCCGCTGGGGAGAGGCCGCGGCCTGACGCGCGGCGCGGCGCGCGGCCATTATTCGCCGATGCGGATCGGCATCGACCTCGGCGGGACGAAGATCGAGGGAATCACCCTCGCGGACGGCGGCGCGATCACGCACCGCCACCGCGTCGAAACGCCGAAGAGCTACGACGCGACGATCGAGGCCATCGCCGGCGTCGTGCGCGGGCTCGAGGAAGCGGCGGGGGAGCGCGGCACGATCGGCATCGGGATTCCCGGCACCGTCGTCGCCGCGACGGGGCTCGTGAAGAACTCGAACTCCGTCTGCCTCAACGGCCAGCCCCTGCACCGCGACCTCGAGGCGCGACTCGGGCGCCCGGTGCGGCTGATGAACGACGCGAACTGCTTCGCGCTCTCCGAGGCCGCCGACGGCGCGGCCGCGGGCGCGGCGATCGTCTTCGGCGTCATTCTCGGCACGGGCGTCGGCGGTGGAGTCGTCGTCGAGGGGAAGGCGCTCATCGGCGCGAACCAGATCTCCGGCGAGTGGGGACACAATCCGCTCCCCTGGCCCTCGATCGAGGAGATTCCGGGGCCGCCCTGCTACTGCGGAAAGCGCGGGTGCATCGAGACCTGGCTCTCCGGTCCCGGACTCGTGCACGATCACGCCGCGGTCACGGGCCGCGAGCTCACGACGCGCGCGATCGTCGCCGCCGCGGCAGCGGGAGACGCCGACGCGCGCGCGACGATGGCGCGCTATCACGACCGTCTCGCGCGCGGGCTCGCCTCGGTCATCAACATCGTCGATCCCGACGTCGTCGTGCTCGGCGGCGGGATGTCCAACATCGCCGGCCTCGCCGAGGCGGCGAGCGCGGGGCTGCCGCGATGGGTGTTCTCGAACACCGTCGCGACGCGCGTCGTGCCTAACGTCCACGGGGACTCGAGCGGGGTGCGCGGCGCGGCCTGGCTCTGGCCCCTCGGCTGGAGGGCCGCATGAGACTCCACACGTCGGCCGTCGCGGCAGCGCTGCTCGCCCTCGCCGGTGCGGGTCAGCTCCGCGCACAGGCCGAGGTCAGGCCCTGGGGAAGCATCGTCGGGATGCGGGTCGATGGGCAACTCATTCCCTTCGAGGCGCGGCTGTGCATGGTCACCGAAGACGACGAGGAGCGCGAATGCACGGCGAAGGAGAGCCAGCTCCCACACTTCGTCCACTCCGGCGCGACGCGCACGATCGCGACCCGCCTGCGCGGAGTTGCCGCGACCGAGACGGTCACCGACGCCGGGCGCGGGGTGGCGACCATCCGCGCTCGATTCGCCACCGACAGCATCCCATGGCCCGGCGCGGGTGTGTTCGCCGTCGCTCTCGGTCGCACCGACTGGAGTGGAGCGAGGGTCGAGTTGATCGGACGGGCTGCCGGCCCCCGTCGCGCCTTCGCGCTCCCAGCGTCGGTGCCGTCCGACGGGACATCCCGCGTCGAGCTCCTGCGGGCGACCGCGCGCGGAATTCGCCTCGTGCTGCCGGCGCGCACCTTGGAGCTCGACTTCGGCGCGCCCACCCCGATCGTGATCCGCGGCGACCGCCGCGACGGGAGCGACGACTATCGCGTACACGCGATGGTGCTGCGCGGACCCGTCGGCCCGCGCTCGAGCGCCGAGGCCGTCGTGACGCTCCGCGCGAGCGGAACGATCGATCATTCTCCGACGACGATCGCGCTCGACCTTGCGCACCCCGGTCGGCGCTTCGAGGGGATCGGCGGCAACTTCCGCGTCGAGGATGCCACGCTCGACCCGACGGTCACCGAGTACAATCTCGCCAACCTTCGCGTCGCCTGGGGACGCGTCGAGCTTCCCTGGCGCGCCTGGCAGCCGGACGAGAGCGGCGACCCCTCCGCGACCGTGCCCGACTCGCTCGACGTGCGAGTGAGACGCGCGATGGAGATGTCGCGAACGCTCGCGCGCCGTGGCATCCCGTTCGTCGTCAGCGTCTGGTTCCCGCCACGCTGGGCGGTGATCGGCGAGCTTCCGGACGCGCGCCCCGAAGGAGGCGAGACCGGCAACGCGCTCGATCCCGCGAAGCTCGACCGGATCTACGACTCGCTCGGCGCGTATCTGCTCTATCTGAAGCGCTGGTACGGCGCCGAGCCGGCCTACTTCTCCTTCAACGAATCGAACCTCGGCATCGACGTCCGACAGACGCCGCGCGAGCACGACGCGATGATCAGGGGCTTCGGCGCCTGGCTCGTCGCCCACGGACTGGCGACGAAGATGCTCCTCGGCGACACCGGCGACGCCACGGACACCGCCTTCATCGGCGCGACGATGGGAGACACGGCGGCATGGCGCTTCGTCGGCGCGGTCTCCTTCCACTCGTGGCGTGGATGGAGCGACTCCCTCCTCGGCTTCTGGGACGCGGCAGCGCGAACGTTAGGCGTCCCCCTGCTCGTCGCCGAGGCGAGCACCGACGCCGGCGCATGGCGCTACCCCGCGGTCTTCCTCGAGCCGTACTATCCGCTCGAGGAGGCGAAGGTCTACGTGCGCGTGCTCGCCCGGTCCCGCCCGACCTCGATCCTCCCCTGGCAGCTCACGGCGGACTACTCGCTCGTCGCCGGCGGGGGTGTCTTCGGCGACTCGAGCGGCGCCCTGCATCCGACCGAGCGCTTCTGGGTGGTGAAGCAGCTCGCGTCGAGCCCCGCCGGCTCGTTCCACGTCCCCGCACGCTGCGACCGCGTCGAGACGAGCTGCGCCGCGCTCGCCGATCGGGCGGCTGGGGTCTACACCGTCCATGTCGTGAACGACGGCGCGTCGCGGCCGGCCACGATCAGCGGATTCCCCGCTGGTATCGGCGAGCTCCGCGTCTACGTCACCGATGCGACACGTGGGATGGCCGAGGGCGCGCGCGTCCCCGTCCGCGATGGCGTCGCCCGACTCACACTCGATCCGACGAGCTTCACGACCCTCGTCGGCGCTCGCTGACCGCTCTCTCACCGCTCATGCATCGCCTTCTCGCAGTTGCCATCGCCTCGCTCGCCGCCGTCGTCCCGGCGAGTGCGCAGCGCGCCTACACCGTTTCCTCCCCCGACCGCGAGACTACCGTCCGCATCGAGACCGGGCCACGCGTCGCGTATTCCGTCATGCGTCACGGCCGCGTGCTCGTCGCGCCATCGCCGATCTCGCTCACCCTCGGCGGCGGCCGCATACTTGGCCGCGTGGCGAGGGTGGCCGGCGCCGACACCCGGCAGGTGCGTGACAGCGTGCGCCCCGTCGCGCCGACGAAGAGCGCGCTCGTTCGCGAGCGCTACGCCGAGCTGCGGCTCCGCTTCGGCGGCGGCTACGCGCTCGAGGTGCGTGCCTACGACGAAGGGGTCGCCTGGCGCTGGACGCTCGACATCGGCGATTCGGCGACCGTCGTCGCCGAGCAGGCGACCTTCGACGTGCAGGGCGCGACGCCGGGCTGGGTGGGGCTCGACTCCACCTTCATGACGCACCAGGAGCCAGCCTACAAGCTCGTCTCCCTCGACACCCTGCGCGGCGGCCGGCTCGCCCTCCTTCCCCTTCTCGTTCCCACCGCGGCCGGGACGAAGGTCGCGATCACCGAGTCGAACCTCGAGAGCTATCCCGGGATGTATCTCGTCAGCGGGCGCGACTCGAGCGCGAGCGGCCCGGCGCTGAAAGGGATCTTCCCCGCCTTCGCGCTCGCCGACAGCGCGCGCAACGATCGCGACGTCGTCGTCACGAAGCGCGCACCGTACATCGCGCGCATCTCCGGGCGGCGCGCCCTTCCCTGGCGCGTCGTGCTCATCGCCGACGAGGATCGTGCGCTGCTCGAGAACCAGCTGGTGTACATGCTCGCGCCCGCGTCCCGCCTCGCCGATGTCTCCTGGATCAGGCCGGGCAAGGTGAGCTGGGACTGGTGGAACGCCCTCAACGTGCGCGGCGTCCCCTTCCGCGCGGGCGTGAACACCGAGACCTACGAGCACTACATCGACTTCGCCGCGCGCCACGGGATCCCCTACATCATCCTCGACGAAGGATGGTATCGGCTCGGCGATCTGCTGAAGCAGGCGCCGGGCGTCGACGTCGCAGCGATCGCGCGCTACGGCGCGGCGAAGAAGGTGGGCGTCATCCTCTGGACGACCTGGCATACCCTCGACCAGCAGATGACCCCCGCGCTCGACCAGTTCCGGCGCTGGGGCGTCAGCGGGATCAAGGTGGACTTCATGCAGCGCGACGACCAGGGCGTCGTGGACTTCTACTGGCGCGTCGCGCGCGAGGCGGCGTCGCGCCGGCTGCTCGTCGACTTCCACGGCGCGCACAAGCCGGCGGGGCTCAACCGCGCCTGGCCCAACGTGCTCACCTTCGAGGGAGTGCGCGGGCTCGAGTGGAACAAGTGGAGCGAGGAGATCACCCCTCGCCACACCATGATCCTCCCCTTCACGCGCATGCTCGCCGGCCCCATGGACTTCACTCCCGGCTCGATGCTCAACGCACAGCCGCGCGACTTCCGCGCCGTCTTCGACCGGCCGATGAGCATGGGGACGCGCGCCCACCAGCTCGCGATGTACGTCGTCTACGAGAGCCCGCTGCAGATGCTCGCCGATTCCCCGTCGGAGTACGAGCGCGAGCCGGAAGCGATGGACTTCCTCTCGTCCGTCCCGGTGACCTGGGACGAGACGCACGCGATCGACGCGCGCGTCGCCCAGTACGCTGTCGTCGCGCGACGCAGCGGCGCGGGCTGGTTCGTCGGCGCGATGACCGACTCCTCGCGTACGCTGCCGCTTGCGCTGTCCTTCCTCGGGGAGGGACGCTGGACGATGGACGTCTGGGCTGACGGTCCGAACGCCGATCGCAATGCGATGGACTTCACCCGAACGACGCGCGAGGTCTCGCGCGCCGACACCGTTCGCCTCGACCTCGCCCCCGGCGGCGGCTGGGTCGCGCGTCTCCGCCCCGCCGCCGGTTCACGTTAGGCAGCCGACATGTTCATCCATTCCGTCTACTTCTGGGAGCGCGAGGGACTGACCCGCGCCGAGCGCGCCGAGTGGCTCGCGGGGCTCCGCTCCCTCCTCGGCATCGACACCGTGCGCGGCGGCTCGATCGGCACGCCCGCTCCCACCGACCGGCCGGTGATCGACCGGAGCTATTCGTACGCCCTCATCGTCAGCTTCGACGACGCGGCCGGACACGACGTCTACCAGGAGCATCCGGTGCACGACGTCTTCCGCGAGACCTGCGCGCGCTTCTGGAAGAAGGTGCTGATCTACGACGCCGTGACCATCGACACGTGAGCGGCCGACTCCTCGTCGGCACCGCCGGGTGGTCGCTCCCCGTCGCGGTGCAGGCCGCATTTCCCGGCGAGGGGACGCATCTCCAGCGCTACGCGCGCCGCTTTCCCGTCGCCGAGATCAACTCGAGCTTCTATCGGCCGCACCGCCCGGCGACATACGCGCGGTGGGCGAGCCTCGTTCCGGAAGGATTCACCTTCTCGGTCAAGATCCCGAAGGCCATCACCCACGAGCGGACGCTCGTCGCCGCGGCCGACCTCCTCGACGCCTTTCTCGCCGGGGCGAGCGCGTTAGGCGACCGCCTCGGCGCACTGCTCGTGCAGCTCCCCCCGAAGCTCGCGCTCGACATCGCGAGCGCGGACGAGTTCTTCCGCGTCCTTCGCGCGCGATATGCGGGCCCGGTGGCGCTCGAGCCGCGGCACGCCAGCTGGTTCGATCGCGACGCCGGGCGGCTGCTCGTGACGCATCGCGTCGCGCGGGTCGCCGCCGATCCGGCGCGCGTGCCCGCGGCGTCGGAGCCGGGCGGAGATCCCGGGCTCGTCTACTATCGGCTGCACGGATCGCCGCGCACCTACTGGTCGGCCTACGACGACGCGTATCTCGACGCCCTCGCGGCGCGGATGCGTGAGGCCGGCCGGAGCGCGACCGAGGTCTGGTGCATCTTCGACAACACCGCGTCCGGCGCCGCGGCGGCGAACGCGCTTTCGCTGCTCGAGCGACTCGGCGGTGACGCAGCGCACTTTTTCGGGTGAATTCGGGGTTACCCTCGGGCGGGCGAGGAGTCGATATGGGTGAGCCCGGCAACTCGGGCTTCGACCCCGAACCCCCGACGCCAATGGCTTCGTATCCGACTCCCGCCGGCGTGCGCAGCGCTCCCGCTGCGGCGCCCTCGCTCGATCGACTGCTCGCGATCTTCCGCGGTGGCGTCGCCACCTCGCGCGCGCTCGACGCGATCTGGGCACCCGCCGTCGCGGCGATGCTCATCGTCGTCTCCGGCTCGCTCGGCTACTGGATGAAGCAGCCCTGGCTCTTCGCGGGCATCGGGCCCACCGCCTTCCTCCTCGCGAGCAATCCCGGCCACGAGACGACGCGGTTCCGCTCCGTCTTCCTCGGCCACCTCACCGCGATCGCCTGCGGCTATCTCGCGGTCCTGATCCTCGGCGCCGGCGAGGCCCCCGCGCTGCTTTCGAAGCCTCCGCTCCTGCGCGTCTGGGCGAGCGCCTTCGGCCTCGCGATGCTCGCCTTCGTCCAGCCGCAGCTCAAGGCGTGGCACCCGCCCGCCGCCGCGACGCTGCTCCTGGTCACGATGGGCGCCTATCGCATGACGGGCAAGACGCCCCTCGCCCTGATGTGCGGCGTGCTGGTCGTCGCGGTGGTGGCCGAGGCGTTGTCGCGGCTGCGGACCGCGCGGCGGTAGCAACTACGCGGTAGCAACTACGACGAGCGACGAGCAAGTAACACCAACGAGCGACGAGCGACCAACTACAAGGGGCATCGGAGGCGCGACGAGCGACCGCTCGTCGCAATTCCAATGCTGGTTGTAGTTGGTCGCTCGTCGCTCGTTGCAGTTGGTCGCTCGTCGCTCGTCGTAGTTAGAGCACTCCGAGCGCCCGTCCCATCCAGTACGGCAGGATGTAGTCGATCCCCGCCGTCTCGATCGTCCCGTTCTTTCCTCCCCGCACCTCGAACGGGCTCCGCTGCCAGAGGAAGTCCGTGTTCGGGCGCTCGTTCACCGGGACGGGCTCGCAGGCGTGGCCGCCGCAGAGCGGCGGATACTGCGCGCTGACGTCGGTGAACCAGTCGCGGCGTGGACGCTCGAGCCAGAGCCCGAGCAGCGAGGCTGCCTCCGCGTCGCGTGACGCCTCCGGTCCGGTGAGCGCGCGGTCGATCATGTCGAAGTGCGCGTTCTGGTGCGAGCCCGTGCAGCCGCGCAGCACCTGATACGCGTTCATGTACAGCAGCCGGAAGGGCGAGTCAGGCTCCTCGAGCCGGATCAGGTTGTACAGGTTCGCGTAGTCGATGTTGAACTTGTAGTAGCTCCCGTGTGGGTCCTGGCACTCCGTCTCGATCGGGAGCGAGACAGTCGCGGCGGATGCGCTGCGCTCCGCGAGATACGCCGCCGTGTAGCGCGTCGAATCCATGTGCCGCCCGATCTGCAGGAAGGCGAGCCGCTGCTCCGGGCGCTGCAGGAATGTCGTGCTCACCACGTCGTACGCCGTGCCGTGCGGGCAGACGGTGCTCACCGGCTCGGCAGGCATCACGACGTTCCATCCGTGCGCGAGCAGGAAGTCGAGCATCCGCGAGACGGTCCTGCGGATGCGCTTCTGGAGCTTCGCGTCGGGCACCATGTCGTAGGCGACGGCGAGGCCGAAGAACGCGCCGGTGTACTGGTCGCGCGAGGTGTTGCCGAGCCAGCACTGCGTCGCTCCGCCGAGCGTTCCCTCGTAGATCCCGTGCTGCGCTTCTCCGCTCACGATCCCGGCCGTGTACGGCGAGCTCGCCGGCGCGCTGAAGCGCGCCAGCACGCCGGTCCCGGGCACCTCGACGAGAGCGGCGATCGCCTTCACCTCACGACGCACGTTCGCCAGCGCCTCCGCGCTGCCGGTCGCGCCATACCGGAACGACTCGGCCGCGAGATAGTGGCCGCTCCAGATCGCCGCGTCCGCGGCGCGACTGTATCCGACGAGCCGCGTGAAATCCGCGCTCGACGAGTCCCCGCTCGCGTAGATCGGGTCGATCACCGTCCCGAACGGCGTGTGCGTCGCCTGGATGTTCGCCGAGATCGCCAGCGCGTCGGGCTCGTTCGCCGCCACCGCGAACGATGGCACGACAGACGGACCGCGCGGGGCATTGAGGTCGGAGCCGCTGCATGCGCCGATCGCGCACGCGCCGAGCACGAATGCGAGTGGGCTGTGCTTCATGACCCTTCTCCTCCTGCGGACGCTTCCTCGCGCGACGTCGCGCATCGCCCTAACGCTTCAACTTCCGTGCGAGAGCGGGGGCCGGGGGCCGGGCGTGAGGACCCGCACTTACTGCCGTCAACGCCGTTGCTTACGACTGGCCCCCGGCCCCCGAGTCGTTGCGATATCCCGGCCGGAGTCTCTAGGTTGCGACAATGGTCAGGCTCATCTGCATCGACGTCGACGGCACCCTCGTCGGCACCGGCGGGACGGTGCTCCCCGCAACGTGGGCCGCCGCCGAGCGCGCGCGCGCCAACGGCATCCACCTCGCCATCTGCTCCGGTCGCCCCGCCTTCGGGCTCGCGCGTGGCTACGCCGAGCGCCTCGATCCGGCGGGATGGCACGTCTTCCAGAATGGCGCGAGCATCGTCGACCTGGCGGGACACCGCTCGCGCTCGACGGGCCTCGAGGCGGAAACGGTGCGGTATCTCGTCGATCGGGCACGCGTGACGGGGTGGACCCTCGAGCTGTACACCGACGACGAGTACGCGGTCGAGTGCACCGGCGCACGCGCCCGCGCGCATGCGTCGCTCCTCGGAGTTCCCTTCCGCCCGCGACCCTTCGCGTCGCTCGAGGGCACGATCGTCCGCGCGCAGTGGCTCATGCCCATCGGTCTCGAGGCCGTGGCCCTCGCCGAGCCGGTTCCCGGCATCGAGATGACGCCGTCCACCTCGCCGGTCATGCCCGACACGAGCTTCGTCAACATGACCGCGATGGGAGTGAACAAGGCCCGCGCGGTGCGCGTCGTCGCCGACGAGCTCGGGGTGCCGCTCGAGGAGACGATGTTCGTCGGCGACGGGCGCAACGACCTCGAGGCGATGCGCGAGGTCGGCTGGGCGATCGCGATGGGAAACGCCGAGCCCGAGCTGCACGAGGTGGCGCGGCATACTGTCTCGCACGTCGACGACGCGGGGCTCGCCGAGGCCCTCGGCCTCGCCATCGCCGCCCGGGTTTGAACCCGACGCGGACGTCGACGCGCACGCGCGCTCCATGACCTGGCCTCTCGTCGATCTCGCCCTCGCCCGCCGGCTCGAGCGCACCGAGGCGCTCGCCAACGTCGCCTTCGTCGAGGCGCGCGCCGAGCTGCAGCCCGACGTCGGCGCCGCGTGGATCGATGTCGCCGGCACCTACGCGATGTTCGACGGTCCCGGCTCGGCGATCACGCAGACCTTCGGCCTCGGCCTCTTCGACCCCGTCGGCGCGCCGGAGATGGAGACCATCGAGCGATTCTTCCGCGAGCGCGGCGCCGAAGTGATGCACGAGGTCAGCCCGATCGCTCCTCCCGAGATCCTCGCGCTCCTCGTCGAGCGCGGCTACCGGCCGTTCGAGCTGAGCAGCGTTCTCTTCCGACCGTTAGGCAGCGCCGATGCAGCGACGACGTCGGGCGCCGGGATCCGCGCGCGCCGCGTCGAGCCGGGCGAGGAGGCGCTCTACGCCGACACCTCCGCCGAGGGCTGGAGCGAGTCGAAGGAGCTCGCCGACTTCATCCGCGGCTACGCCGCGATCACCGCGCGGGCGCGCGGCACGCACTGCTTCATCGCCGAGCTGGAAGGGACGCCCGTCGGCGCGGGAGCGATCGCCATCCACGGCGGCGTCGCGCTGCTCGCGGGGGCGAGCACCATCGCGCGCTTCCGCGGCCGCGGCGGGCAGCGCGCGCTGCTCGAGGCGCGGCTGCGCTTCGCCGTCGAGCGGGGCGCCGATCTCGCCGTGATGGCGGCCGCGCCGGGAGGCGGCTCGCAGCGCAACGCGGAGCGCCGCGGCTTCCGCATCGCCTACACCCGCACGAAGTGGCGCGGCTGACCGACCGCCGATGCGCGACATCGATGAGCTGTTCGCCGCGCTCGCGCGTGCGCCCTTCCGCGCGAAGTTCCACCTCGGACCCGGCGACGCCGAGTACCTGCGCGTGAAGGGACTTCCGCTCGTCGTGCGCCACGCCGGGGACTTCGTCGCGAAGCGCCTCGCGCCCGCCGAGCCGAAGAACGACGGGAAGCAGACCCCGTGGCGGGGACATCCCGTCTTCGTCGCGCAGCACGCCACGGCGACGTGCTGCCGCGGGTGTCTGGCCAGGTGGCACGGCATCCCCGCGGGGCGCGAGCTGACCGCCGATGAGAGCGCCCACATCGTCCGCGTGCTCGAGCGCTGGCTGCGCGAGCACGCCGGTGATTGACGAAACGCGCTCTCGCTGGTTGTTTCCGGGCGTCGCGGCACCGAGCTCCGGGCGCAGTGGAGGGCTGACGCCATGCACCACGATTCACTCGCAGTCGCGGGACCGGCGGGGGCGATCCGGACATTCCACTGGCCGGGGAACACCCGCGCGTCGGCGGCTCCGCTGCTCTTCATCCACGGAATGCTCGGCGACGCGAGCTTCTGGGAGCCGACCGTCGAGGCCCTCGGCGACGACCGCCCGCGCACGATCGCGATGGAGCTGCGCGGACATGGCTCCTCCGAGCCGCCGGCGGACGACGACTACTCCCCGCCCGCCTGTGCCGAGGATGCGCGCGCGGTGCTCGACGCGTACGCGCTCGATCGCGCGACCGTCGTCGGCCACAGCTACGGCGCGCTCGTCGCCCTCGCCTTCGCCGCGGCGCATCCCGAGCGCGTCGCGCGACTGATCCTCGCCGATCCGCCCGGCGACTTCGCGCATCTCTCGGAGCGGGAGCGCCGCGAGCAGCTCGAGCCCTTCCTCGCCGCGCTCGCGGGCGAGCACTGGCGCGAGGCGACGCAGGCCGGCTTCGAGGATGCGTGCGCCGGCGGACGCGAGACGACGCGGCAGATGATCTTCGACCGGCTCGCCGCCGCGCGGCGTGAGTCCACGGTCGGTCTCTTCCGCCCGATGTTCCAGTTCGCGGCGGTGGACGCGCTCGACCGGTTCCTCGCGCATCCCGGCGCGTCGGCGCACGCGATCGTCGCGACGTCGAACGCGTGGCCGTTCAGCCTGCACGTGCTGCGTCCCGCGCTCCCGCACACGGTCATCCCCGGCACCGGCCACTGGTTGATGCTCGACGATCCGCGCGCGTTCGCCGGCGCGCTGCGCCACGTCGCGCTCGCGCCGTCGTGACGGCCACGAGCTGACGCAGCGCGCAGTGCTCGTGTGCCTCTCGTCACACGCCGGCGCGAGCACTTGCCGACGGACCGGCTCGTGCATTATCTGCCAGTGTGCCGCGCTCCGTATTCCTCGTCGCGAACCCCGCCGCCGGCCATGGCCGCGCCGCGAAGCTGCTCCCCGCCGTTAGGCGCGCATTCGCGGGGATCGGCGCGCCGAAGCCGCTCGTCACCCGCGGCCCGGGGGACGAGGCGCGCTGCGTCTGGGAGGCGCTCGACGCGGGCGCCGACACCATCGCCATCCTCGGCGGCGACGGGACGCTGAGCAAGGCGACCGGCGCGCTGCTCGCCGCGCGCGCCGGCGACCGCTGTCGCGTGCTGATGCTCCCCGGCGGATCGGGAAACGACTTCATCTCGACGCTCGCGATGCGCTCGCGCGCGTGGGTCGAGATGGCGAAGCTCGCCGTGGACGGCGTGGCGACGCCGGTGGACTGCGCGCGGATCGACGGCCGGCACGTGCTCAACGTCGGCGGCTTCGGCTTCGACGTCGCGGCGCTGCGCACCCTGCAGCGGCTCGGAGCGTTAGGCAGGCTCGCCGGGAACGCGCTCCGCTACAAGCTCGCCGCGGCGAAGCACATCTTCGGCTTTCGCCCGCTGCGCGCCGACCTCGACGACGGCCTGGGCGAGCGCGAGCTGCTCCTCGTCGCGATCGCCAACGGCCGCCGCTACGGGGGCGGGATCCTCGTCGCCCCGAACGCGAGCGTCGACGACGGGATGCTCGACGTCGTGTCGATCGAGGACGCGCCGGCCACCGAGCGCATCGCGCTCTTCCAGACCGCCCAGACCGGCGCCCACATCGCGCGCGACGGCGTCGCGGTACGCCGCGAGGCGCGCGTGACGCTGCGCTTCGACGCGCCGCCGGCGTTCCAGATCGACGGCGAGCTGCATCAGTCGAAGCGGAGCGAGATCGTCGCCGAGAGCGTGCCCGGCGCGCTCCGCGTGATCACCGGGCCTGCCGTGGCGACTCCGGCGATCCCTGGCCTTCCCCGTTCGGCGGCTTCGTCCGCAGCGGCTTCTCGATCGACGGGCCGTCCCTAGTGCTGCGCGCCTTCGACGTCTGATCGATCTCGGCGAGCAGCCGACTCTCGATCCCGTGCACGTCGAGGGGCCCGAGCATCTGCTTCAGCTCCGCGTCCTCCGCCAGCGGATGGCCGAGCCGCCGGTAGAGTCCCGTCACGAGCTGCAGCGTCTTCGTGACTTCCTGCTCGGTCCAGAGCGCGACCTGCAGCGAGAGCTCCTCGCGCAGCTCGGCGATCGCCGACTCGCGCTTCTGCGCGAGCAGCACGAAGATCGAGAGGAAGATCGCCTCGAGCGAGACGACCATCGTCAGCAACCCGAAGGGAAACGGATCGAAGGGATGGACGCCGAGCCCGCGCAGCAGCCCCGTGTTCCACGGAATCCAGATCAGGAACCAGATCACGTGGAAGATCAGGAAGGGCGTCGACGCGGCGAAGTCGTTCAGCTTCTCGGCGACGTCCTCGATCGGCGTCCGGTCCGCGGCGCGCTGCGCCTTGATCGCCATGAACGCGCGGTTCGCGACGTGACGTGCGCTCCGCCGCTCGGCGAGCGGCGGGAACACTCCCGCGGGCTGCTCGGGGGATGGGGGCGGGCTCTGTTCGTCGGCGGTCATTCTTCGGGCGCGCGGTGATGATGCTGGCGTGCCCGACGGAAGCGAGTTCCGTGCCCTGCGGGTCGCGACGGGGACGACGCGTCAGCGCGGCGGCGCGGCGGCGCTGTCCGGAGCGGCGGAGTCCGGGCTCGCCTGCTGCGCGGCCTTCGCCACCGCCTGCTGCCGCTTCAGCTCCCGCATCCGCTGCAGCGCCTCCGGCGTCGAGAAGACCGCCGCAGCCGTGTCGCTCTGCTCGACGACGACGCTGATCTGCGACGGCAGGTAGCTGTCGCCGGCGCCGAGCACGGTGACGAGGTGCTCGCCCGCCTCCACGCGCGCGACGAGCGGCGTCATCCCGAGCTGCTCGCCGTCGATGCGCGCCAGCGCGGCGCCGCCGTTGATCGTGACGCGGATCCACCCGTACTGCATCCGCGACGAGGTTCCGCGCGTGCGCGTGAGCCCCGCGTTGAGCGCGGTGTCGAGCACGATCGGCGCGACGGTGGTCGAGCCGGCGGGCTGCTGCGCGCCGCCGGGCATGGCGAGCGCGTGCGAGGCGCTGTCGTGGAGCGCGAGGGTGGTGCTGTCGCTCGTCGCGCCCGCGGCGTTAGGCAGGACGAGCGCCGTCGCGGTGGCGGCGCGCGCCGCGAGGGCGCTGTCGTGCGCGGCCAGCGTGTCGGCGCTCGTCTCGGGCAGCGGCTCGTCCTTCACCCCGGCGAGCAGCTCCACTTTCTGGATCGCCGGCTGCAGCGTCGACATGATCGGGTCGCGCGTCTGCGGGAAGGCGAAGGCGCTCCCCGCCGCGCCGACGAGCAGCAGCGGGACCAGCACCCCGGCGACGCTCCGCTTCTGCCGCGCCGCGGGCCGCTTCGCGTCGTAGCGCGGCCCGCGCTGCGTCTGCGTGCCGACCGCCGCCGAGCGCAGCCCGGCGAGCGCGTCGACGAAGGCGGTGACGCTCGAGAAGCGGTGCGAGGGATCCTTCGCGAGGGCGCGGCGCAGCGCGTCGTCCACGCCTTCGGGGAGCCCGGGGCGCAGATGGCTCACCGGCGGGACTTCCGCCGTGAGGTGCATGCGGAGGAGATCCTGGATCTGCGGCGTCTCGAAGGGACGGCGCCCGCAAAGCAGCTCGTAGGCGACGATGCCGAGCGAGTACTGGTCGGCGCGACCATCGAGCTCCGTCCCCTTCCACTGCTCGGGGGACATGTAGCCCGGCGAGCCGATGATGCCCGTCCCCGTCGTCCCCACCTCGCTGTTGCTCAGCGCCTTCGCGATGCCGAAGTCGGCGACCATCGCGTGCCCGGTCTCGCCGAGGAGCACGTTCGCCGGCTTGATGTCGCGGTGGACGACTCCCTGGCGATGCGCGTGGTCGAGCGCCGCCGCGACCTCGTGCAGCAGCTTCACCACGTGCTCCAGCGTCAGCGGCTTCTTGCCGGCGCCGATGAGATCCTCGAGGCTTCCCCCGCGCACGAGGCGCATGGTGTAGAACGCCACATTCTGCCGCTGGCCGACCGCGAAGATCGGGACGATGTGCGGATGGTCGAGGCGCGCCGCGAGCTTCGCCTCACGCTCGAAGCGGAGGTACGCGTCGGGGGCGAGCACGGGATCGAGGGCGAGGACCTTGAGCGCGACCTCGCGATCGAGCGCGACCTCACGCGCCCGGTAGACGATTCCCATCCCGCCGCGGCCGAGCAGCTCGAGGAGCTTGTAGCCGTCGCCGACCGCCTCCTGAAGGCGAGCCCGCATGCGATCGTTCTGCTCGGCGGGATTGCCCCCGAGGGTCACGTTCCCGCACTTCGGGCATGGCGCCGCGGGGTTGCCGACGGTCGTGCCGCAGGAGGCGCAGACGCCGGCGATCCCGGCCGCGATGGTGATCGCGTCCGGCGTCGTGTTCCTGACGTCGCTCACTTGAGCCGATCCATGCTGTACGCGGCCATGCGGATTCCGGGCGGGAGTGTCCGTTAAAGGACGGGTTCGTCTTGCGCCTCGTCACGGTTTGCGCGCGGTGGCGAGACGCGCGACGGGGCAGACGAGAGGGGGCGGCTCCGGAATACCGGAGCCGCCCCCCTTCTCATCTCGCCTCTGGCCTTCAGCCTCTTGCCGTGGCTTTATGCTGAAGTCGATATGGCGTGTTAGTGCTGCACATCCACGGTATGCCCGATGATCCCGCCGAGCACTGCGCCGGCGGCCGCGCCGACGACACCACCCTTCACCTTGTCCTTGCTCGTCACGACGCCGATCACCGTGCCCGCGGCGGCGCCGATCGCGGCGTCACGCCCCGTGTGGCGGACCGGCTGGCGAGCGACCGTCCCGCTGGAGCGGCTCGCGCTCGACCCGCTCGACCGGTAGACCGTTCGCGTCCGCGTCGGCGCGGGGGCCGAGTAGACGGGCGCGGGCTGGTACATGCCGCGCTGGTTCACCGGCATCGGCTGGCCGTATCCGTAGACGGGCTGCCCGTACTGGTTGTAGCCCATCTCCTGCGGGGAGACGAACTGCTGCGGCTGGTAGGGCTGAACCTGCGACGCCAGCGCGAGGTCCTTGCTCAGCGCGTCGTCGAGCTTCGAGTCATCCTTGTTCGAGCAGGCCGCGGCGAGGACCACAGCCGGGATCGCCATCCACTTCACGAGAGAGCGCATTGTATTCCTCCGGTTCTCCGGGCCGGAACGCCCGGCCGACGCGCCTTGTAAAGGCAGGGCCGGTGCCGCGAGTTGGCGCGCGATTCGTGGGCTTAACGGGCGGCGGCGTCCTCGACCGTGGGCGGCTCTGTCCTTCCGCGTAGACGAGCACGCTTCGACGAACTCACCCTGTCGCGGAGGCGCGCCTCGTTGCATCATCACGCACCACCATCGGAGCCACGAATGAAGAAAACGCTGCACCTCGCGACGGCGCTCGCCGCGCTCGCCCTGGTCGGCGGCGCTCGAGCCGGCGCGCAGGGGGGCCCGCCGACGCCGGTGAAGCTCGCCGTCGGCAGCATGGCACCAGACTTCGAGCTGAAGGGAGCGACGCGCTATGGGCTGCTGAGCAATCCGGTGCGCCTCTCGGACTACCGCGGCCAGACCGTGGTCATCGCGTTCTTCTACAAGGCACGGACGAAGGGCTGAACGATCCAAATGGAGGCGTACCGTGATCAGTACGCCACGCTCTTCAACAACGGCCGGCACGTCGCGGTGATCGGGATCAGCGTCGACCCGGACACCGCGCTCGCGAGCTGGATGCGCGACTCGCAGTTCCCCTTCGTCTTCGCGAGCGACGTCGGCGGCGCGGTCGGCCAGCGCTACGGCGCGTTCGACGCGAAGAACCAGCTCGACGACCGCAGCCTCTTCGTGGTCGGACCGGACGGGCGCATCACGCACATCATGCAGCCCTTCAAGCAGCTCTCGCCGGCGGCCTACACGGAGCTCGCGGCAGCGGTGGATTCGGTGGCGCAGCGGGACTCGGCGAGCACGGGGCAGTAGCTGGTCCGGGCTGGAAGCAGGAAGCTGCAGGCCGTAAGCGAGGGCGGCACCGTAACTGCGGTCTCGCCGTCGCTTCCTGCTTTCAGCTTACAGCTTCCAGCCATAGCGACTAGACTTCCGCTCATGACCAACGCCCCATTCACAGTCGGCATCATCCAGGACTCCGCCACCGACGACGTGAAGGCGAACGTCGAGCGCGGGGTCGAGCAGGTGCGCGAAGCGGCGCGGCGTGGCGCGAAGATCATCTGCCTCAAGGAGCTCTTCAACGCGCCGTACTTCGCGAAGACGCAGCACGCGGATCGCTTCGACTACGCGGAGCCCATCCCGGGACCGACCACCGACGCGATGCAGAAGATCGCGAAGGAGCTCGGCGTCGTCGTGATCGTCCCGCTCTTCGAGCGGCAGGCGGCGGGCGTCTATCGCAACTCGGCGGCGATCATCGACGCCGACGGATCGCTGCTCGGGGTGTACCGGAAGATGCACATCCCCGACGATCCGCTCTTCAACGAGAAGTACTACTTCACTCCCGGCGACGCGGGGACCGCCGGCGTGCACGACGATCGCGTGGACCAGATCGGGCGGCTCGCGAAGCAGGCGAGCGGCTTCCACGTCTGGAAGACGCGCTACGCGAACGTCGGCGTCCTGATCTGCTGGGACCAGTGGTACCCCGAGGCGGCGCGCATCACGAGCCTCCTCGGCGCGGACGTGCTCTTCTATCCCACCGCGATCGGCTGGCATCCGGCGGAGAAGGAGGAGTGGGGGGACGCGCAGGTGCAGGCGTGGCGCACGATGCAGCGCTCGCACGCGATCGCGAACGGGATCTACGTCGCCTCGCCGAACCGCATCGGCCACGAGGACGAGCCGGGAACGAACGGGATCACCTTTTTCGGCCACTCCTTCATCAGCGATCCGTTCGGGCGGATCGTCGCCGAGGCGGGGACGGAGGAAGCGATCCTCACCGCGACCTGCGACCCGAAGCTGACGGAGACGATCCGCCGCAACTGGCCCTTCCTCCGTGATCGCCGCGTCGACGCCTACGCGCCGATCCTCTCGCGCTACCTCGGCGCCGCCTGACGGCGATGGCGCGAAAGGAGGAACCGTTGCCGCGCGGCCACGCGGTGACGGTGCGCTGGCCCGCTGAATGGGAGAAGCACGAGGCCACGTGGATCGCCTGGCCGCACCACGAGCCCGATTGGCCGGGCAAGCTCGGGCCCATCCCGTGGGTGTACGCCGAGATCGTGCGCGTCCTGCACGAGCACGAGCGCGTCGAGATCCTCTGCCATAACGAGGAGGTGCGCGATGCGGCGCGCCGGCATCTCGACTCGCACGGCGTCTCGCGCGACCGCGTGCGGCTGCACGTCGTGCCTAACGATCGCGTCTGGCTGC
The DNA here is from genome assembly GCA_036392515.1 of Gemmatimonadaceae bacterium. GTDB lineage: Bacteria > Gemmatimonadota > Gemmatimonadetes > Gemmatimonadales > Gemmatimonadaceae > JABFXC01. Next base: position 3,303 of record DASVXU010000143.1, on the reverse strand, counting down.
GCGACTCGGCGCCGACCGTCGTCGCCACGGCCGACGGGCAGACGCCGCTGGTGAACTGGGCGTTCAACGCCTGGGCGAAGTACGACAACTACGCGCGCGACGCGGAGGTCGGCCGGGCGATCGAGCGGATCTCGAAGCTCCCGCGCATCGAGCCGGTGCGCCCCGACACCGGGGAGCGCGTGGTGCTCGAGGGCGGCGGGATCGAGACGAATGGCGAGGGTGTCATGCTCGTCACCGAGGAGTGGCTCCTGTCCGACGTGCAGGTGCGCAACCCCGGCCTGACGCGCGAGGGCTACGAGCGTGTCTTCCGCGACTACCTCGGCATCCGCGAGACGATCTGGCTCGGCGAGGGGTGCGTCGGCGACGACACGCACGGGCACATCGACGACATCGCGCGCTTCGTGGCGCCCGACGTCGTCGTCCTCGCGTACGAGGAGGATCCCGCCGACGAGAACCACGCGCGCGCCGCGGACAATCTGCGCCGGCTCCAGCTCGCGGGCGGCAACGGCGGCGCGTTCCGCGTCGTGAAGCTCCCCTTCCCCCGTCCGGTGACGATGAACGGGGAGCGGCTCCCGGCGAGCTACGCGAACTTCTACATCGCGAACGGCGTGGTGATCGTGCCGACCTTCAACGACCCGAACGACCGCGTCGCGCTGAACGCGATCGCGCAGGCGATGCCCGACCGGAAGATCGTCGGCATCCACGCCGTGGATCTCGTCTGGGGACTCGGCACCCTGCACTGCCTGACGCAGCAGCAGCCCGCCGGCCGTTAGGCGCGCGGCTGTGCCGGCCACCGGCGGCTTCGGCAATGGCTGTCAAGACACGAAGGTCGCGAGGAATACGAAGGGTGTCGTTGAAGCCCCTTCGTGAACCTTCGTGACCTTCGTGTTTCGATTGACGAGAGCAACAGCCGGCTCGTTGCGCTGAGGGGCTCGAGAAAAGAACGTGCGCGCACGTGTGCTCCCGAACAAATACCGGACCCGGCTGTTACCTGACAGTCAGGTGGCCCGTCTGTAGGGCGTCGGACCAGCGGGTCCGGTGCAGTGGCAGGACAACCCCCCTTCTTTTCTCCCAGGAGAATCGCAACATGATGAAGCGTGCCTTCCTCAGCATCGCTGCCGCGGCGCTCGTCGTCGCGCCGTCGGTCAGCCACGCGCAGCGTGCCCACGCCGCGTCGTCGCCGATCAAGTTCTCGCTCGACGCCGGCCTCGCGATGCCGATGAGCGATTGGGGTGACGCCGTCGGGACGGGCCTCGGGATCGGCGTGTCGGGCAGCAAGGCGCTGACCGGCTCCCCCGTGTTCCTCCGCGGTGAGCTTGGCTTCAACTACTACATGAGCAAGGATCAGGGCGGCGGGACGAGCACGAAGGGCAACCAGCTTGGTGGCGCCTTCGACCTCGGCTACTCGTTCCCCTCGTCGTCGACGGTGAAGCCCTACGTCCTCGGCGGTCTGAACATCCACCGCACCTCGCTGACGGTCGACCTGGGCTCGGGCAATGGCTCGGCGTCGGACAACAGCGGCGCGAAGCTCGGCTTCAACGGTGGCGTCGGCATGCGCTTCAAGATGGGCACGCGTGTCGCGCACGTCGAAGGCCGCTACATGAACCAGGGCACGTGGCAGGGTGCGAGCATCGCCTCGTTCCCGATCACCTTCGGCGTCGAGTTCTAAGACTCGTCGTTCGAGCAGTCGAAAGGGCCGGCTCTTCGGAGCCGGCCCTTTCTCTTTTCTCCCGGCGGGGCGGCGCGCTCACTCCTCCGGCGGCCGACCGGCCGGCGGCTGCTCGACGGGCACGCCCGCCGGCCGCGGCGTCGACCGCAGGATCGTCGAGTGATGCGAGATGTCGCCGCCGAGCTGCGCGACGCGGAACATGACCGCCGTGGACCACAGCCCGAGCACGACGACGAGGGCGCGCAGCCACACGGGAAGCAGCGGTGCTCCCCACATCGTCCCCGGCTCGCCGGTCGATGGCGCGAGCGGGCGCGGCGTACGCAGACGCCACCATGCGTACGCAGCGACGAGGCCGGTGATGATCAGCGCCCAGAGCCCGAAGTCCGCCGCCTCCTCGTGCGTGTGGATGGCGCGCCGGCTGATCCACCATGCGTCGCGCAGCCCCTCTTCCGCCGGATCGCCGGTGAAGAAGGTCGGCACCACCGCGAGCCCCGCGAGAAACAGCGTCGCCGTCGCGTACTGCCAGACGCCGCGCCGCTTCGTGAAGAGCGCGACGACGGCGAAGAACGTCCCGACCACCGCGAGGATGACCGGGAAGTGGTTGATCATGACATGGATGTCGGCGATGGATGGCACGAGTCCTCTGCTGTTGGCGTTCGTTTACTCGGGAGTACGGGAGTACGGTACGGACACGGCGCAGGTCCGTACTCCGGTACTCCCGTACCCCCCTGCATGGAGCAGTCCTTGCACGCTGCGGGCGAGCTTCCCTGTTTCCCGACCGAACCGCGAGAATGTTGCCGTGAAGATCACGTTGACCGGTGAAGACAGCGTCCGGCTCGAGCCGACGGAAGGCCCGATGACGATCGAGGCGCCGACGGCGGAGCGCCAGTACTCGCCCTTTCACATGCTCGGCAGCTCGCTCGCGTACTGCACCTTCTCGGTGCTGTACTCGTGGGCGACGCACGCCGACCTGTCCATCGAGGGGATGACCATCGACGTCGCGTGGAAGTTCGGCGACGAGCCGCACCGCGTCAGCGACATCACGCTCACCTTCCACTGGCCCTCGCTGCCGCCGGCACGCCTCAACGCCGCGAAGCGCGTCGCCGCGATGTGCACGGTGCACGAGACCCTGCTCCACTCGCCTAACGTCTCGATCGAGGCCGCATGACCGCACCCACCATCCCCGTCGTCCTCTTCACCATCAGGGGGGAGCCGGTCGGACAGTTCGCCGAAGCGCCGCCGCTCGGCCGCCCATACACCGTCGTCTTCGACGGCTTCTGCAAGATCTGCAATCGTCTCGTGAAGGTGCTGCGCCGCTGGGACAAGCGGCAGATCCTCGAGATCGTTCCCTCGCAGCAGCCCGGCGTGCAGGCGCGCTTCCCGTGGATCCCGGCGAAGGCCTACGTCGAGTCGGTGCAGCTCATCGGCCCCGGCGGTCGCACGTGGCAGGGTGCCGCGGCGATCGAGCAGCTGCTCGACGTCCTGCCGAAGGGGAAATGGATCTCGTGGGTCTTCAGCATCCCCTTCGTGCGTCCCCTCGCCGAGCGATTCTACCGCTGGTTCGCGAAGAACCGCTACATGCTCGGCTGCGGCGACCACTGCGCGTCGCGGCCGCTGAACGTCATGTACGACGA
>DASVXU010000142.1:0-3519 GCA_036392515.1 Gemmatimonadaceae bacterium | reverse complement strand
TGGGCGGCCGCTGCCTTCGCCGCTGCGGCGCGAGCCGCCGCCGCCGAATCCGCGGCCGCCTGGCGCGCGACGCTGTCCGCCGCCGCCACCGTCGCCGCCCACACCGGCTCGACACCGGACTGCACGCGCTGCGGCTGGAGGATCATCACCGAGAGCACGTCCGGCGGAAGGACCGCCGGTCGCAGGAGATACTTCCGCGCGTAGCCGTCCGACCGCAGGGTGTCGATCACCGTGCCGATCGGAATGCCCTCGGGGTAGACGCCGCCGAGTCCCGAGCTGACGACGAGCGTCCCCTTCCTGATCTCGTTGCGCACCGGCACGCCGCGCAGCTCGAGCAGGTAGCGATCGGCGCCGCTCCCCTCGTGCGCCTGCACGATGCCGAACGCGCTGCGGTCCGCGGCGCGCGCGCTCACACGGAAGTCGGGATGCGTCCAGATGATCGCGATGCTCATCCGCGGATCCACCGTCTGCACCATCCCGACGAGGCCCTCGGGCGCGACGACGGGGCTGAAGGGGCGGACGCCCGCGTTCGCGCCGGCGGAGAGCGTCAGGGTGTATTCGTCACCGACCGCGCCGCTGTGCAGCGCCTCGGCGGGGACGAAACCCCAGCGCACTTTCCCGCCGAGTCCGAGGACGCGGCGCAGGCGGTCGTTCTCGCTCTCGAGCTGCACGACGCGCATCGCCTGGAGCGAGACGCTGTCCTGCATGCGCGTGTTCGACTCGTGCGCCAGCCACGCGGCGCGGCTCAGCTCCGCGTCGTGCTGCAGCTCGACGAGGGGCGCGACGATGGTCCGGCGCATCGTCTCCGCGATCGGCTCGCGCATCGACGCGGGCAGGCCGTGAGCGACGATCGCGAGAAAGAGGCAGGCCGCGAAGATCGCGGTGTCGAAGCGGCTGTCGAGCCGGCTCGCACGTGCCACGGCGACTCAGTCCTCGAGGACGGTGCTGTACTTCTCCTCGTCGTCGAGAATGCGGCCCGTCCCGCGCACGACGCACGTCAACGGATCCTCGTCGACGTGGATCGGCAGCGAGGTCTCCTGGCTGAGCAGGAGGTCGAGGCCGCGGATGAGCGCTCCACCGCCCGTCATCACGATCCCGCGGTCGACGATGTCGCTCGCGAGCTCGGGGGGGGTGATCTCGAGCGCGCGACGCACGGCGTCGACGATCTGCTGGATCGGCTCCTGGATCGCCTCGCGGATCTCGCTCGAGTGAACGCGCACCGTCTTCGGGATGCCCGAGACGAGGTCGCGTCCCTTGACCTCCATCTCCCGCTCCTCGCCGACCGGCGCCGCGCTCCCGATCCCGATCTTGATCTGCTCGGCGGTCGGCTCGCCGATGAGCAGGTTGTAGTTCTTGCGCATGAACTGCACGATCGCCGTGTCCAGCTCGTCCCCGCCGATGCGGATCGAGGTGTCGCTGACGATGCCGCTCAGCGCGATGACCGCGATCTCCGTCGTGCCGCCGCCGATGTCGATCACCATGTTGCCGGTGGGCGTCTCCACCGGGAGGCCGACGCCGATCGCCGCCGCCATCGGCTCGGCGACCATGAACACTTCCTTCGCGCCGGCGCCCATCGCCGAGTCGCGGACCGCGCGCTTCTCGACCTCGGTGATCCCCGAGGGAACGCACACGATCACGCGCGGCTTCACGCGGAAGAAGTGGTTGTCGATGATCAGCTTCAGGAAGTAACGGAGCATCTTCTCCGTCACGTCGAAGTCGGCGATGACGCCGTCCTTCATCGGCCTAACGGCGATCACGCCTTCCGGCGTGCGCCCGAGCATGCGCTTCGCCTCGAGCCCGACGCCGAGGATGCGCTTCGTGTCGCGATCGATGGCGACGACGGACGGCTCGTTGAGGACGATCCCCTCGCCCTTCACGTAGACCAGCGTGTTCGCGGTGCCGAGATCGACGCCGATCGCGTTCGCGGGAAAGAGAGAGCCTCGCTTGAAGAGCGGCCAGCGCATCAAAATGCCTTGCGGTGAAGAGGGGTTCGGCCAGAAACAGGACGGAAAGCTAGTGGCTGTTGCATATGACGAGCAAGCCGTTGGCTTGACACAACCTAGCTCGGCCCTGTAACCTCGCTCACATGCGTCGTCCTCCATCTACGATTGCCGTCGTCGACAGGCAACTTTGCGACGAGTGCGGGCTGTGCATGCCCCTCTGTCCGCCGATGGCGATCGAGATGCGCCGCGAAGGTCTCCTCGTCGACGCCGCGACCTGCACCGGATGCACCAAGTGCATCGCGCCCTGCCCCGTCGGCGCGCTCGCGATGGTCGCGAACCCGCTCCTCGCCGCGACGGCATGATCGAGGAGCTCTCCGACATCCTCGTCGTCGGTGGCGGCCCCTCGGGGCTCGTCGCCGCGCGCGAGGCGGCCGCCGCCGACCGGGGGCTCGACGTCCTCGTCCTCGAGCGCGACCGCGCCGTCGGTGCACCCGTGCGCTGCGGCGAAGGCGTCGGCTCGAAGGGAGTCTCCGAGTTCCTCGATCCCACGGGCGCGAGCTGGATCTCGCGCCGGATCACCCGCGTGATCTTCTGGGCTCCCGACGGCACCGAGGTCCGCGTCGCCGAAGGTGACGTCGGCTACATCCTCGATCGAACCCGCTTCGAGCCGGCGCTCGCGGCGGACGCGGGTCGCGCCGGCGCCGAGATCCGGACGGGCACCGAGGTGATCGGCCTGGCGCGGGACAGCAGCTCCGCCACCGGCCACCAGTGGATCGCCCGCATCCGCGGACCACGCGGTGAGGGGTTCGTCCGCGCGCGCTTCGTGATCGGGGCCGACGGCGTCGAGAGCATGGTCGGCCGCTGGGCGGGTCTCGACACGCGCGTCCCCGCGCGCGACATGGAGAGCTGCGCGCAGTACGTGGTGACCGGGATCGACTTCGACCCGGACGCGATCTACCTCCACTTCGGCGACAAGGTCGCGCCCGGTGGCTACGCCTGGGTCTTTCCCAAGGGCGTCGGCGTGGCGAACGTCGGATTGGGGATCGTGGCGCTCAAGGGGGGCGGCCGGCCGGCGCGCGAGTGGCTGCACTCCTACCTGGACGACTACTTCCCGACCGGGACGCGCACCGGCTACACCGTCGGCGGCGTCATCGTCCATACGACGGTGAAGCGCACCGTCGCCGACGCGCTGATCCTCTGCGGGGACGCGGCGCACATGATCAATCCCCTCTCCGGCGGAGGGATCGTCACCGGGATGAAGGCGGGCCGCCTCGCCGGCCGCCACGCCGCGGCCGCCCTCGCCGCGCGCGACACGAGCGCCGCGCGCCTGCAGCGATACCACGACGAGTGGATGTCGCTCCTCGGCGAGGACCACGAGCGCTTCTACCGCATCAAGGAAGCGCTCAACCGCTTCGACGACGACTTCTACAACCGTCTCGCCCGCACGGTGAACGGGATCGACCCGGAGAAGCGGACGTTAGGCAGGGTGTTCGCCCAGGCGCTGATCCAGCATCCGTCGCTGCTCCCGGTAGCGGCGCGCTACTTCGTCTGACAGCGGGCGGAAGGCAGGACGCTG
>DASVXU010000141.1:0-12963 GCA_036392515.1 Gemmatimonadaceae bacterium | reverse complement strand
GAGGACCGCGAGAAGAAGCTCCACCCGCACATCGAGATCTGGCAGGAGAAGGGGGGCAAGGAGCGCCGCGTGCGCGACTTCGTCATCCCGGTGGGCGCGCAGCTCACGGTGGAGGACGGGCAGGAGATCCACGCCGGCGAGATCATCGCCAAGATCGGCCGCGAGGCGTACAAGACGCGCGACATCACGGGCGGTCTGCCGCGCGTGGCGGAGCTGTTCGAGGCGCGGAAGCCGAAGGACCCGGCAACCATCTCCGAGATCGACGGCGTGGTGCGGTTCGGCGACATCAAGCGCGGCAAGCGCGAGATCCGCGTCCTCCCGATCGGGCTGGACAACCAGCCGGACGAGGGAGCGGCGCAGTCGTACGAGGTCCCCGCCGGCAAGCACCTCCGCGTGCACGAGGGCGACCGCGTGCGCGCCGGTGACCGCCTGTCCGAGGGACCGGTCAATCCGCACGACATCCTGCGGATCAAGGGCCCGCGCGCGGTGCAGGAGTACCTCCTGAACGAAGTGCAGGAGGTCTACCGCCTGCAGGGCGTGAAGATCAACGACAAGCACATCGGCGTGATCGTCAAGCAGATGCTCCAGAAGGTCCGGATCATGGATCCGGGCGAGACGGAGTTCCTCGAGGGCGAGCACGTCGACAAGCAGGTCTTCCGCGACGTGAACGACCGCGCGAAGAAGCGGAAGGAGACGGCGGCGCAGTCCGAGCCGCTGCTCCTCGGCATCACGAAGGCGAGTCTCACGACGCAGTCGTTCATCTCGGCGGCGTCGTTCCAGGAGACCACGCGCGTGCTGACGGACGCCGCGATCCGCGGCAGCCGCGACGACCTGCTCGGGCTGAAGGAGAACATCATCATCGGCCACCTCATCCCGGCGGGCACGGGGATGTACCGGTACCACGAGGTCGACGTCGACGCGGGCGCGCAGCCCGAGGCGATCGCGGCCGCGGAGCTGCGGGCGCAGGAAGCGCTGCTGCCGCAGCTGGTGGACGAGGATCTGGACGAGCTGCCGAAGCTCTAGTTCCGGGAAAGGAAGGCAGCCCCGCCGGCGAGCGCCGGCGGGGCTGCTTTCTTTTTGTGGGACGTGGGATTCGACGTGGGACTCCGGAGCGAGTTGGGGAGGCGGGGACGACGTGGGACATGGGAGGTCGGATCCCTCGTCGGTCGTCCCTTGTCGGCTCCTCGTCCCGTGTCGCTTCCACGTCCCACGTCGTCCCTCATCCCATGTCGTCCCCGAATCCCCAACTTGCTCCAGCGCGTCCCACGTCGAATCCCACGTCGCCGTAGACGACCCGAGCGCCCGACCCAGGAACCCGGGCGCCGCCCGGTTGACGCAACCGCTTCCCCCGACTAGCTTTCGCAGTCTCTCTCCGCCCTCCCCGGGCGGCGTAGTTCGCTCATTCTGTACCGTATGCCAACGATCAATCAGCTCGTCCGGCAGTCGCGCCGTGACGTCGTGAAGAAGGAGAAGTCGCCGGCGCTCAAGTCGAATCCATTTCGGCGGGGTGTCTGCACGCGCGTCTACACCACGACCCCCAAGAAGCCGAACTCCGCGCTTCGCAAGGTCGCCAAGGTGCGTCTGACCAACGGGTTCGAAGTGATCGCCTACATCCCGGGCGAGGGGCACAACCTGCAGGAGCACTCGATCGTGCTCGTGCGCGGTGGCCGCGTGAAGGATCTCCCGGGCGTTCGCTACCACATCGTTCGCGGCACGCTCGACGCGTCGGGCGTGAACGGCCGCAACAAGAGCCGCTCGAAGTACGGGACCAAGAAGCCGAAGGCGGGTGCCGCCGCGGCCGGAGGGAAGAAGAAGTGAGCCGCCGCAAGACCGCCGTGAAGCGCACGATCCTCCCCGACGCGCGCTACGACAGCCAGACGGTGTCGAAGTTCGTCAACGTCCTGATGTACCAGGGGAAGAAGTCGACCGCCGAGCGCATCTTCTACAGCGCGATGGATCTCGTCGAGTCGCGCACCAGCCAGCCGGGCGTGAACGTCTTCAAGCAGGCGCTCGCGAACCTGAAGCCGGTCGTCGAGGTGAAGAGCCGCCGCGTCGGTGGCGCCACCTACCAGGTGCCGGTCGAGGTCCGTCCCGAGCGCCGCACCGCGCTCGCCATGCGCTGGCTCATCTCGTACTCGCGCGAGCGCAACGAGAAGTCGATGGCCGAGAAGCTCGCCGCCGAGGTGATCGCCGCGAGCAAGGGCGAGGGCAACGCGGTGAAGAAGAAGGAAGACACGCACCGCATGGCCGAAGCGAACAAGGCCTTCGCGCACTACCGCTGGTAGTCCGCGCAGCCTGACGGCGCGAACAGAGCCCCGCGCGACCGATCGGTCGCGCGGGGCTCGCCCGTTCCGCCTAACGCCGCGGCGCCAGCTCGATCACCGCCGCCCGCCACTCCGCCTCCAGCGCGACCGGAAGCCCCGCGTCGGCGAGCTGCGCGCCCGTCACGGCCCCAGCGGCGGCGCCGTCCACGAGCAGGTCGTAGGTCGCGTCGCGCGACAGCCCGCGCAACCGAAAGCTGCGCCGCGCCTCGCCGTCCGGGAGCCGATAGGCGAGCAGCACGCTCCGTCCGTCCGCCGGCGCGACGTACTGGATCGCCATCCATCCCGTCGGGGTCTGGTGGTCGGGCGACGGCGTGAGATGGTAGACGTCGGCGCCGGTGAGCGTGCCGCGGATCCGCTTGTAGAGCGCGACGTTCGCCGCCGCGCGCTCGCGCAGCGCCGTGGGCCACTCGGTGACGCGGCTCGAGATCCCGAACTGCCCCGTCATCGGGACGCGGAACATGAAGTCCCACCAGCCGGGCGCGCCGTTCGGGTCCACACTGCCGTCGTCCTTCTCACCGACCATCCAGTGATTGCACAGCTCCGGGGAGAATTGCACGGTGCATCCGTAGCCGAGCTGGATCGACTGCTTCGCGTTCACGACGTCGGAGACCCATGTCGTGTGCGTGTGCGCGATGATCCCGCTGTCGAAGCGCAGCGCCCCGCTCGAGCAGTTCTCGACCACCAGCTCCGGATGCGCGGCGCGCAGCTCGTCGAGCCAGGCGTAGTATGCCTGGAGATGATCGTACAGCCGCGCCCCGGCGCGGCCAGGGCTCGACGGGTCGAAGACGTCGCCGGCGTCGATGTTGTAGTCGATCTTCAGCCAGCCGAGCTTGTACCTGGTCACGAGCCGCTCGACGACGCCGCGCGCCCACTGCCTGACGGCGGGCTTCGCGAAGTCGAGCTGGCAGCGGCGGTCGTTGATCACCGGCTTCCCGCGGTAGGGCAGACACCAGTCCGGATGCTCGCGGAAGTTGCGCGAGCCCTGGCCCAGGTTCTCGATCTCCACCCACATGCCGAACTTCATCCCGCGCGCCCGAACGTAGTCGGCGAGCTCCTCGAGGCCGCGCGGGAACTTGCGCGGGCTCACCCGCCAGTCGCCGAGCTCCATCACCCAGTCCTGATCGACGTACCAGCCGGAGTCGATGATGTAGGCCTCGATGCCGAGCGTCGCGGCGACGTCGGCCGCCGCCTTCGCCTTCTCGATGTCCACGTCCTGGCCGTACGGGTACCAGGTGTTGAAGTGGACGAGCAGCGGCCGGTTCCCCGGGGCGGGGGGCGACACGTACGTGCGCTGCCAGCGGTGCATCTGGTTCTCGGCGTCGTCGAGATCACCGGCTGCGGCGGTGAGCGCGAGGCGCGGCGTCGTGAACGAGGCGCCCGGGGCGAGCGCGAGCGGTCCCCCCGCGTCGTGCCGGATCCCCATGCGCAGCGCCACCGGCCGGTCGGTGAGATTCATGTCGTTCTCGCCCGGGTACCGCTCGACCTGCGCCCGCCAGTTTCCCGACCACGCCAGCTCGGCGAGGTACTGGACGCCCGCGCGCTCGTTGCGCAGCGCGACCCAGGGGACGTAGCCCTTCGAGGATCGTCCGGACGTCTGCTCGAAGTCGCGGACGCCCGCGCCTAACGCTTCGCCGGCGAGCTGGCGCTCCTGTCCCCAGTTGCCATACAGGTACTGCAGCGTGTACGGACCACGCGGGAGCAGCAGCGTCGGCGAGAGATCGACGCGGGTCGTCGCGCTCCCGCGGTTGGTGAAGGTCAGCTCGCGGGTGACGACTCCCGTCGTTCCCCACGCGGTGACCCGCTCCTCGACGACGAGTGGAAGAACGGCGTGGCGGAGGGTGAGACGAAGCTGGTCGACGCCGGGCGCGACATGCACCACGCGTCCCTCGACGAGCCGCAGGTCTCCCGGCGCCAGGGGCGCGCCGTTCACCGTGCCGGCGATCGCGCGCGCGGGGATGCGCGGATACGTCGGCAGCACGCGCGCCGTGGAGTCGCTCTCCTTCGCGGCCGGTCCGAAGAAGTCGAGGACGACGCTGTCGCCGCGCGCCGCGACGCGATAGACGACCGGCCCGGTACGAAGGGTCCAGCTTCTCGCCGCGGAGTCGGCCGTCACGACCTGTGTGCGCGCCTCCGTCGCGCCAAGGCCGAGCAGGGCGACGAGGAGCGCCGCCTTCGACGAGGCCGTCGCGATGCGATCGGTCACGGAGCCGATCCCGGCCATGCGGTGGTGATGGCGACGAGATCGACGGGGAATCGGGGCCGCCAGGTCACCGGCGCGTGCACGCCGTCGGGCACCTCGGTGTACGTGACGTCGTACCCTTGCGCCGTCAGCGCATCGCGGAAGCGGCGATTCGCCTCGATGAAGACGGGCCCACTTCCGCCGAGGACGCGGATCGTCTCGCGCGATCCGACGTCGAGCAGGAATCGGACGTCGCGCTTCGGCCCGCGGGCGACCTGCGACGTCAACCACTCGTAGGGCGAGCCGTTGCTCCCTTCGTTTCCCCGCCAGAACGCGCCGCTCTGCGCGAGCACGTTGCCGAACAGCTCGGGGTGAGCGAGGGCGGCGTTCGCCGCGGCGAGGCCCCCGGCGCTGGATCCGGTGATGATCGTCCTCCGCGGATCGCGGGTCACGCGGTAGCGCGCGCGGATCCACGCGATGAGGTCCTCGGCGAGGAAGCGATCGAAGCGCGCGCTGTTTCCCAGCTCGGCGATGCGCACCGGCCCCGGGCCGTCGTCGATCATGACGGCCACCATCGGCGGTATCCGGCCGGCGGCGATGAGGCTGTCGAGCAGGGAGGGGATGTCCATGTCGCCGCCGCGGGTGTAGCTGCTCCCGTCGAACGCGAGGAGCAGGGGATAGTCCTTGCGGACGGCGTCGTAGCCAGGAGGGGTGTAGACCCACACCGAGCGGTCCGCGCCGAACAGCGCACCGGGCATCGAGAGCGAGTCGATCCGTCCCGCCGGAAGGGCGCGCGCGGCGTCTCGTACCTGTGCCGCGAGCACGCCCGGTACCGGGCCGATCGCGAGCAGCGTGAGGGCGAGGAGTGATCTCGTCGTGAGCATGCGAGTGGTCGTCGTGTCGGAGGTGCGACTCTACGCTACCGCCCGCGGTGCCTTCTCGTCCACACCGGGGGATGCGCTCGGTGTTTCCCCCACAGCGCGGGGCGGCATCACCCGACTGCGCATCCGGGCTCCCGGCACGACCTTTCCGGCACGGGGCCGCACCAGATCCTCAACCGCCACGAAATGCCCGATTCCCACGACGCCCAGCCCACGGTCGACCTCTCCTCGCTCTTCCTCGGCCCGAAGGCGGAGAACGCCGACGTCTTCGAGCGCCTCCTGCTGGAGGCGTTCCGCGACCACGTGTTCTGGCGCCGGAACTTCCATCCCGAGGACGGCTTCACCATCCGCGAGCTGGACAAGCACACGGCGGAATACCAGGCCTCGATCGCGACGCTGTCGCAGGAGCTGTTCGGCCTCCTCGCGGAGCTGAAGGAGGGGGTACCCTTCTTCAGCCCGCGCTACGTGGGGCACATGGCGTCCGACCCGACGATGGCGAGCCTCATCGGCTACATCGCGACGATGCTCTACAACCCGAACAACGTCGCCGCGGAGGGCTCTCCGGTCACGACGCGGCTGGAGCTGCAGGTCGCGGCGCAGATCGCCCGCATGCTTGGCTACGACCCGACCCGCCAGTGGGGGCACCTCTGCTCGGGGGGAACGGTCGCGAACATCGAGGCGCTCTGGGTGGCGCGCAACCTCAAGTACCTCCCGGTCGCGCTGCGCTGGAGCGCCGAGGAGCTCGGCGCGCGCGACCTGACGGTCGTGAGGCCTAACGGCGAGCGGGCGCGGCTCGGCGAGCTCGGGATCTGGGAGCTGCTCAACATCACCCCCGACGCCGCGCTCGACGCGTACGACGCGTTCCAGCGGGCGCTCGGCGATCCGCACGTCGCCGCGAGCGCGGTCGCGCGCAACGGGATCTCGGGGCTCGGCTACCAGGCGTTCGGGCTGCGCCTCGCCGAGCGCTTCGGCGACGCGCTTCCCCCGGGCGTCGTGCTCGTCCCCTCGACGGCGCACTACTCCTTCGCCAAGGCATGCCGGGTGCTGGGGATGGGGGAGTCGCACCTTCTCCACGTGCCGGTGGACACGCACTTCCGCCAGGACACCGACGCGCTCGAGGAGATCCTCGATGCGCTGGCCGCGCAGCATCGCCCCGTGATCGCCTGCGTGAGCGTGATGGGGACGACGGAGGAAGGGGCGGTGGACCGCCTCGACCTGATCGACGGTGCGCGCGCTCGCGCCGGCCTGCGTCGCGGGCTGGCGTTCTACCTCCACGCCGACGCGGCGTGGGGCGGCTATGCATCGGCGGTCGTGCGCGGAGCGGATGGCGCGCGGCTCTCGTTCGAGCAGGTCTCGGAGGGACAGGCACCCGGCTTCCTCTGGCCGAGCGAGTCGGTGTACCACGCGTTCAGCGCGCTCGCCCGCGCCGACTCGGTGACGGTCGATCCGCACAAGCTCGGCGCGGTGCCGTATCCGGCCGGCGCGATCTCATTCCGCGATCGGCGCGTGCGCGGGATGGTCAGCGTCGACGCGCCGTACCTGTTCCATGAGGGCGAGTCGGACACGACCTACATCGGGCGGTTCATCCTCGAGGGCTCGAAGCCCGGCGCCGCGGCGGCGAGCGTCTGGATGGCGCACAAGGTCCTGCCCCTCGACGCGACCGGCTATGGGCGGCTGATCGGCGAGGCGGCGCGCGGCGCGCTCGTGCTGCACGACGCACTCGAGAAGGCGGAGCTCGATCCCTTCCGGCTCGTGATGCTCCCACGGCCGGACGTGAACATCGTCTGCTTCGCGATCGGCCACCCCGACCTCGCGACGCTGGAGCAGTCGAACGAGCTCGCCGACCGCGTCTACCGGGCGATGAGCCTCGGCAGCGGACGCTCGCTGCGGTCGCTCGACTACCTGGTCACGAAGACGGTGCTGCAGCCCCGCGAGTACGGCCACGCCGCCGACCCGATCGTCGAGGGGCTCGGCTTCACCCACGACGACTACGTGCGCGCCGGCGGGGTCGCGGTGGTGCGGTGCACCGTGATGGATCCGTTCCTCGCCGTGCGCCGCGGGAATACCGACCACATCGCCAGCTTCCTCGCGACGCTCGCGCGCGTGCTCCGAAGCGAGCTGCGCGCGGTCGCGGAGCCGGTGGAGGTACGCTAGCCCGGGCGAATCGCTGACCCCGGCTGGCTGCCGTCTTGCATTGCGCGGGTCTTGCACGTGATCGCCACATCGTTCATCCGGAGTCAACAGATGCGTCCCCTCCTGAAGACCCTCGCCCTCGCCGCGGCGGCGCTCGTTCCCGCGGTGCTCGTCGCGCAGTCCACGTCCACCGACACCAGCGCCCGAAGCGCCAGCTCTTCCGCCTCCGCGAGGGCGAGCGCACGCGGCGATCTTCTGCTGCCGCTCGCCGGCGGCGCGAACACCGGGCTGGGCTACTCGTACAATCGCACCTCGCGCCTCGTGCAGCGCGACGTGGCGTCGCGTGGGCTCGCGCGCGCGATCGAGGGCGACCTGGCAGCGCTGCGCAACGCGCAGGACGTCTATTTCGCCCAGCACGCGACCTACGCCACCTCGCTCGACAAGCTGCCGGGGTTGCGCATAACGAGCGGGGAGACGATCACCCTGCGCGACGTCACGGACATGGGCTGGACCGCGGAGGCCACCCATCCCTCGCTGCCCGGGAGCAGCTTCACGGCGCAGGTGAACCGGGCTGAGATCGTCACGAGCCCGACGGGGCCGTAACGCCAGGCGGGGGGAGCGGGAGCGCGCGGTCTGGATCGTGCCTCGGGTCCAGATCGCGCGTCGCGGTAGCGGCGCGACGATATCACCCCAGGAGAACCAGATCATGCGCAAGACCCTCCTCGCCGTCGCCGCGCTCGGGCTCGCCGCCGGGTGCGCCTCGGTCTCGACACAGCAGGAAGTGCAGCTCGGCGCGCAGGAAGCGGCGCAGGTGAATGCGCAGCTGCCGATGCTGAACGATCCCGTGATCGACGCGTACGTGAACGATCTCGGCAACCGGCTCGCGCACACGACCTCGCGCTCCGATCTCGACTGGCACTTCGCCGTCGTGAACACGGAGGTCGTCAACGCGTTCGCGCTGCCGGGCGGGTACATCTACGTCAACCGCGGCGTGCTCTCGCGCGCGGAGAACGCGAGCGAGCTGGCGGGGGTGCTCGGCCACGAGATCGAGCACGTCGTGCGCCGGCACTCAGTGAAGCAGATCGAGCAGCAGCAGGGGGCGCAGGCCGGCGTGTCGATCGCGTGCGCGCTGACGAACGTGTGCAACAACCAGGCGGCCGCGGCGGCGATCAACATCGGGGGCGCGGCGGTCTTCGCGAAGTTCAGCCGCCAGGACGAGATCCAGGCGGACGAGGGGGGCTTCCAGAACGTGCTGAAGGCCGGCTACAACCCGAACGGGATGCTGACCTTCTTCCAGAAGCTGCTCGCGGAGGAGCAGGCGGCGGGGGGCGGGACGAGCGCGGTGTCGAACTGGTTCTCCGACCACCCGGGAACGCAGGATCGCATCGCCGACATCCAGCGGATGCTGAGCCAGACGAGCCAGTCGCAGCTGCAGGGGACGCAGACGACCGATGGCGGGTTCGCGCAGATGAAGCAGCGACTCGCGCAGCTCCCGGCCGCGCCGCCGCCGACCCAGGGGCAGTAGGGGCCGCTTCGGGGCGGGTTTCGAGGGGTGACGGGGCGCCGCCGGGAGGTGGCGCCCCGTCGCGTTCGGTGCAGGCGCTGTCCGGAGGCGCGAAGATCTTGCGCCGGTTGACTTAAGCTCGCGGCGGGCTACCTTTCTCAGGCTCCCCCGCGCGGAAATCGGGCGGGAGGGCGAATCGATCGGCAGCTGCGCGCCGACACCTATGGGCCCGCGAGGATCGCGACGCGATCCGGGACGATCAGTTGGACGCGGGGGTGCCCTGCAGGACGGGGCAATGCAGACCGGCCGGACCGTCGGTGAACGACGGCGCGGCTCCCGAGAAGCAAGCGCAGGACAACTGGACGTCGAGTGCGGGAACGAAGTAACTCGGCGCGCCTTGGGTCCCCACTCGTGCTGCAGTGCGAGTGCACCCGGCGATGGCGGATGGATACCGGCTCTCGTTTTCGAGAGCGCCCTGGTCCACCCGCGTTTTTGCTGGTGGACGAAGAGAGACGAGACGGACGCGCGCGCGGTGCGGCGCATCCCTGACGGTTTAGCGACGGGTCAACCGATATGGCACGGAAAACTCCGCTCCAGTACTACCGCAACATCGGCATCATGGCGCACATCGATGCCGGCAAGACGACCACGACCGAGCGTGTGCTCTACTATACCGGTAAGAGCCACAAGATCGGCGAGGTGCACGACGGCGCGGCCACGATGGACTGGATGGAGCAGGAGCAGGAGCGCGGGATCACGATCACGTCCGCGGCGACGACCTGCTTCTGGCAGCGCCACGGGCAGAGCGACAAGAAGGGCGAGGGTCCGGAGTACCGGATCAACATCATCGACACCCCGGGCCACGTCGACTTCACCGTCGAGGTGGAGCGGTCGCTGCGCGTGCTCGACGGCGCGGTGACGCTGCTCGACTCGGTGGCCGGCGTCGAGCCGCAGACGGAGACGGTGTGGCGCCAGGCGGACCGCTACGGCGTGCCGCGCCTCATCTTCGCGAACAAGATGGACCGCGTGGGCGCGGACTTCGATCGCTGCATGAAGATGATCCGCGAGCGCCTCTCGAAGGACGCCTATCCGCTGCAGCTGCCGGTCGGCTCGGGCGAGCTCTTCACGGGCCACCTCGACGTCATCGAGCGCAAGCAGTACATCTTCGACGAGGAGACGTTAGGCAAGACCTTCACGGTCGTCGACGTCCCCGCCGAGTACAAGGATGCGGTCGAGGAGGCGCGCCACGCCCTCATCGATCACGCCGTCGCGTCGTCGCACGACGAGGCGCTGCTCGAGAAGTACCTCGGCGGCGAGGAGCTCAGCTTCGACGAGATCCGCAACGCGATCCGCAAGGCGACCATCGCCGGCGCGATGATCCCGGTGCTCTGCGGCGCCTCGTTCAAGAACAAGGGCGTCCAGGCGCTGCTCGACGCGGTGATCGACTTCCTTCCGGCGCCGATCGAGATCAAGGCGGTCGAGGGGCACGCGCCGCACCACGACGAGACGAAGGAGAGCCGCGAGGTCTCCGACGACGCGCCCTTCGCGGCGCTCGCGTTCAAGATCGCGACCGACCCCTTCGTCGGTAAGCTGACCTTCTTCCGCGTCTACTCGGGCGTGCTGAAGTCGGGCTCCTACGTCTACAACTCGACGAAGGACAAGCGCGAGCGCGTGGGGCGTCTGCTGCAGATGCACGCGAACAAGCGCGACGAGATCGAGGAAGTGCGCGCCGGCGACATCGCCGCGGCGATCGGGCTCAAGGACACGCGCACGGGCGACACGCTCTGCGACGACGAGAAGCCGATCATCCTCGAGGCGATGAAGTTCCCGAACCCGGTCATCGACGTCGCGATCGAGCCGAAGACGAAGGCCGACCAGGACAAGCTGGCGATCGCGCTGCAGAAGCTGGCCGAGGAGGATCCGACCTTCCGCGTGCACTCCGACGCGGAGACGGGGCAGACGATCATCTCGGGCATGGGCGAGCTGCACCTCGAGATCATCGTCGACCGCATGATGCGCGAGTTCAAGGTCGACGCCAACGTCGGCCGCCCGCAGGTCGCCTATCGCGAGACGATCCGCAAGCGCGTCGAGAAGGTCGAGGGGAAGTTCATCCGCCAGTCGGGTGGTAAGGGTCAGTACGGCCACGTCGTGATCAACATGGAGCCGGCCGAGCAGGGCGCGGGCTTCGTGTTCGAGGACAAGATCGTCGGCGGCGTGATCCCGCGTGAGTACATCGGCCCGGTGGAGCAGGGGATCAAGGAGGCGCTGGAGAACGGCGTCGTCGCCGGCTACCCGATGGTGGACGTCAAGGTGCAGCTGATCTTCGGCTCGTACCACGACGTCGACTCGAGCGAGATGGCGTTCAAGATCGCGGGCTCGATGGCGTTCAAGGAGGCGGCGAAGCGCGCCGGCCCGGTGATCCTCGAGCCGATGATGAACGTCGAAGTCGTCTGCCCGGACGCGTACATGGGCGACATCCTCGGCGACCTGTCGTCGCGCCGCGGCAAGATCGGCGGCATGACGCAGCGCGGCGAGGCGCAGGTGATCGCGGCGAGCGTTCCGCTCTCCGAGATGTTCGGCTACTCCACGAAGCTCCGCTCGCAGTCGCAGGGACGCGCGGTCTACTCGATGGAGTTCAGTCACTACGAGGAAGTGCCGAAGTCGAAGATGGAAGAGATCGTCGCCAAGAACGGCAACGAGTCGAAGCGGTAATAAAGAGCACACACACCTAAATCGAGATCATCGATCATGGCGAAGGCGAAATTCGAGCGGACGAAGCCGCACGTGAACGTGGGGACGATCGGGCACGTGGATCATGGGAAGACGACGCTGACGGCGGCGATCACGACGATTCAGGCGAAGAAGGGGATGGCGCAGGCGACGGCCTACGACCAGATCGACAAGGCGCCGGAGGAGCGCGAGCGCGGGATCACGATCTCGACGGCGCACGTGGAGTACGAGTCGGACAAGCGCCACTATGCGCACGTCGACTGCCCGGGCCACGCCGACTACGTGAAGAACATGATCACGGGGGCGGCCCAGATGGACGGTGCCATTCTCGTGGTCAGTGCCGCCGACGGCCCGATGCCGCAGACGCGGGAGCACATTCTCCTCGCCCGCCAGGTGAATGTGCCCTACATCGTGGTCTTCATGAACAAGGTCGACATGGTCGACGACCCCGAGCTGCTGGATCTCGTGGAGCTCGAGGTCCGCGAGCTGCTCTCGGCCTACGAGTTCCCGGGCGACGAGACGCCGATCATCAAGGGCTCGGCCCTGAAGGCGCTCGAGTCGGGGGATCCGAACTCGGAGTGGGGGAAGAAGATCGGCGAGCTGATGGAGGCGTTGGACACCTACATCCCCGAGCCCAAGCGCGAGGTCGACAAGCCGTTCCTGATGCCCGTCGAGGACGTGTTCTCGATCACGGGGCGTGGGACGGTGGCGACGGGCCGCATCGAGCGCGGGATCGTCAAGGTGGGCGAGGAAGTGGCGCTGGTCGGCTTCAACTCGGACAAGAAGACGGTGGTGACGGGGGTCGAGATGTTCCGGAAGCTCCTCGACGAGGGGCGGGCCGGGGACAACGTGGGGCTCCTCCTCCGCGGCATTGGCAAGGAGGAGATCGAGCGCGGGATGGTGCTGGCGAAGCCGGGGACGATCACGCCGCACACGAAGTTCCACGCCGAGGTCTACGTGCTGACGAAGGAGGAGGGGGGCCGGCACACGCCCTTCTTCAAGGGGTACCGGCCGCAGTTCTACTTCCGGACGACGGACGTGACCGGGGCGGTGGAGCTGCCGGAGGGGATGGAGATGGTGATGCCGGGGGACAACGTGCAGATGACGATCGAGCTGATCACGCCGATCGCCATGGACGAGGGGCTCCGCTTCGCGATCCGCGAGGGCGGCCGCACCGTCGGCGCCGGCGTCGTCGCGAAGATCCTGAAGTAA
>DASVXU010000140.1:0-5808 GCA_036392515.1 Gemmatimonadaceae bacterium | reverse complement strand
GGTCAGCGCGGGGCTCGTCTTCTTCTACTTCGAGTCCGTCGACCGGCTCCTCGTCGAGCTCCTCGTCTGGCTCCTCGCCCAGACCTTCGTCGCGGCGCGCCTCGACGACCGCTTCGCCGACGTCGCCGACCCGGCCGCGCGCATCATGCTCGCCATCCGCCGCGACGTCGAGTGGCTCCCGAAGCAGCGCGAGCGCGTCGAGCTGTTCTTCGACTACTGGGTGCTCGGCACCCGGCACCCCGAGGTGCGGCGCACCATCCGCCTCGCCCTCGACCGCTACCGCGACGCCTTCCGCCCCCTCGCCGCCGCGCTCGTCGAGGCGGAGCCGGAGCGTTACCCCGGCGTCACCGCCGAGGGGCTCGCCGCCGTCGCGGCCAGCTTCGTCGAGGGGTGCGCCCTCCAGATCGTGATGGACCCGTCCCAGTTCGACGCCGAGCGCTCGATGGCGACCCTCGCCGCGCTCGTCCGTGCACCAGCCGCCGTCGCCTGACGGCAGCGCCCCACTCGCTCAACGCATTCACCACCGCAGGAGGACGTCTTGGCCGCAGCGCAGCAGACGGCGAACCCCGCCGACGAGACCCACGAGGAGTTCCACGACGACATCATCTATCCCGAGGCGATTCCCTTCGTGCTCCTCCACCTCGCGGCGTTCGCCGCGATCTGGACCGGGGTGACGACGGGGACGCTCGTCCTCTGTCTCGTCCTGTACGTCGTGCGCATGTTCGGCGTCACGGGCGGCTACCACCGCTACTTCTCGCACCGGACGTTCAAGACGAGCCGCGTCTTCCAGTTCATGCTCGCCTTCCTCGCCCAGAGCTCGGCGCAGCGCGGGATCATGTGGTGGGCGGGAAAGCACCGGCACCACCACAAGCACTCGGACACGCCCGAGGACATCCACTCGCCACGCCACCGCGGCTTCCTGTACTCGCACGTCGGCTGGATCTTCAAGCGCGACCAGGGGGAGACCGACCACGACGCGGTCCCCGATCTCGCGAAGTATCCGGAGCTCGTCTGGCTCGACAAGCACCAGTACTTCCCGGCCACCGTCCTCGGCATCGCCTGCTTCGCGCTCGGCGGCTGGACGGGGCTCGTCGTCGGCTTCGTCTGGAGCACGGTGCTGCTCTACCACGGGACCTTCTTCATCAACTCGCTGGCGCACGTGCACGGCAATCAGCGCTACGTGACCGGCGACGACTCGCGCAACAACTGGTGGCTGGCGATCATCACGTTAGGCGAGGGGTGGCACAACAACCATCACGCCTATCAGCGTTCGACGCGGCAGGGGTTTCGCTGGTACGAGGTCGATCCGACCTTCTACGCGCTGACCATGATGTCGTGGATGAAGCTGGTCTCCGAGCTGGGCGAGCCGCCCGAGGACGTCGTCCAGAACGAGCGCAGGCTCGGCCGCGCGGTGGTCGAGAAGGTGGCGCGGCAGCTCGCCGCGAGCTTCCCGGTGGACGCGATCGCTCACCGCGTCCGTGAGGCGGCGCTGCAGGTGCACGAGATGCACCCGATCGACGACGCCCGCGAGCGCATGGCGCGGCTGGTCGCCGAGCTCCAGCACGTCCACCTGCCGACGACGGCCGAGATCCGCGCCGCGGCGGAGCGGATGCTGGCGTCCACCCCCTCGATGGACGAGATCGTGGCGCGGGCCCGGGACCACATCGCCGAGCTCGTGTCGGCCCGTGTGCTTCCGGAGCTGACTCCGGCCTGACCTTACGAACATCTTACCAACCTTTTCGCGACGGACGGCATCTTACTGAGGTAGGCGAACCGGGACCGTCCGTCGCGACGGCTCGCGCTCACCCCGCAGCGAGATGCCGATGCCCCAGCATTCCATCTTTCACGCCGCGCGACGCGCGCTCCTCACCATCCTCTCGAGCGCGGCCCTGATCCCCGCCGCGCTCCCCGCGCAGATCGACCCGCGAGGATGGTTCGTCGCCCGGGAGCAGGACAGCGGCCGGGTCCAGCTCTCCCTCAGCGAGCGTCCCGACAACGGGGGAGACGAGGTCATCGCCGTCGAGCTCCCGATTGCCGAGCTGCGCGGGCTCATGCGCGGGGTCGCGAACGCGGCCAGCGTCCCCGTGCGCTACGCGCTGGTCCGCGAGGCGGGGACGATCACCTTCGACGGCGCGACGCTCGGCCGCGGCGAGATCCGCGGCGCCTACAGCTTCGCGGCGAGCTCGCGCTTCGTCGCCGAGCTCGTGCGGCGCGGCTTCTCCCGCCCGGCCGACGCCGACCAGCTCCGTCTCGCGTTAGGCGACGTGGGAACGCCGCTGATCGACGAGCTGAACGCACAGGGCTTCGCGCAGCCGACGATCCCGCAGCTCGCGCGCGCCGGGCTGCACGGCGTGGACGTCGCGTTCGCGCGCGGGATCGCCGACGCGGGGATCCGGCTGCGCGACATCCAGGATCTCGCGCGCTTCCGCGATCATGGGGTGACTCCCGAGTACATCGCCGACATGCGGCGCGCCGGCTACGCCGACATCGCACCCGCGGAGCTGGTGCGGCTCAAGGACCACGGCGTCGATCCCGTCTACCTCTCACAGCTCGCGGCGGCGGGGTACAACGGCGTCTCTCCGGACGACGTCATGCGCGCGCGGTCGCACGGCGTGGACGCGGGGTTCGTCTTCAACTTCAGCCGCGCCGGGTTCACCAACCTCTCGCTCCCCGACCTGATCCTGCTGCGCGACCACGGGATCGACGTCGGCTTCGCGAAGCGGCTGCGCGACCGGATGAAGGCACAGCCGACGGTGGACGACCTCGTGCAGGCGAAGTCGCAGAGCGAACGGGGAGAAGGGACGGCTCAGGGGCGGCGCAGTCGCCGCGGGAGGGTGTCGTCCTCGGCGACGAGCTCGTCGAAGCGGATCTTCCCCTCGGCCTTCACCCCGGGGAATCAGCGCACGCTGAAGTCGTACGGCTGCATCATCACCTGACGGACCTTCCGCCCCTTGAGCTCCGCGGGTCGGTAGGTCGCGCGCTCGAGCGCGACGCGCACCGCCTCGCTGAACTCGGGGGCGGCGGACTGCAGCACCTTGAAGCTTCCCGGCTCCACTCGTCCATCCGTCCCGACGATGAACCTCGCGAGCACGCGGCCAGCGACTGCCGCCGCGCGAAGCGAGGGCGGGTATTCGGGCGTCGGCACCGATACGGCGCTCACCCGGCGATCGACCTGGAACTCGAAGTAGGCGCCGCTGGTGTCGGGAAGCGGGAGACCAGCCGGTGGGTGCACGATCAGCATGTCGACGCTGAGCGAGTCATCCCACCCGAGCGGCAGCGGGGTGAACACGCGCGCGGCGCCCGCTTTCGCCACCTTCTCTTCGACGCGACGGCCGATGGAATCCTCAGGCGCCGCGCTCCGGTCGAAGCGGAGCGTCCCGTCGCGCTTCGCGGTGAAGTACACGTGTCGCACCCAGCTGCTGTCGCTCGCCACCGAGTCGACCAGCAGGCGCACCGAGGGAGCGATTCGCGTCAGGTAATCGTCGGGGAGCGCCTCGCCCTGCGCGGTGGCCGCGGTGATACTGGTCGAGCTCCGGCTCGACACGGGAAGCTGCGCGGAAGCCGCGGCCCACGCGCAGAAGACGGCCGGGACGAGGACGGCGATGGTGTGGGCTCGTGGCATTGTCGGCGGCTCGATGTGCGGGCGGGATAGCATGCACCATCGTCTCGAGCCACGCAACCGGTTGCGAACCGTGCGCTCGCGGTGGCAGCTTCGGAGCACCCGACCCACTCGATGACCACCATGCCTGCCGATCGCGAGCCTAACGCAGCCCCCGGTAACGTCTCCCGCCGCGCCTTCGTCGGCGCGGCCCTCGCGGGCGGAGCGCTCGCCGCGAGCGAGCTCGCGCTTCCCTCCATCGCCCGCGCCACGCCGCGTCCCCTGCCTGACGGCGGCGGATGCGTCACCCCGCCGCCCGCGTTCGTCCTCGACGAGGCGACGGTCGCCGACCTGCAGCGGATGATCGCGTCGGGGCGGCAGACGTCGCGCTCGCTGTGCGAGGCGTACATCGCGCGCATCGACCAGATCGACCGCGCGGGACCGACGCTGCGCTCGGTGCTCGAGATCAACCCCGACGCGCTGACGATCGCCGATGCGCTCGACGCGGAGCGGCGGGCGGGGAAGTCGCGCGGGCCGCTGCACGGCATCCCGGTGCTGATCAAGGACAACATCGCGACCGCGGACTCGATGCAGACGACGGCGGGCTCGCTCGCTCTCGTCGGCGTGAAGCCGCCGCGCGACTCGTTCGTCGCGCGGCGGCTGCGCGAGGCGGGGGCGGTGATCCTCGGCAAGACGAACCTCAGCGAGTGGGCGAACTTCCGCTCGACACACTCGTCGTCCGGCTGGTCGGGGCGCGGGGGACAGACGCTGAATCCGTACGCGCTCGACCGCACGCCGTCGGGCTCGAGCTCGGGGTCGGGGAGCGCCGTCGCGGCGAGCCTCGCCGCCGTCGCGATCGGCACCGAGACCGACGGCTCGATCACCTCCCCCGCGGCTGCCGCCGCCCTCGTCGGCATCAAGCCGACGGTCGGGCTGGTGAGCCGCTCGGGGATCGTGCCCATCTCGCACACGCAGGACACCGCCGGCCCAATCGCGCGCACCGTCACCGACGCGGCGATCCTGCTCTCGGCGATCGCCGGCGCCGATCCCGACGACGCGGCCACGAACCGCCGGGCGATGGGCGTACGCCCGACGGACTATACGAAGGTCCTCAACGCGAACGGGCTGAAGGGCGCGCGGATCGGCGTCGCGCGGAAGCGCTACGCGGGCTACCACGACGGCACCGACGACCTGCTGAAGGCGGCGCTCGACGTGATGCGGGCGCAGGGCGCGACGATCGTCGATCCGGCGGACATCGCCACCGCCGGCAAGTTCGGCGACGACGAGTTCGAGGTCCTGCTCTACGAGTTCAAGGCCGACCTCAACGCCTACCTCGCGAAGTGGGCGCCTAACGTCCAGGCAAAGACGCTGGCCGAGCTGATCGACTGGAACAAGTCGCACGCGAGCGAGGAGATGCCGTACTTCAGGCAGGAGATCTTCGAGATGGCGCAGAAGAAGGGCGCGCTCTCGGAGGCGAAGTACAAGGCTGCCGCCGCGAAGGCGAAGCGCCGGGCGGGCGCGGACGGGATCGACGCGACGATGAGGAAGCATCGCCTCGACGCGCTCGTCGCGCCGACGCAGGGACCGGCGGGGCTGATCGACCTGGTGTACGGCGATCCGAACGTCGGCGGGAGCTTCACGACGCCCGCAGCAGTCGCGGGGTACCCGCACGTGACGGTGCCCATGGGCTTCTACATGGGACTGCCGGTGGGCGTGTCCTTCGTCGGCGGGGCATGGAGCGAGCCGACGCTGCTGAAGCTCGCGTATGCGTATGAACAGGCAAGCAGGCAGCGGGCGGCGCCGAAGTTTCTCTCGAGCGCGAGGTAGGGGCGGGATGTTCTGAAACTGCGGGGCGGGAGAGGGGCACCGTTTAAAAGGGCGGGGCTGGGGGCGGAAAGGACCTGTAAGGACTGAGGCCGACGCGCGGCGCCTATGGCGCCGCAGTCGGCCTCATTCCTTGCTTGCAGTTTCCCGCGCCGACACTCCCGCCCTGTCTCTTTCCGCCCCGCGGTATTCCGCTCCCCACCCCGCCGTGTCCAAGGTACCCGCCCCGCACCCTCACGCGCCCGGAGCGACCATCACTTCGTTAGTGTGAAGTTGAAGGGCATTTCGACCACTTGTGCGACCGGCCGCCCGTGCAGTTCCGCCGGCCGGAAGCGTGACCTGGCGACCGCGTCGTGCACCGCTGCGGAGAGCGCGTAGTCGGGCGA
>DASVXU010000139.1:0-11322 GCA_036392515.1 Gemmatimonadaceae bacterium | reverse complement strand
GATGACGAAGGTCGGCGTGCCGATCGTCCCCGGCACCCCGGGTCCGATCGACGACCTCGAGGAAGCGTTGGGCTTCGCGAAGGAGATCGGCTTCCCGGTGATCCTCAAGGCCGCCGCCGGCGGGGGCGGGAAGGGGATGCGCGTGGCGAAGGACGCCGACGAGTTCGCGCGGTCCTTCCAGCTCGCGCGCTCCGAGGCGCTCTCCGCCTTCGGCAATGGCGACGTCTACGTCGAGAAGTACCTCACGCGGCCGCGGCACATCGAGTTCCAGATCCTCGGCGACAAGCACGGCAACGTGATCCACGTCGGGGAGCGCGACTGCTCGGTGCAGCGGCGCCACCAGAAGCTGATCGAGGAGAGCCCGAGCCCCGCCGTCGGACCCGAGCTGCGCGCGAAGATGGGCGCCGCGGCCGTCGCCGGCGCGAAGGCGATCGACTACGTCGGCGCCGGGACGATCGAGATGCTGCTCGACGAGGACGGCTCGTACTACTTCATGGAGATGAACACGCGCATCCAGGTGGAGCACCCGGTGACGGAGATGCTCTACGGCGTGGATCTCGTGAAGGAGCAGATCCGCGTCGCGGCGGGAGAGAAGCTGTCGTTCACGGAGCTCCCCGAGCGCCGCGGCCACGTCATCGAGTGCCGCGTCAACGCCGAGGATCCGGCGCGGAACTTCCAGCCGAGCCCCGGCCGCATCGACGTGTTCCATCCGCCCGGTGGCCCCGGCGTGCGTCTCGATACGCACGCCTACGCCGGCTATCGCGTTCCCCCCTACTACGACTCGATGATCGCCAAGGTCATCTGCCAGGGGCGCGATCGCACGGAGGCGCTGCGCCGGATGGAGCTGGCGCTCGAGAGCTTCATCATCGAGGGCGTCACCACCACGATGCCCTTCCTCGCGCGCGTCATGCGGAACGCCAGGTTCCGCGCCGGCGACGTCGACACGAAGTTCCTCGAGCGCGAGACGGAACTGTTCAAGGAGCCAGCGTAAGTGCGGGTAGACGTCTTCTTCGGGTCCCAGCAGTTCGGCAGCTCCGACGTCGCGGGCCGCGTCGTCGCGGTCATCGACGTGCTGCGCGCGTCGACCTCGATCGCGGTGGCGCTCGCGAACGGCGCCAAGGCGGTCGTCCCCTTCGACAGCTCGGAGGAGGTCGTCAACCGCGCCAAGCAGTTCGAGCGCGGGCTCGTCCGGCTGGCCGGCGAGCGGCGCATGCACGCGATCCCCGGCTTCGACCTCGGCAACTCGCCGCGCGAGTTCACGCGCGACGCCGTCGAGGGAAAGACGATCCTCCTCACGACGACGAACGGCACCGCCGCGCTCACGGCAGTGCAGGGGGCGCGCGACGTCGTCGTGGCGTCGTACGTGAACTTCTCGGCGGTGCTCGCGATGCTCCGCGCCGCGGCGCGCGCCGGCACCGACGTGTCGATCATCTGCGCCGGGCGCGAGAAGCAGTTCTCGCTCGAGGACGCGGCCTGCGCCGGACGCTACGCGCGCGGCATCGCGCGGCGCCTCCCCGAGGCGGTGATGAACGACGCGGCCCTCGCCTGCTCGATGATCGACCGACGCTACGGCGACAACCTGACGCGGCTCTTCCAGGAGGCGACGCACGGCAGGGCGCTCGCCGAGGCGGGGTACGCGGAGGATCTGGTGATTTGCGGGAGCGTCGACGCGTATGCGGTCGTTCCCGTCTACTCCGACCGGCAGATCACGAAGCTCGGTCCCGACCGGGAGCGCTGATTGCCGGAGCAGTCGGCGCCCGCCCCGTCGTCGATTGTGATCTGCGGGAAGGGGAGGATCGCGACGTTCGCGCTCTCCACGACGGTCCACTACGTCCGGAGCCAGGGGTTGCCGACGCGCGTCCTCGCCGCCGCCAACGCCGACGACCGCGGGTACGACGGATGGCAGCCATCGCTCGTTCGCGCCGCCGCGCAGCTCGACGTCGAATGCGTGGCGGTGGCAGACGTCATCGGTGAGCCGGATCTCGTGCTCGTGTCGCTCGAATACGACCGGCTGATCAAGGTCCGCGAGTTCGCGTCCCGCCGGCTGTACAACGTTCACTTCTCGCGGCTGCCGCAGTACCGTGGAGTGTACACGTCGATCTGGCCACTGCTCAACGGCGAGTCGTGCGTCGGTGTCACCCTGCATTTCATGGACGATGGCGCCGATACGGGCCCGGTGATCGCACAGCGCGTATTTCCGGTGCCGGCGTACCTCACGGCGCGCCAGCTTTACGATCGGTACAACGACGAGGGGCTCGAGCTCTTCCGCGAATGGCTGCCCCGACTGCTGACCGGGATCCCCGACTCGACCGCGCAGGCGGAGTCCGGCGCGAGCGTCTACACGCGCCGCAGCCTCGACCTTCGCTCGGTCGAGATCGACCTGTCGTGGCCGGCGGTGCGCGTCGAGCGATTCGTTCGCGCGATGGCGTTTCCCGAGTACCAGCTCCCGACGCTCGGCGGCCGGGCAGTACGCGCCTGCAGCATCCTGCCCGGCGCCACCGACGCTTCACCGGGTTCCGTGATGCACGCTTCCCCATACAGCACCTCGTTCGCCGCCGGCGATGGGCGGATCGTGGAGCTGGTATGGGCGTGATCGAGTCGCACCGCGCGACGACGAGGATTCGCTGATGCGGCTCCTCCGACGCGAGCTGGCGGGGATCTTCTTCCTCCTGCTCGGGCTCTTCCTCGCCGGAGTGCTCGGCGCGCAGGCGCTGCACGAGCTCCATTACGCCGGGGAGGTGCGCGCGAGCTTCGGCGCGGCCGGAAGCCTGCTCCTCGGGCTGTTGACCGTGCTCGGCTGGGCCGGTGCCGTGTGGGTTCCGCTTCTGCCGGCCGTCCACGCGCTCCGACTGTTCGGACGCACGGGGGAGCGCACCGATCGCAGTTGGCTCGTGTTCCTCACGGGCATGGCGTTCCTCACGCCGGTGGCGGTCGGACTGTTCCTCGACGTGGGGAGAGAGGAGAGTCGCGCCGCGGGAATCTGGGGAGCGTTCGCATCGTGGTACATGATGCGCGGCTTCGGTGTCGTCGGGGCGTGGATCGTCGTCGCGATGGCCGGCTGCGCGCTGACCGCGGCCACGCTCGCATGGAATCCGATCCGCCTCCTCCTGCATCGCGATGCCACCGCGGCCTCGCTCGCGCCAGCGAGCGTCGGCGTCGAGGACGAAGGGCCGGTGAAGCGGCGCCGCCGGAAGAAGGGTGAGGATGCGGCGGACGTCGCGTCGCTCGAGCCGACGCCCGAGGAGATGCCCGCGGTCGATCCGTCGCTTCTCGGCACCGACCCGCTCGCCCCCGAGGAGGCGCCGGCGCGCGAAGGCAAGCGCGCGCGCCGGAAGTCGAAGGCCGACGCGAACGCGGAGCGCGACGACGAGATCGCCGCCGCGATCGACGCGCGTGCCGAGCCCGGGCCGGGGAGCGACGAGCTCCCGCCGACCGACCTGCTCACCCCGCCGCCGGCGCGCAACGCGGAGACGGGGAAGCGCGAGCTCGACGCGATGGCGGCGAAGCTGAAGGATGCGCTGCGAACGTTCCGCGTGGAGGCGGAGATCGCCGGGCGCACGACGGGTCCGGTGGTCACGCAGTTCGAGGTCGAGCCGGCGCCGGGGGTGAAGGTGCGGCAGATCGCGAACCTCGCGAACGACCTCGCGCTCGCGATGCGCGCTCCGAGCATCCGGATCGTCGCCCCGATCCCGGGTCGCGGCGCGGTCGGCGTCGAGGTGCCGAACCCGCAGCCGGAGATGGTCGCCTTCCGCGAGATCGTGGAATCGCGGGACTTCCAGAACGCGCGGATGGCGCTGCCGATCGCGTTAGGCAAGGACCTCGAGGGGAAGCCGGTCGTTGCCGACCTGGCGAAGATGCCGCACCTGCTGATCGCCGGCGCGACGGGCTCGGGAAAGTCGGTGTGCGTCAACACGATCATCACGAGCCTCGTCTACCGGCACACGCCGCGGAAGCTGCGCTTCCTGATGGTCGACCCGAAGATGGTCGAGCTCTCGGTCTACAACACCCTGCCGCACCTGCGGCACAAGGTGATCACCGACAACCGTGACGCGGCGGCGGTGCTCAAGTGGGCGGTGATGGAGATGCAGGAGCGCTACGAGCTCCTCGCCGCGAACGCCTGCCGCAACATCCAGGACTTCAACCAGCGCATCCAGACACACCTCGACGGCCAGGGTCCCGCGCTCAAGCTGCCGAAGCGTCCCGACGTCGCCTTCGAGAAGACGCAGTACGAGGGCGACATCCTGCCCTACATCGTCGTCGTCATCGACGAGATGGCGGACCTGATGATGACGGTGCAGGGCGAGGTCGAGACGCCGATCGCGATGCTCGCGCAGAAGGCGCGCGCCATCGGGATCCATCTCATCCTCGCGACGCAGCGGCCGAGCGTGAACGTCATCACTGGGCTGATCAAGGCGAACTTCCCGAGCCGGATCGCCTTCCGGGTCGCGAGCCAGGTGGACAGCCGCACGATCATCGACGGCGCCGGCGCCGAGGCGCTGCTCGGCAACGGCGACATGCTGTTCATCCCGCCCGGAAAGAGCGAGCCGTCGCGCCTGCAGGGCGCGTATCTCCCCGGTGACGACACCGAGCGCCTGATGGGCTGGTACGAGGGGAAGCGCGAGGAGCGCCGCGCCGCGCTCGCGGCGAGCGGCGTCTCGCTCGAGGAAGCCGATGCGGCCGGCGAGCCGGACATCCTCGAGGCGGTGCGCGCGCGCGAGGCAGCTGAGAGCGGCGGCGACGCCGAATACGGCGACGAGGGCCGCGGCGAGGACCGCGACAAGCTGTTCCGTGAGGCGGCGGAGGTCGTGATCAACGCGCAGCAGGGATCGACGTCACTGCTGCAGCGGCGACTGAAGATCGGCTACGGGCGCGCGGCGCGGATCATCGACCAGCTGCACGCCGCGGGCGTGCTCGGCCCCGCGGACGGCCCGCGGCCACGTGACGTGCTCGTCGGCTTCGAGGAGCTGGAGAGGATCTGCGGGGCGTAGGCGCGTCGCGGCGCGCCGGAACGCACCGCCGTGCGCGAGCGGCTCGCGTCACCGTGCGCTCCATCACTATTCTCGGGTGAGCGGGTTTGGGTAACGCTTCCAGCGACGCGGCGCCGCGAGCACACCGGCGTGATTCTCGCATCCCGTTTGCGCGCCTCCGATCGCGTGAACGTTTGTCATCGGATGCGACCGTCGACCGTCGACACGTCGACCAGCGCCCCGCCCCGATCCTTGTGCGCGGCGAGATGTGCTCATTCGAGAATCACCAGCTTACATGAACGGTTCGGGCACTGAACATCCTGCGGGGGAAGGTCATCGACGGCACGTTCCCGCCCTGGATGGTGTCCGTGGGATCGCGATCCTGCTCGTCGTGCTGTACCACGCCGGAGTCGCGAGGCACGGCTGGGTGGGTGTCGATCTCTTCTTCGTGCTGTCGGGCTTTCTGATCACCGGGGTCCTCGTCCGTGCGAAGGGATACCCCGGTTACTATCGCAACTTCTTCGCGCGGCGAGCGCTTCGCATAGTACCGGCGTGCTACGTCTTCGCCGCGATCGTGATGCTGGTGATCCCGCCCCTGCGCGGCGATGCTCCCGCCACCGGCCAGCTGCCCGTGTGGGCATTTCTCACGAACATCCCGATCGCGCGCGCCGGCTGGGGCGCGGTTCCGAATGGAGTCCAGCATCTCTGGTCGGTCGCCGTCGAGGAACAGTTCTACCTGGTGTGGCCCGTGTTCGTGCTCGCGTGTTCGATTCGGCGGCTGCGGCAAGTCTGCGTCGCGGGGATCGCCGGCGCGCTGCTGTTCCGCGTGGCGCTTCACCTGTCGGGCGGCGCGCCGCTGGCGAGCTACGTTCTCGTTCCCGCCCGAATGGACGCACTGCTCCTTGGCGGTTGGCTCGCCCTCGCGCCCGTCGGCGCGGTCCGCCGCGCGCCGCGGGCAAACATCGTGGCGGGAGCGCTCGCCGCACTTGTCACGGCAGCGATCCTGCACGGGCGTGACCCGCACTCGGCGCTGGTCGAGACGATAGGGTATACGATGATCGCGGTGACAGCGGCCGCTCTGGTCGCCGCGGCGAGCGCGGATGGTGCAGTTGCACGTATCCTGTCGTGGCGTCCTTTACGGCTCGGTGGCAAGTACAGCTATGCCGCGTACCTCGGGCACGCCGAGGTGATCAACAACCTCGAGCTCCACACGAGCTTGCGCGGGTGGCCACTCGCCATCGCCGCGATCGCCGTGACGTTCGCGCTCGCGGCGCTCTCCTGGCGAATTCTCGAGGCGCCCGTTCTCCGGCTCAAGCGCTATTTCCCCGAGCCGGCAGCCGCAAACGGCGATCACCGCGCGGCGAGGGCGCCAGTCGAAGGCGGCGCGACCATCACGCCCTCCGAGGGTCTCGCCGGGTACAGGTGATTCAGCGCGGTCGGGAGGCAGCGGCGTCAGGACGGACGATGTTGTAGAGTCGCCAGTCCGGACCCTGCTCGACGAGTTGAAGCTCGCCGGGGGTGAAGGGTGCTCGGGACGCGGTGTCCTCGATCTCGACTGCCAGATACGCCGTCGGATGGTAGAGCCGGACGACCTGCTCCAGATCGGCGCGAGTGCCCCACGGCTCCATGACGGCGAGCCGGTGTCCCCACCACGCGACGTACGGGGTCCATGCCGTGAGCACGACGGCATTTTCCGGAAGCCGGCGGACCGCCGCGGTCCATCCCGGCGCGGGGGTGCGAGCCCCCTTGAACTCGCTCCGCCAGCCCCATCGCGCATCGAGCAGCGCGGCCCCGGAGATCAGCAGCACCAGCGCGGTGAACGTAGCGCGGATTCGTGCGCGGCCGCGCGGAGTCAGCTCCGAGGACTCGACCTCGAGATAGCCGACCGTCCCGAGCACCGCGATGAATATCGCGACCGGAAACACCGGGTAGAGATAACGTCCCTCGGGAAACCACCAGACCGAATCGAAGATCGGGGCGACCAGCAGCGTCGCAGCGAGCGCATAAAGACGAAGCCGTCGGCGCGTAACGAAGACGAGGCTCGTCACGGCCCACAGAAGCACGAGGAATCCCCGCTCCGCGGCCGCGGGCGCGAGGGACCGCCACACCTCCAGCTCGTGACGAAGCACCTCGTGCAGTCCCAGGGACGCGATCATGGATCCGTACGTGGGTGCGGGCACGTCAAAACGCGGGATACGCTGATATCCGACGAACGGTATCGTTCCGTATCGGAGCGGAAGCCGGAGCTGCTGGATCGGCGAATAGATCGGTGTTCCATGGCGGGCCATGTTCGGCCCCCAGTAGACCGCCGTGATGAGAAGCACCAGCGCGCCGGCGACGCAGAGCAGTCCGAAGCGGCGCCCGAAACGGATACGGTTGTCGGAGGCCACGAGGAGCGTCGTGAAGGGGACCATGCTGAGCACGTAGCTCTGCTTGGTCAGAAAGCTGACGCCAGTCAGCACGCCAGCAACCAGTGCCAGGGTGCCGGGTCGCCACTCGCCCGTCCACTGCTTCACCGCAAGGCAGAGCGCGCAGACGGTGAACAGGACCAGCAGGTCGTTGTTGCTGAATGGAATCAGCCGGTAGTTGCTGTTCGCGAGCAGCATCAGCACCCCCGCGAAATCAGCGAGCCAGGGGGGCGCAATCCGACGAACGGCCCATCGCAGCAGGAGGGCGCTGGCGAGGACCGTCGCGAGATTGACGAGCACCTGCGCGCCGAGCGATTCCCCGGCGAGCTTGAAGACCGCGGCGAGCAGGTAGACAGGCCCGGGGGTGCGCACGGTTTCCGGACCGGGGAGCGGCGCGGGCGCGACCAGATCTTGCACCATGTCGGTCGTGAACCCGCGGCCGTGCGCGACGTTGCGCGTCGTGACCAGATTGCTGGTCGAGTCCCACCCACCGTCCCACTGATTGACGACCGCGAGCCTCACGCCCAGCGCGAGTACGATGACGAAGGCCGCCCAGAACGCTGCCCGCGTCCAGTTGGAGCGGATCCAGGACATGGGCAGAGTACCGCGGCCAACCGGCGCGGTCGCGCTACTTTCTGCTCGAACCACGGGCACTATCTTCTCCGGAGTTGTCACGCGCGGCGCGGTTCAAGTTTCATTCCATCCATCCACCTCGTGGCGACGATCGATCTCACCCCACCCTCGCTGATCGCCGCGTCGCGGCAGCCACGCTCGCACCGCGTGCGACGCGCGCTGCGCGACATCGTCGCGACTCGCGAGCGGCGGGGTTTGCTCGCGCTGCTCGCGGGGTCGTGGCTGATTCGTCTTGCGCTCGCGGTGCAGGGCGGGCAGTTCTTCTTTCCCGACGAATCGCGATTCCTGCGTCCCCTCGAGACGGCGCGCCTGCTCTGGTCGGGACATCCGCTGCAGGCGCTCGCCAGTGCGTTCGCCGCCACCGATCATGCCGGCTGGACGCTCGTCGGCGTGGTTCCCGCCTCGCTGCAGGTGCTGCTCGCATCCCTCCTGCACCGACCCGCGACCGACTTCGCATACGTCAGCGCGGCGCTGCTCTCCGGCTTCTCGGTGGCATCGATCGCGATAGTGTACTTCATCGCGCGCCGTCTCGGCGCCGTCCCGCGTGAGGCGCTTCTCGCCGCGCTGATGATGGCGCTCAGCGTCAGCAACGCGTACTGGAGCAGACATCTGCTCCCCTACGATTGCTCGATGGCGCTTGGCCTTCTGGCTCTCTGGTTCGCGCTGGATACGCGTTCATGGCTTCGCGCCTCGGTGCTCACAGGGCTGCTCGCCGGTGCGTCCTTCGCCGTCTACAATGGCTACTGGACGCTGGCGCTCGTCGCACTCGTCACTCGCGTGCTGCCGCGTCGCGGGCGCCGCACGCTCTCCCACTGGGCCGGAACCGGGATTGCGTTTCTCCTGGTCGCAGCCGTCCCTCCCGTCCTGGCCAGCGTGCTCGGCTCCAACGGATTCGGCTCGATGGTCGCCTTCGCGAAATCGGTGAAGCAGGGTGACTACAGCGACGGCTTCGTCCTTCCACCGGAGTATCTGTGGCATGCCGAGCATGGCCTGCTGCTGCTATGGATCGCAGCGGCGATGCTCGCGGTATGGCGGCTCGGCGCCCGGGGGGTGCAAGGCGATCGGTTCGACCCGCCCTTCGCCGCGCCGCTGCGGGGCGAGCTGGCGCGACTCGAAGCTCGGTTGCTGGCCGGGATCGGCGGCGCGGCGTTCATCTACCTGCTGCTCGCGGTGGACTGCGGGGTGTTCAGAGTGTTCGTCGTGTACGGGCGACTCGTGCGGCAGATGGTCCCGTTCTTCGCTCTCGCGACCGCGGCGATGCTGGAGCTTGGCTGGCGCCTGGGAGGACGGAGCCGTCTCGCGGCTGTTGCAGTCCTCATCCTGGCGACCGGCCAGGCCGCGTTCAATTTCAGCGGCCCGCTGACACAGGAATTTCCCCGCGAGATCGAGTCACACCTGTTCCAGTACGGGCGTCTCGGGCACGCGCTCACGATCACGGGGCCGATCCTCGCCGGGGGACCGGAAGGCGAGTGTTATACCCTCGTGAACGCCCAGTACCTCTATCCGCCACGCGGTGTGGCACCACTGGAGCCGGGCACGGTCATCGCCCGGTTCCGGCATCCGTTCGAATACCTTCCCTATCAGTACGACGGGCTCCGCCGCTTCGAGAGGGCGATCGTCCGCTCCACCGACATTTCGATCATGCTGCTCCAGAAGCCCGGAGCGCCTGCCGACCCGCGGTGTCGCTCGTGAGAATCGCGATCCATCGCGGAGGATCCGCGCGGTCTGTTCGGCGCGCGGCACCACGCCCATCTTTCCTGACGGCACGCTCATTCGAGCAAGGCCGTGATCTCCCAATCATCGGCAGGGTGACAGCTTGACCGTTCTGGTAACAGGAGGCGCCGGGTTCATCGGCTCGGCGGTCGTGCGGCAGCTCGTCGCGCGCGGCGAGGAAACCGTCGTCAACGTCGACAAGCTGACATACGCGGGGAACCTCGACTCGCTCGGCGCGGCGCTCGACGCGCCGAGCCATCGCTTCGAGCGCGCCGACATCTGCGACGCGGACGCGATGGCGGAGATCTTCGCGCGCCACCGTCCCCGGCTCGTCCTGCATCTCGCGGCGGAGTCCCACGTCGACCGCTCGATCGACTCGCCCGGGGATTTCATCGAGACGAACGTGGTCGGGACGTACACCCTGCTGCGCGCGGCGCACGCGCACTGGGCGGGGCTGCGCGGCGAGGAGCGCGCACGCTTCCGGTTTCTGCACGTCTCCACGGACGAAGTCTTCGGGTCGCTCTCCGACCACGGATTCTTCGACGAGGAGACGGCGTACCGGCCGAACTCGCCCTACTCCGCGAGCAAGGCCGGTTCGGACCACCTCGTGCGCGCCTGGCATCACACCTACGGATTGCCGACCCTGACGTCGAACTGCTCGAACAACTACGGGCCCTGCCAGTTTCCGGAGAAGCTCATCCCGCTCACGATCCTCAACGCGCTCGCCGGCGAGCGGCTCCCGGTGTACGGTCGGGGGACGAACATCCGTGACTGGCTCTACGTCGAGGACCATGCCGATGCGCTGCTCACGATCGCCGAGCGTGGCCGGGCGGGGGAGACGTACGCGGTCGGCGGGAAGAACGAGCGGAAGAACATCGACGTCGTGCGCGCGATCTGCCGCCTCCTCGACGAGCTGCGGCCGAACCCGTCGCTCGGCTCGCACGAGCAGCTCATCACCTTCGTCGAGGATCGTCCGGGGCACGACCAGCGATACGCGATCGACCCGTCGAAGATCGAGCGCGAGCTGGGGTGGACGCCGCGCGAGACCTTCGAGACCGGGCTGCGAAAGACCGTGCAGTGGTACCTGGACAATCCGGAGTGGTGGCAGCGGGTGCGCAGTGGAGTCTACCGCGGCGAGCGGCTCGGGCTCGGAGCGGCGCGATGAAGGGAATCATCCTCGCCGGCGGATCGGGGACGCGGCTCTATCCGATCACGCGCGTCGTCAGCAAGCAGCTGCTGCCGGTGTTCGACAAACCGATGATCTACTATCCGCTCTCCACCCTGATGCTCGCGGGCATACGCGATGTGCTGATCATCTCCACGCCGCAGGACACGCCGCGCTTCGAGCAGCTGCTGGGCGACGGCTCGCAGTGGGGCATGGAGATCCAGTACGCCGTGCAGCCCAGCCCGGACGGCCTGGCGCAGGCCTTCATCATCGGCGAGCAGTTCGTCGGCGACTCGCCGAGCGCGCTGGTGCTGGGCGACAACATCTTCTACGGCCATGACCTCGGCCGCCGATTGCAGACGGCAGCGGCGCGCGCCAGCGGTGCCACCGTCTTCGCCTACCCCGTGACCGACCCGGAGCGCTACGGCGTGGTCGA
>DASVXU010000138.1:0-1863 GCA_036392515.1 Gemmatimonadaceae bacterium | reverse complement strand
AGTTCCGGCACGACGACGTCAACAGCCACCGTCACTGGCTCGCCGACCGGCTGACGGGGAAGGACATCACCTTCGCGCAGCGCGGGGTGTACGCGCAGCTCGAGCAGCAGCTGACGCCGATGTTCCGGCTCGTCGGCGCGGGGCGCTACGACAAGCACGACTACTACCACGCGCAGTGGAGCCCGAAGGCGGGGCTGCTCTTCACCCCGGCGCCGGATCAGACGCTGCGCTTCACCTTCAATCGCGCCTTCAAGTCGCCTAACGTCCTGCAGACGCGCTTCTACTTCCCCGACTTCAGCCCCCTCTCGCCGTCGGTCGGCGTCGGCGTGATCGGCAACCACAACGGGCTGGTGATCAAGGACTCGCTCGGCAACACGCTCCGCACCTACGATCCGATCGTTCCGGAGACGAACAGCACCTACGAGGTCGGCTACAAGGGTGTGGTGCGCGGCGCGCTCTACGTGGACGTCGCCGCCTATCGCGCCTTCTTCCGCAGCTTCATCACCCCGCTCGTCAACGTCGCGAACCCGCTGGCGAACAGCTTCGCGTACTCGGACGGGCGGAAGTTCGGGAGCGAGACGGGGCGCGACCAGTTCACGCTGACGTATCTCAACCTCGGCAAGGCGCGCATCGACGGCCTCGACGTCGGGCTCCGCTACGCGCTCTCGCCCGGCGCGACGCTCTCCGGCTCGACGAGCTGGCAGCACCTGAAGGACGTCCAGGCGCAGTCGTCGCTCCCCGCCGCGGCGATCGCCGAAGCGACCGCGTTCAACTCGCCGACCTTCAAGTGGAGCGCGGGGCTGGACGTCACCGACATCGGCGGCTCGCCGGTGTCGGTGGGAACGAGCGCGCGGCACGTGGCGGGCTACAACTTCCGCTCCGGGGTGCACTTCGGTCACATCCCGACCTTCACGAGCTTCGACCTCGGCGCGAGCACGCGGCTCCCGCTCGAGGGGACGCGGCTCAACGTGAGCCTGCAGAACTTCTTCACCTGCCGCAGCGGCCGCGTCTTCGCGAACGGCTGGATCGCCAGCGGCCGGCAGTCGCTCTACGTGCCGAACGCCGCCTGCGGCTTCGGGCTGTCGCACGGCGAGATGCTGAACATGCCGCCGATCGGGGGGTTCCTCGCGGTCAGCCTGCGCTGGGAGCGTTAGGGAAGGGATCAACGCGTTCTCGTAAAACTGCTCTTGAAACACGAAGGACACGAAGGTTCACGAAGGGATGCGACTGCGACATCCTTCGTGTCGCTTCGTGTCCTTCGTGTTTCCATGCCGAGCCGCCGTTCCGGGAGTCGTGGTCGCCTCCCCGATCCTTGTGAAATCCTTGTGGCTGCCGCGGTAACCTTGATGCAGCCATGCCTGCCGCCTACCGCCGCCTCAAGCACCTCCTCTTCGGCCGACCGCTGCCGAGCGAGCGACTCGAGCACGAGCGGCTGAACAAGAAGACCGCGCTGGCCGTGCTCTCCTCGGACGCGATCTCCTCGGTCGCGTACGCCACGGATCAGATCCTCTTCGTCCTCGGCGGAGCGATCGGCGCCGCCGCGCTGGGCTACGTGCTCCCCATCTCGGCGGTGATCGTCGGGCTGATGATCCTCGTCGGGATCTCGTACCGGCAGACGATCTTCGCGTATCCGGGCGGGGGCGGGTCGTACACGGTGGCGAAGGAGAACCTCGGCACGAGGGCGGGGCTCGTCGCCGCGGCGGCGCTGCTCACCGACTACATCCTCACGGTCGCGGTGTCGATCGCCGGCGGCGTCGCGGCGATCACCTCGGCGTATCCCGCGCTGATGCGCCACACGACGGCGCTCTGCGTCCTCTCCATCACGCTGCTCGCCGTCGTGAACCTGCGCGGGGTGCGCGAGTC
>DASVXU010000137.1:0-44581 GCA_036392515.1 Gemmatimonadaceae bacterium | reverse complement strand
GTCGGCACGCTGTACGTCGCTCTCATCGCCTTCGCGCTCTTCGTGCTGCTGCCGATCGCGCTGATCATGAAGGTGCCGCTGCGGCGCTTCTTCAACGCGGTGAAGGAGCCGTGGCTGATCGCCTTCACGACGGCGTCGTCGGAGGCGGCGCTCCCGCGGGCGATGCAGGCGATGGAGTCCATCGGCGTCCCGAAGCGCATCGTCGCCTTCGTGATGCCGACGGGCTACTCGTTCAACCTCGACGGAAGCACCCTCTACCTCGCCGTCGCGTCGGTCTTCGCGGCGCAGGCGGGTGGGATCGACATGCCGATCGGCCAGCAGCTGTTCATGATGCTGGTGCTGATGCTGACGTCGAAGGGCGTCGCCGCGGTGCCGCGCGCATCGCTGGTCATCCTCGCCGGCGCGCTGACGCAGTTCAAGCTGCCGATCGAGGCGATCGCGGTGATCCTCGGCGTGGACGCGATCATGGACATGGCGCGCACCTCGCTGAACGTCCTCGGCAACTGTCTGGCGACGGTCGTGATGGCGCGCTGGGAGGGAGTGCTCGGCACCGACGTCGAGCACTCGATCGAGCGGCGGGGGGAGCTGCAGGGGGTCTAGGGCCGGCGGCCCGACAGGCTTCGGCAACAGCTGTTAAAACACGAAGCTCACGAAGGAGCACGAAGGATGTTGCTGAAGCACACTTCGTGGGCTTCGTGACCTTCGTGTTTCAATGACAACGGCGAAGGCAGCTCGTTGCGCTACGGGGCCCAAGCGCCTCACGGAGCGATCCGGTGCCACCCCCGCCGGTCACGCCTTTCTCCCCGCAACCTGCGCCGCCCGGCGGGGTATCACAGACACGAGTCGGGGCACCCTCTCGGGTGCCCCTTTTTGCGAATCGGTCAGAAGGGACGGGAGCAGAAAAAATGATGCAGGCGATGAATGCGCCGGTGGTGGCGGTCGATCTCGACCGCCTCGAGCGCGGAGTGCAGCTGGTGTGCGAGAGCGTCGGGCCGCGGCGCTTCAGGGTGAGCGGCGGAGCACACGAGCACTGGGTGGATCTGGGCGCCAACGGCGCGCGCCCGCGCTGCGACTGCGGCGACTACACATGGCGGGACCGCGACTGCAAGCACATCCTCGCGGCGATGCTGCATGAGGGAGATCACCAGGTGATCCAGGCGATCGGTCCGATGGTCGCCAGGCTGAAGCACCAGCCGGAGCGTTAGTGGCAGGAGGCTGGCGGCAGGAGGCTGGAAGCAGGAGGCTGTAGGCCTTCAGCTTCCAGCCTCCTGCTTCCAGCCTCCTGCCCGACGACGGCGGAAAAACACCGAGGGGTCCTGCGCTCCCTGGCGCGGGACCCCTCGATTCCTTGACCGAGCGGCGCGAAGTCGTCCGGTCACTGCGTAGCAGAGAGCCTGCTTAGCGGCTCCCGGCGATCCGCGCCGTACGCTGGTCAGTAGACAATGGATCACCTCCTCGTCATCGGGTGGAATGATCAGGGCGAACGGCGAAGTATACCCGATGTGACCGGGCGCGTTCCAGTCTTCGGCGAAAATTCCGGCGAGATTTTGTCGGCTGGCTTCGCTTGCTCCGCGGGGTTCGTCCTCGGTGCGCCACCGCACGAGACTCGCCAGGCGCGCACCCTCGCGACGGGCGGGACGAGATCCCCGCGCGACACCAGCGCGGTCGCGCGTCCGCTCACCGTGTCGCCGTAGGCCGGACGACGGTTAGGCAGCTCGACGAGCACGCCGACCGGCCACCACGCCGGGAAGAGGTAGAGCATGCTGTCCTGCCGGGCGGCGACGTCGGCGGCCCAGTCGCGGCCGGCGGGCGCGTGCTGCAGCGTCGAGCTGTCGCGCACCGGCGCGTGCCCCGCCTTCTCCCAGTCCAGCTTCGGCGTGAACGCGCCGAACGCGAATCCCAGGCAGACCGACTCCTCGTCGGGGCGCTGTGGCGCGCGGGCGCTGTCGCCCCCCGCTCCCTGGGCGCGGGCAGCAGCAGTCACCGCCGCGAGGGCGAAACCAATCGCGGCCAGGCCACGAAGAAGGGGCGGGGTAGCGGAGCGCATCCGGACGGATACACCGTTCCGCCAGCCCGGTGCCAGCGCCGCCCTCAGCCGGCCGGCACCCGACGCAACCCTTTTCCGGGGACCTCTGTCAGAGAGGTCGGCCGAACGCAACGTGACCCTGCCACCAGCGGAAGACCGATTGGAAGACGCGCTCATTGCCCGCGCTCGCGCGGGTGACCCAGCCGCCGAACGTGCGCTGTACGACGCGCACGTCGACCGCGTCTACCGGCTCGCCTTCCGCTTCTCGGGGAACGACGAGCAGGCGCGCGACTTCACGCAGGACGCGTTCATTCGGGCCTTCAGCAGGCTGAGCGACTTTCGCGGGGAATC
The DNA here is from genome assembly GCA_036392515.1 of Gemmatimonadaceae bacterium. Classification (GTDB taxonomy): domain Bacteria; phylum Gemmatimonadota; class Gemmatimonadetes; order Gemmatimonadales; family Gemmatimonadaceae; genus JABFXC01. The sequence continues at coordinate 42,204 of DASVXU010000137.1, read as the reverse complement.
GCAGTTCTCGACCTGGCTTCACTCCATCGCGGTATCGGTGATCCTCAACGGGATGCGCAAGGTGAAGAAGCTGAGAGAGCGCGAAGCACCGCTCGACGATGCGATGATGGTGGGAGCGCGGAGACGCGAGGCGGAGCCGGACCTCAAGACGAGGCTCGCCGCGGCGATCGAGGCGCTGCCGGAGGGATACAGGACCGTGTTCCTGCTGCACGACGCGGAAGGATACACGCACGAGGAGATCGGGCAGGTGCTCGGCGTCCAGCCGGGCACGTCGAAGGCGCAGCTCTCGCGCGCGAGAGCGAAGCTGCGCGAGGCCCTGCGGGCTTTCGCTGGAGAGTGGGCATCATGATCGACGACCGTTTCGACGAGACGCTGGACGCGCTGGCGCGCGAGCACAACCGCGCCCCGGAGACGCCGCGTGAGGACATGTGGGCCGCGATCGCCGCGGCGCGCGCAGCGGAGCGTCAGCCCCCCGCGGCGCCCGCGCCCGTGGTGATCCCGATGCGCCGTCCGCCGAACGTCTGGTGGCGCTGGGCGGGGGTCGGCGGCGCGCTCGCCGCGACGCTGCTCATCGGAATCGTGATCGGGCGGAGCAGCAGCTCGGATCGCACGGCCGCGCCCGCGACAGTCGCCGCCGCGGGGACGGGGGCGACGCCCGCGCCATCCGCGACCGAGAGCACCACATCGCAGCAGCCGACGACGGTCGCGTCGGCGAGCAGCGGGAACAACGGGCCTCCCGGCCAGCCGCCGGAAGGCACGCAGAAGCCCGTCGAGCGTGGCATGCACTCGACGGCAACGCTCGCCAGCGCGCCCCGCGGCGCGCGAGCGAGCGGCGGGGAGTCCCGCGTGGAGCGCGAGTCGGCGCTCCCCTACCGCGTGGCGACGATGCAGCACCTGGCGACGACCGAGATGCTTCTCGTCTCGCTGCGGACGGACGTCCGTGCCGGGCGGAGCGACACGACCATCGCGAGGTGGGCGGGAGACCTGCTGGGCACGACGCGAATGCTCCAGGATTCGCCGGCCGGCAGCGACCCACAGCTCAAGCAGCTGCTGGACGACCTGGAGCTCGTGCTCGCGCAGATCGCGCGCCTTCCGGGGGCGCGTGGACAGGCGGCCGATCTCTCACTCATCGACGACGCGGTTCAGCGTCGCCAGCTCATGACTCGACTTCGGGCGATCACGCCCGGTACCTGACGGAGACCACCATGCGTCTGTTCACGACCATCGCCATCGCCATCGGAGGAGTCGTCGGCGCGCAGGGCTACGCGCGCGTCGCCGACGTGCCGCAGCCCGGCGCCGCGCTCGAGGCGCGCGCGCTCGCCCCGAGCTGGGAGCGGGCATACCGCGCCGATCCCGCCGATTCGCTCTACCGCCTCGCCCGCCAGACTCTCAACGACGGCAACAACCGGAAGGCGGCGCAGCTCTTCGAGCAGCTGCGGCGGCGCTATCCGGACTCGCAGTACGTCCCCGACGCGATGTACTGGCAGGCGTTCGCGCTGCGCCGGCTCGGGGGCGAGCGCGACCTCCGCACCGCGCAGAGCGTGCTCCAGGAGCAGATCGAGCGCTTCCCCGACGCGCCGAGCACGCGCGACTCGCGCACCCTGCTCACGGACGTGCAGGGCGCGCTGGCGAAGCGTGGCGACGCCGCGGCGACCCAGCGGCTCCTCGACAAGGCCAATCGTGACAGCGCTCGCGGCGCTCCCACCTGCGCGAGCGACGACGACGAGGACAGCGACATCCGCGTGTCCGCGCTGATGTCGCTCATGCAGATGAACTCCGAGGAGGCGATGCCGATCCTCAAGCAGGTCCTCGCGCGCCGCGACGCATGCTCGGCGGTGCTGCGCCGCAAGGCGGTGTTCCTCGTCGCGCAGAAGCAGACGAGCGAGACGGAGAGCATCCTGCTCGACGTGGTGCGGAACGACCCGGACCAGGAGGTTCGCGAGCAGGCAGTGTTCTGGCTCTCGAACGTCCACTCCGACCGCGCCGTCTCCGCGCTCGACTCGATCCTCCGCACCTCGAACGACCAGGACATCCAGGAGAAGGCGATCTTCGCCCTCTCGAACACCGGCGAGTCGCGCGCCTTCGACATCCTCCGCGCCTACGCGCAGCGCAAGGACGCGCCCGGCGAGCTGCGCGCGAAGGCGGTGTTCTGGCTCGGCCAGCAGGGGGGCCGCAACCCGGAGAACCTCGCCTTCCTGCGCTCGCTCTTCGACCAGACCGACGACGAGGACATCCAGAACGCGATCATCCAGGCGATGTCGCAGTCGCGCGGCGAGGAGGCCAACAGGTGGCTGCTCGACGTGATCCGCAACGAGAAGCAGCCGGTCGAGACGCGCAAGAAGGCGCTCTTCTGGGCCGGGCAGCGCAGCGAGATCTCCATCAGCCAGCTCCTCCCGCTCTACGACACCCTGAAGGACGAGGAGCTGCGCGAGCACTTCATCTTCGTGCTCTCGCAGCGCCGCGAGCCCGCGGCGAGCGACAAGCTGCTGCAGATCGCGAAGAGCGACCCGGACACGGAGATGCGCAAGAAGGCGCTCTTCTGGCTGGCGCAGAAGAACGACCCACGCGTGAAGCAGCTGCTCCTCGACATCATCAACCAGTGAGGGCGACGATGAGATCGATCGCGATCGTGGCGGTGGCGGCGCTCGCCGCCGCCGCGCCGAGGGCGGAAGCCCAGTCACTCGCGTCGCGCATCGCCGCGGCGGACGGACGAGAGGTGCGGATGTCTTACGCGGTACGCAGCGGCGTCTGTGGCGACAGGCACGACGGCGTTTCGGTGGACGGCGTCTTCTTCCTGAACAACACGATGGAGAGCTACGGCGGCGGGAACGCCACCGTCTGCGAGTCCGGCCCCGCGCGAGTGACGCTGCGCGTCGGGGCCAGCGGCGCCGATTTCATCCAGGTGCGCGTCGGGGGCCGCTGGAGCGATCCGGGTGGATCGGTGACGGACCTCGGCACCGTCTCCGCGCCGGAAGCGGCGCGGTACTTCCTCGATCTCGCGGAGCGGACCAGCGGACGTGCGGGGCGCCGCGTCCTCCTCGCCGCCACGATCGCCGACAGCATCGACGTCGCGCCGCGGCTGATGCAGATCGCGCAGCGCGCCTCCGCGTCGAGCGACGTCCGGCACCATGCGCTGACGTGGGTCGGGCTGCTCGGCGACGCGTCGTACGTCCAGCCGCTGCTCGCCATCGCGCGCTCCAGCAGCGACGACGACGATCTCGGCGGCGCGGCGGCGTTCGCGCTCTCGCGGCTGCGCGACGGAGCGGGGATGCCCGCGCTGATCGACGTCGCGCGCAACGCGCCGAACAGCGAGGTACGCGAGCGCGCCGTGTTCTGGCTCGGCCAGTCCGACGACAAGCGCGGGCGAGAGGAAGTCCGCGCGATCGCCGCGGATCCGCGCGCCCCCGCGGGGGTGCGCGCGAAGGCGGTCTTCGCGCTGGGTCACAGCGACGCGGCGACGCCGGAGGACTTCCGCTTCCTGCGCGAGCTCTTCGACAAGGTGGACTCCGAGGAGATCCAGAACCACATCCTGATGTCGATGGCGCAGAGCGACGACGCGGCGAGCCAGAAGTGGCTGCTCACCGTCGCGCGCGACGAGCGTGCGCCGGTCGAGACGCGGAAGAAGGCGGTCTTCTGGGCGGGGCAGAGCGAGTCGGCGTCCACCGCCGACATCGCGGCCGTCTACGACAACGTGCGCAACGAGGAGGTGAAGGAGCACGTCATCTTCGTCCTCTCGCAGCGTGACGACCGCGCCGCGACGGACAAGCTGCTCTCGATCGTGCGCGGGAGCGACGAGGGCGAGCTCCGGAAAAAAGCGCTCTTCTGGCTCGCGCAGAAGCACGATCCCGCGATCACGCGGATGATCTCCGACATGATCACCAGGCAGTGATCGGGGAGACGCGACAATGACGCATTCACTGAAGCTGGCGGCGCTGCTCCTCGTCGCGCTCCCGGCCGGCGCGCAGACGAAGCTCGCCGACCGCGTCGCCGCGATCCGCGACGGCGAGATGCAGTTCGAGTTCGCGTCGCGCGAGGGCGCCTGCGGCGACGGCGCGAGCTACATCCGCGTGCACGACGACGAGATCAACGGCGACTGGTCGGCGAGCCGCGAGGCGCCCTGCGTCGAGGGGCCGGTGCGGATCGTCCTCCGCAAGGAGGCCGGAGAGATCGTCGCGCTGCACGACTACCTCGGACCGGTGCGCACCGTCGCCGGTCGCACCGAGCTCGGTGAGGTCTCGCCCGAGGAGGGCGCGGGCTTCCTGCTCGGCCTCGCCGAGCGCAACGGGCCGGAGCGCATCGCGGGGCGCGCGATCTTCCCCGCGATGCTCGGGCGCGGCGTGGTCGCCTGGCCGGCGCTGCTGCGGATCGCGCGCAACCGTGGATCGTCGCGCAGGAACGACACGATGCTCTGGCTGAGCCGCTACGCCGCCGCGAAGCTCGAGGGTACGGACGACCCCTTCGCCGTCGATCGCGGTGATCGCGGCGACGAGGAAGAGGTGAAGGAGCACGCGGTGTTCGCGCTCTCACAGCTCCAGGGGCGCGAGGGGATCGATCCGCTGATCCAGATCGCGCGGACCAACAAGGATCCCGGCGTCCGCGCGAAGGCCCTGTTCTGGCTCGGCCAGTCCGGTGATCCGCGCGCCCTCGAGCTCTTCGATGACATCCTCAACGGGAGAGTTCCCCCGCCGCGCGGCTGACGGCTATTGGTCCACGCTCCAGGTCGTCGAGAGCTCCGTGGTGCCCCACTTGATGCGCAGGGCGCCACGGAGCTCCGCGTATCCCTGCGACGGGCGGCCCGACTCGGGAATCAGGTAGATGGTCAGCGACTCCGTAGGCTCGGCCATCGTGCGCGCGGTCAGCGCTACGCGCCCGACGTCCTTGCTCTGGTCGTAGTCGGTGCCCCACTGACCGGTACCGCGGTTGACGATGAGCTGCCACCCCGTACCGGAGTAGAGCACGAAGAGCGAGTAGTCGCCGCGCGCGAGCTTCACGTTGCCGAGGGTGATGTCGACGTCGGTGTGCAGCGTCGTGGCCATGTTCGCGCCGAACCGCCATACGGTGTCGCGCGGAATGAGGCGCCCTTCGACGGCGCGACCGCGAGCGTGCGGCTGGCCGTATGCGATCGCGATCCGCGACGGGCCGCTGAGGCTCGCGTCCTCCTCGTACCAGCTGTTGCCGATGCGTCGCGCGTTGAGGTGGACCTCGACGGTCGCGTAGCTGCTGGCCGCGATGCGGAGGGGCGTCGGCTGCGGCGCGCCCGGCTGCTGTGCCGCGGCGGTGGCAGCGAGCAGAGTGGACGCGAGCGCGAGTGCGAGCGAACGGGCGATGAGCATGGGTGGTCCCCGGTCGGAGGGTGGATGCGCCAACGTTACGACGTCGTCACGAGCCCGCAAGACGCACTCGACAGCGGGCGGCGTCGGCTCTACACTCCCCCGCATCCTCTCCCTCCCGGATCCCGCCATGCGCCGCGCCGCCACGCTGTCGTTCGTACTCTTCGCCACCGCGCTCGCCTCCTGCCGCGGCGGTGGAAATCCGGCGCCGGACGACCGCGAGCGGCTCCCCACGGGGCGCTACCTCGACCCGGTCGCACCCTCGACGAAGCTCGCGAGCTCCTTCCCGCTCGGCGTCTCGACGTCGCGCGACGGGAATCGCGTCGCGATCCTGCTCAGCGGCTACGGCAAGCAGGGCGTGCAGCTCGTCGACCGCGCTGGCGGCGCGTCGCAGTTCCTCGAGCAGCGCGCGGCGTTCGTCGGCGTCGCGCTCTCGCCGGACGGGAGCCGCGTCTACGCCTCGGGGGGGAACCAGGACGTCGTCTACGTCTACGACTGGAGCGCGTCCGGTGCGACGCTGCGCGACTCGCTCGTCCTCGCGCGGAAGGATCCGAAGGAGAGCGGGACACGCTATCCCGCGGGCGTCGCGCTCTCGCCCGACGGCCGCTGGCTCTACGTCGCCGAGAATCTCGCCGACTCGGTCGCTGCGTTCGACATCGCCAGCGGGAAGCTGATCGGCCGCTGGGCCGCCGGACGCTACCCGTACGCCGTGGCGGTGGACGTCGATGGCGGGGTCTACGTGTCGGCCTGGGGTGGGCGGACGGTCACGCGCTTCGAGCCCGGAAGCGACGGCGCGCTCGGGAATCCGCGGCCTTTCGCGGCGGGACGTCATCCCTCCGCGATCGCGATCTCGGCGCATGCCCCGCGACTCTTCGTCGCATCGTCGAGCACCGATCGGATCAGCGTTCTCGACGCGAAGACCGGAGCGCTGCTCGCGGAGCTCAACGACACGCCACCCGGGGGGCCGGGGGAGGGAAGCACCCCTGACGCGCTCGCGCTCTCCCCGGACGGGACGCGGCTGTACGTCTCCGAAGCGGACAACAATGCGGTGGCGACGTACCTGCTGTCCGAGCGCACGAGCGGGGTCGCCGGCGGTGCGCCGCGCGACACTCTCCTCGGTCGCACGCCGGTGGACTGGTATCCCACCGCGCTCGCCACGCTGGGGGACTCGCTGCTCGTGCTCTCGGCCAAGGGCTACGCGCCGGCCGCCAATCCGGCGCAGGGAAACCCCGGGCATCGCGGACGCGGGCCCGACCAGTACACGCTCAGCCAGCTCCAGGGGACGATGCTGACGATCGCGCAGCCGCGCGCGGGAGCGGCGCTCGACGCGCAGAGCGCACGCGTCGTCGCGGCCAACCGATGGGAATCGCGGCCGGCGTCCACGCGTCCCTTCCCGCCGATCGAGCACGTGGTCTACATCATCAAGGAGAACCGCACCTACGACCAGGTGTTCGGCGACCTGACGCAGGCCGATGGCGACACTTCGCTCGTCTTCTTCCCGCGCGCGATCTCGCCGAACCATCACGCGCTCGCCGAGCGCTTCGGGATCTACGACCGCTTCTTCGTGAACGCCGAGGTGAGCGCCGACGGCCACAACTGGTCCACCGCCGCCTACGCCACCGACTACGTCGAGAAGACGGTGCAGTCCAACTACTCGGGACGTGGGCGCACCTACGACTTCGAGGGAACCAACCGACAGGACGAAGACTCGGCGCGAGTCGCGGGTGAGACGCCGTACGACGACGTCGCGGAGCCCGGGAACGGCTATCTCTGGAACCTCGCCGAGCGGGCGGGGATCTCCTTCCGGAACTACGGCGAGTTCGTGATCGGCACGGGGAAGGGCGACCGCGACGACCTTCCCGCCGGCTACCGCGGGGTGAAGCCCTTCCTCGCGAAGAACACCAACCCCGCCGCGCCGGGGTTCGACTTGCACATCCAGGATCAACGCCGCGCGGACGTCTGGATCGCGGAGCTGAACGAGTACGCGCGCCGCGGCTCGATGCCGGCGCTCGAGATCCTGCGCCTGCCTAACGATCACACGGAGGGCGCCGCGGTCGGCCGACCGACGCCGCGCGCCCACATGGCGGACAACGACCTGGCGCTCGGCCGCGTCATCGAGGCGCTCTCGCGGTCACCCTTCTGGAAGAGCACCGTCGTCTTCGTCCTCGAGGATGACGCGCAGGACGGGCCCGACCACGTCGACTCGCACCGCTCGCCGCTGCTCGTCATCTCGCCGTGGGCGCGCGCCGGGGTCCATCACCGCTGGGCGAACACCACGGACGTCATCGCGACCATCGCGGGGATCCTCAAGCTCGGGTCGCTCTCGCAGTTCGACCACTTCGGGGAGCCGTTGCGCGACGTCTGGCGTGACACGCCGGACCTGCAGCCCTATACCGCGCTCACGTCGTCGATCTCCCTCGACGAGCGGACGCCGAAGCGCGCACCGGGGAGCGAGGCGTCGAAGGGTCTCGACCTGAGCTTCGAGGACCGCATCGACGACGACACCTTCAACCGGATCCTCTGGGTCGCGGTGAAGGGGCCGAGGGTGCCGTATCCGGGCTCGCGGCGCGCCACCGCCCCCGACTGGGCGCGTTAGGCGATCGCCGGGTTCCCGCCGAGGAAGCGCAGCGCGCCGCGCACCGCGCCGCGCGCCGCGTCCACGTCGCCGCTCTGGAGCTGCGCGCCGGGCACCGCGCTCTTCATCCGCTGCTCGAGCCGCTTGCGGAGCGTGGTGCCGCGCCGGAGCAGGCCGCCGGTGAGCGCGACGGGCACCGCCGCGCGCTCGTCGACGAAGAGCTGGCGCGCCAGCGCGCGGACGTGCAGCACGAGCTCCTCGACCGCCATGCTGAGGATCGCGTTCGAGCGCAGGTCGCCCGCCTCGGCCTCGCTGATCACCGCGGGCGCGAGCGTCGCGAGGAGCGCCGGCGTCGCCGCGGCCGCCCAGGCGATGAGATCGTTCACGTCGTTCACCTGCGCGGCGGTGAGGATCGCGCCGGTGAGGGCGGTCTCCGGCTCGCGACCGTCGCTCGCCGCGGTGACGACGGAGAGCGCGCGCCGTCCGATCCAGGCGCCACTCCCCTCGTCGCCGATGTTCGGCCCCCAGCCGCCGCAGCGCGCGATCACGCCGGCGGGCGAGCGTCCGAAGGCGACGGAGCCAGTTCCCGCGATCAGCATCACTCCCGCGCCGTCGCCGAAGGCGTCGTCGAGGGCGATCGTCGCGTCGGCATGCACGAGCACTTCTTCCGCGAGCTCGCGGCCGGCGAGCGCCTGCCAGAGGGCCTGACGCTCCGGCTCGCGCCCCACCCCCGCGACGCCGACGCAGAGCACGCGCGGCATGACGCTCGACATCTCCGCTTCCTCGAGGGCGCGCTTCACCGTCTCGGCGATCACGTCCGCGGAGCGCTCGGCCTGTCCCGGGCGCACCGCCGACGCGGGCCCCTCGACGTCGGCCAGCGACTTCCCCCTCTCGTCGGCGACGACGACGCGCGTCTTCGTCCCGCCGCCGTCCACCCCGACGACGATCGCGCTCACCGCGCCTCCACGACGACCGGGGCGGAGCGAGGACCGATGAACGAGGAGAGCGTGCCGACGAGCATGGTGATGAGCGTCCCGATGAGAACGTACCAGTAGACGGCGATCCCGACGAAGCCGCCGAGCAACCCGTGGAGCTGCGGCACCGCGGCGACGATCTGCTTCGCGAAAACGATCAGCGCCATCACGAAGATCGCGACCGACATCCCGAGTATCGCGTCGCGCTGCCGCGCGCGCTTCACGAAGATGCCGAGGAAGAATCCGCCGAGCAACGCGCCGTAGGTGAACGACGCGATCCCGAGCGCGACGATGACCGCCGACGTCCCCTGCTCCTTGAAGAGCAGCGCCGCCGTGGTGAGGACGACGCCCCAGCCGAGCGCGAACATCTTGCCCATCTTCAGCGCGCGCGGGCTGTCCGGCGCGAGCTTCGTGACGGGGAGGTAGATGTCGTGCAGCGACGAGGCGGCGAGGGAGTTGATCGCGCCGGAGTGCGTGCTCATCGTCGCCGCGACGATCGCCGCGACGATGAGACCGAGCAGGCCGTGCGGCATCCGCTCGATGATGAACGTCGGGAAGACCGCGTCGGGCGCCGCGAAGGTGCGGCCCTGGAAGAGCGCCCACAAGCCGACGCCGATCAGCAGGAAGAGCACGAACTGGAAGAAGACGACGATCCCGCTGCCGATGATCGCCTTCTGCGCGTCGCGCAGGCTGCGCGAGGAGAGCAGCCGCTGCACGATGAGCTGGTCGGCGCCGTGCGACGCCATCGAGAGGAAGGCGCCGCCGATGAGCCCCGACCAGATGGTGTGCGTCTTGTGGAGGGAGAGGCTCGGGTCGATGAAGCGCAGCTTCCCCGCGGGCGCCGCGATGTCGAGGATGTGGGACCAGCCGCCCGGGACCGCGCGGCCGATCAGCATGATGGCGCTGACGCCGCCGAACAGGTAGACGCCCGCCTGCAGGATCTCCGTCCACACCACGGCCTTCATCCCGCCGCGGTACGTGTAGACGACGGTCAGCAGCCCGAGGATCAGGATCGCCACGGGCATCACGAGCTCGCGCCGCACCGAAGAGCCGAGGATCAGCGCGACGGGGATCGCCGTGGCGAAGACGCGCACGGCGTCGGCCATCGCGCGCGTCACCATGAACACGATCGAGGTGAATCGGCGCGTGGTCAGGCCGAAGCGCTTCTCGAGCAGCGAGTACGCGGTGACGAGCTCGCCCTCGTAGTAGCGGGGGAGCAGCACGTTCGCGACGACGATGCGACCGAGGATGTAGCCGGCGGCGACCTGGAGGAAGCCGAGGTCGGTCGCCCAGGCGAGCCCGGGGATCGAGATGAAGGTGAGCGCGCTCGTCTCGCTGGCGACGACGGAGAACATCACGGCCGCCCACGGGATGGCCCGGTCGGCGACGAAGTAGTCGCGCGCGTCGCGCTGGCGGCGACCGACCCAGATGCCTAACGCTGTCGTGCCCGCCAGGTAGGCGAGGAGGACGGCGAGGTCGATCGCCGCGAAGTGGCTTGTCATTCGAGCGGGGGTGACGGTGGGTCGCCGCTACTCGACGACGTACGCTTCCATCGCGAAGTAGTTGGCCAGCCCGAGCCGGTCGAGGATCCCCGCGGTGTCCTTGTTGCGCGACTCCACGCGCTGCCAGAACTCGCGGTCGTCGCTCCCCGGGAAGGGCGCCGAGTCCTTCTGCGACTGGTGCTTGAAGATCGCCTGGATCTTGAGCCGCAGCTCCTCCTGCGACATCGGGACGAGCCAGGTCGCCTCGGTCACCGGCCACTCCTGCCACGCGCCGCGATAGAGCCACACCTCCGGTCGCGGGTTCCCCGCCTGCGCGTACTCCTGGAGCGCGAGATCCACCGCCTCCTTGCACATGCGGTGCGTCCCGTGCGGGTCGGAGAGGTCGCCGGCGACGAAGACCAGCTCCGGCTTCAGCTCCTCGAGCAGCGCGCGGACGATCGCCACATCCTCCGGACCGATCGGGTCCTTCTTCACCTTCCCCGTCTGGTAGAAGGGGAGGTTGAGGAAGCGCCCCTTCTCCGCGGGCAGACCGACGGTCTCGATGCCGCTGATCGCCTCCGCTTCGCGAATGATGCGCTTGATGTCGAGCACCTCGGGGATGTCCACGTCCCCCGGCCTCTTGCGGTCGAAGAAGTCGTAGACCTTCGTCGCGAGGGCGTCGGCTGCCTTCGCATCCCCGTGGCCGTTGTGAGCGAGGCGCACGGTGTAGTCCACGTAGCGCCGGACGTCGTGGTCGAACACCGCGATGTTGCCGCTCGTCATGTACGCGACGGTGACGTCGTTCCCGTTCTCGACGAACTTGCGGAGGATTCCCCCCATCGAGATGACGTCGTCGTCGGGGTGCGGGGAGAAGCAGATCGTGCGCAGCCCGCGCGGCAGCTTGCTCTTGCCGCGGATCTTCGCGCCGAGGTTGTTGAACACCTCGCCGTTCACGGCGCCCGGGGTTCCGTAGCGCGCGACGAGCGAGGACATCTTGTGCTCGGCGTAGTCGCGCTGCGTGAGGTGGAGGATCGCCTTGCCGGAGGTCTCGGAGAGCCAGACGACGGCGCGGACGGTGAGGTCCGGCGTCCACTGCACCTCGTCGATGAGCCAGGGCGTCTTGATGCGCGTCAGCTCCGCCGCGGCCGCGCGATCGACGTAGAACGTCGTGTTCGGGTGGGCCTGGAGGAAGGTCGCCGCGACTTCGACGTCGACCTCGCCCTCGACCGCGCGGCGGACGATGAACGCCTTGTGCTCGCCGGTGGCGAGGATGGCGATCTCGCGCGCCTCGAGGATCGTCGCGACGCCCATCGTGATCGCTTCGCGCGGCACGTAGTCCTCGCCGAAGAAGTCGGCGGCGGCGTCGCGACGCGTCACGGCGTCGAGGGTGACCATGCGCGTGCGGCTGTCGGAGCCCGACCCGGGTTCGTTGAAGCCGATGTGCCCCGTCTTGCCGATGCCGAGGATCTGGAAGTCGATCCCGCCGACGCGGCGGATCTCGTCCTCGTAGCGGCGGCACGCGTCGTCGACGCGCTCGCGCGGCAGGTCGCCGCGCGGGATGTGCACGTTCTTCCGATCGACGTCCACGTGGTCGAACAGGTTCTCCCACATGAAGCGGTGGTAGGAGTGGACGCTGTCCGGCGCCATCGGGTAGTACTCGTCGAGGTTGAACGTGATCACGTTCGCGAAGCTGAGATCCTCCTCGCGATGCATGCGGATCAGCTCACGGTAGACGCCGATCGGCGTCGACCCCGTCGCGAGTCCGAGCACCGCGCGCTCCCCGGCGGCGGTGCGCTCGCGGATCAGCGTCGCGATGCGGTTCGCGACGAGCCGGGCGATTCCCTCGTGGTCGTCGACCACGACGGTGCGGATGCGTTCACTGGGGACCGTGGCACCATGCTGGACACGCGAAGGCCCGCGACCCTCACGGGAATCGCGGGCCTCCAGCACGGCACCGGCGTCCGTGCGGACGCCAGAGACCGAACGTGGCATGATTCGATTTACGCGGTGAAGGAGCTACCGCAGCCGCAGCCGCCGGTGGCGTTGGGATTCTTGAAGGTGAAGCCCGAGCCCTGCATCGACGAGACGTAGTCGATCGTCACGCCGCTCAGGTACTGCGCGGAGAACGGGTCGACGAAGACCCGGTAGCCGCCCTGCGCGAGGACGAAGTCGTCCTCGGCCGGCTGATCCTCGATGAGGAGGCCGTACTTGAACCCGCTGCAGCCGCCCGGCTGGACGCTGACGCGCAGCCCGCCGACCTCGGGGTTCACACCCTCCGCTTCCATGAACTTCTTGACCTCGGCCCCCGCGACGTCCGTCACGGTGAGCACGACTTCAGGCTGAACAGCGCTCATGATTCCTCCCAGATGCATGTCGCGCGCGGCGCGCGCGTAATTCCAGCTCGAAATATAACGTCGGTCAGCGAGCCCTTCAAGAAACCGGCCGACCGGAACGTCCCTTCTCAGTCCCCGGCGACGGGCGCCGGAACGGGCTCGGCGACACGCACCGGCTCACCGCCGCGCCCACCGCCCAGCGAGCGGGCGATCCAGGCGAAGGCGACGACGGCGATGACGCACATCACGAGCCCCGTCGCGATCTCCCCGAAGACCAGCTTCCCGATCCCGAAGAGCGATCCGTACACCGCGACGATCCCGGCGATCCAGTTCGTCCAGGCGAGCCGCCCACCCGGGATCTCCTCGCGGCCGTAGCCGAGCCGGCGCGAGACGGGGAGCCAGCCCCGCCCGCCCGGCCGGACACGCTGGTAGAACGAGTCGAGGATCGCGTCCGGTTCCGGCCGCGTGACGAGAGTGGTGACGAGCCAGACGACCGTCGTCACCGCGACGGTGATGATCATCCGCCAGGCCACCGCCTCCGGCGCTCCGCCCTTCACGAGCGCGGGCGCCCACGAGCTGAAGAGCCAGAGCGACATCACGAAGCTGCACGTCATCGCGCTGATCTCCGACCAGGCGTTGACGCGCCACCAGTACCAGCGGAGGATGAGCACCAGCCCCGTCCCCGCGCCGAGCGCGAGCAGCAGCTCCCACGCCTTCTCGACGGAGCTGAGGTTCATCGTCACTATTGCCGCGCCGATGAACAGGCCGACCGTCGTCCACCGGGAAACCCGGACGTAGTGCTCCTCGGTGCCGGTGCGGTTCACGAACCGCTTGTAGAAGTCGTTGACGAGGTAGCTCGCGCCCCAGTTGAGCTGTGTGCCGACGGTGGACATGTAGGCCGCCGCCATCCCCGCCATCATGAAGCCGCGCCACGGCGTCGGGAGCAGATCCACGAAGGCGTGGACGTAGCCGCTCTCCTTGTCGGCGAGGTTCGGGTAGAGCAGCACGGTCGCGAGGCCCGTCACGATCCAGGGCCACGGACGCAGCGCGTAGTGCGCCACCTGGAAGAAGAGCGTCGCGAGCACGCCGTCACGCTCGGTGCGCGCGCTGAAGATGCGCTGCGCGACGTACCCGCCGCCGCCCGGCTCCGCGCCCGGATACCACGCCGCCCACCACTGCACGCCGAGGAACACGGCGAGTGAGAGCAGGGGCATCCACGCGTAGCCCATCAGCCCACCGGTGGGCGACACGGTCACCGGGAGCACCGAGAGTGCCGCCTTCTCGCTCCCGAAGTGCGCCGCGAGCCCCGTCTTCAGCGCGCCCATCCCGCCCACCGCCTTCACCGCGTAGACCGCGAGCACGATGACCGCGGTCATCTTGATGACGAACTGGATGAGGTCCGTCCAGAGCACCGCCCACATCCCCGCCGCCGAGGAGTACGCGACGGTGATGATGAAGCAGATCGCCACCGCGAGGACCTCGCCGGAGACGGTCATCCCGAGAATCTGCACGTCGTGCAGCCCGAGCGAGATGGTGAGGATCTTGATCATCGCCCGCGTCACCCAGCCGAGGATGATCAGGTTGATGGGGAGTGCGAGATAGACGGCGCGGAACCCGCGGAGCGCCGCCGCGGGCTTCCCGGAATAGCGGATCTCCGCGAACTCGACGTCGGTCATCACCTGCGCGCGCCGCCAGAGCCGCGCGAAGAAGAACACGGTGAGCATCCCGCTCATCAGCATGTTCCACCAGAGCCAGTTGCCGGCGACGCCGTGCGCGACGACGAGTCCCGTCACGACGAGCGGCGTGTCGGCCGCGAACGTCGTCGCGACCATGCTCGCGCCGGCGAGCCACCACGGGACGTTGCGTCCCGAGAGGAAGTACTCGCTGAGGCTCTCGCCTCCCTTCTTCGTGAAGAGAAGGCCGATCCCCGCGGAGAGGACGAAGTACGCGACGACGAGCGCCCAGTCGACGATGGTGAGGGTCATGGCGTGCGGCTCGGGTTCCTGGGGAAGAGTGGCGTTGCGCCCTGCCTGACGGTCTCCAGCACGGACAGCGCGGCGTCGGCGACGGCGACGCGCGCCGGACCGACCCGGTTGTTCTGCCGCGTGGGGTTCACGCGGTTCGTGAGCAGCACGACGAACACGTCGTTCGCCGGGTCCATCCAGATCGAGGTCCCCGTGAAGCCGGTATGCCCGAACGCCGCCGGGGACATCCGCCGCCCGGCGGAGTTGCCACCGGTCGGCTTCTCCCAGCCGATCGCGCGGTTCGAGAACGACGAGTCGCGCGTCCGCTGGAAGGCGAGGACCGTGTTCCGGTCGAGGACCTGCTTGCCGTCCAGCCTGCCGAAATTGAGGTACATCTGCGCGAAGCGCGAGAGGTCGCGCGCCGAGCTGAAGAGCCCCGCATGCCCGGCGACCCCGCCTAACGCGGCGGCGTTCTCGTCGTGCACGGTCCCCCAGATCAGCCGCTGCCGGTACGAGTCGTACTCGGTCGGCGCGATGCGCTGCAGGAGCGAGCTGTCCGGCTTGTACTGCGTGTCGCGCATCCCGAGGGGGCGCCAGACGTGCCGGCGCAGGTACGCGTCGAGCTTCTCGTGCGACACCTTCTCGACGATCTGGCCGAGGAGGATCGCCCCGAGGTCGCTGTAGACCATGCGCACCCCGGGCGCGGTGTCGAGCGGCGTCGCGTAGACGAGCTTCAGCGCCGAGTCGGGGTTGACTCCTTCCTTGTGCAGGGGGCGCCACGCGGGGAGCCCGGACTGGTGCGTCAGCAGGTCGCGCACCGTCACCGTCCGCTTCTTCGCGCCGCGCCAGCGCTTCGGGTCCTTCCACTTCGGCAGGTAGCGCTGCACCGGCGCGTCGAGCTTCACCTTCCCTTCGGCGACGAGCTGGTTCATCGCGCTCGTCATCCCGACGACCTTCGTCAGCGAGGCGAGGTCCCAGAGGATGCTGTCGTTGGGCTCCGCGGAGGGCTCCCAGTTCACGTGCCCGACGCCGACGCTGGCGAGGATGCGGTCGTGCGTGCCGACGACCGCGTAGGCGCCGGGGAATGCGCTGTCCGCCTGGTACGCCGCGAGCACGGCACGCACGGTGTCGGTGACGCGGCGCGCCACGAGGCTGTCGCGCTCCGGCCGGCCGGCCACGGCGCGCGCGGCGGCGCGCTCGCTCCACGGCGAGAGCGGGTTCCAGCCGAGGAGGTACGTGTTCACCTCGGGGAACTGGCGCACCATGTACGGATCGCCGAGCGAGACGACGATCGCGTTAGGCCTGGCGGCGACGATCCGCTTCGTCATGCTCGCGATGCGCGGCGGGACCCCCGCGTATCCCTTGGCCGGCACCGGCCGCGCGTAGTGCGCGATGACGACCGCCTCGGCGTCCGTCGCGCGGGCGGCCGCGGCGCGGACTGCCGCGTCGGTGGACTTCGGCGTGAGCGTGACCGTCGCCAGCGTCTGGTGACGCGCCTTGAGGATCGACTTCAGCTCCGTCGCGAACGCGTCGCCGGGATGCGAGCCGGGGTAGGGCTCCTTCCCCTCGTCGAGGTAGAGGATCGCGAGCACGCTCGACGCGCGCTGGAGACGCCAGATCGCGCTCCCGCGGTCGCGCGCCAGCACCATCGACTGGCGGGCGATCTCGGTCGCCAGCGAGTCGTTCTGCGCGTTGTCGAAGGTCGCGGCGAGCGCGGTGGTGTCCACCGTGCGCGAGACGTCGAGTCCCACGCGCTCCTTGGCGCGCAGCACTCGCCGCACCGAGGAGTCGAGCCGCGCCTGCGTGATCGTCCCCGCGTTCACCGCGGCGACGATCGCGTCGATCACCGCCCGATGATCGGTCGGGTCGAGCAGGACGTCGTTGCCGGCGAGGAGGGCGCGCACCGCCGCGTCCCCCGGCCCCGCGTCGCCGACGCCCTTCATGGAGAGCGCGTCGGTCACGATCAACCCGTCGTAGCGCCAGTCGCGCCGGATCACGCCCTGCAGCAGCGCGGCGCTCAGGCTCGCGGGCGTCGAGTCGCCGGTGAGCGCCGGAAGCGCGACATGGCCGCTCATGATCGACGAGACGCCGATCGCGGCGGCGGAGTGGAAGGGGCGAAGCTCCGCGCTGTCGAGCCGTGCGCGCGAGGAGTCGAGGATCGCGCGCTCGACGTGCGTGTCCACCGCGACCGCGCCGAGCCCGGCGAAGTGCTTCACCGAGGTGAGCACGCCGCTCGCCTGCGCGCAGCGGATGTACGGAATCGCGAAGCGCTCCACCGTCGGCGCGTCGGACGCGAAGGCGCGGACGCCGATGCTCGGGTTGTCCGGGCGCGTGTTCAGGTCCGCGTCCGGGGTGAGCGTCCAGTTGATCCCGACGGCCCGCGCCTCCTGCGCGGTGATGCGGCCCATCGCGCACGCGAAGCTCGTGTCGCGGGTCGCGGCGATCCCCATCTCATAGGGAAACGAGGTCCCCTCCGGGATGACGCGCTGCCCCGCCCCGAACTCGAGGTCGGCCGCGACGAACAGGGGGAGCGCCGACGCCCGCTGGAGCGCGTTCGTCGTCCGCGCGAGCTGCGCCGCGGTGCCGGGACCGACGATCACGCCGCCGATCGAGTCCCTCGTCACCCACTCGCGCGCGGCGAGCGCCGCCTTCGCGTCGGGCTCCGCGTTCCCCGGGATCCAGCGCACGACGAGCTGCGCCGCCTTCGCGCGCAGCGAGAGCGTCGGCAGGACGGAGTCCGTCCAGGGAGAGGGAGGTGTCGGGGGGACGGTGTCGCGTGGTGGAGCGGCCGGCTCGGCGCGGGGCCCGGCAGTGTCGGCTTCGATCGGCGCGGGCGACGGGGCGGGGGCGGGAGCGCGCGAGGAGCAGGCGAGCCAGACGGCGCCCGCGACGGCGAGGCCGGCGGGCGCGATCCAGCGTCGGGAAAGCTGATTCATCGAGTCGAGTCGGTCGCGTTAGGCGCGGAACGGGTCAGCCCGTCGCCGCGCGCGAAGAATCCGGGAAGCGAGATCGGAGCGTGCGCGGTGATCGGTGCGAGCCCGAGGGCCGCGCGCGCGGCGGCACGCTCGAGCGCGTCGCCGACGCCGTAGGTGACGAGGTAGCTCCCGACGCGCGGGAACTGGCGGATCACGTAGGGATTGCCGTGCGCGACGACGATCACCTTCTCGCGCGTCGCCAGCGAGTCGATCCACTGCGCGACCGCCGGCGCCACCGCGAAGCGGCCCGCCCCCTCGATCGTGCGCACGTGCGTCGTCACGAGGATCGCGTCGGCGCCGGCGAGCGACGCGGCCAGCGAGTCGAGCTCGGGACGCCCGCTGCGCGGCGAGATCCGCACGACGCGCGCGTTCGGCACCGAGGCGCGCACCGTCGCGGCGAACAGCCGTCCGGCGCGGAACTCGGTTTCGGGCGCGTAGCTCACCACCGCGATCCGCTTCGCCGACCCCGCTACCGGGACGAGTGACGCGCTGTCGCGGAGCAGCGTCACCGCGCGCGCGGCGATCGTGTCGGCGAGCGCCCAGTGCTCGGGCGATCCGACCTCGCGACGCAGCGCGTCGAGATCGACGACGCGCTGGCGGTCGAGCCCCACGCGCGCCTTCGCGACGAGCATGCGCCGCGCGGAGGAGTCGATACGTGCCGCCGAGATCGTCCCGCTGTTCACCGCGGCCTCCACCGCGTCGATCGCCCGCTTCACGTCGCTGGGCTTCACCAGCACGTCGGCGCCCGCCTGCACGGCGAGCACCGCGCTCCGCTCGACGGTGTAGCCCTCGCCGACCGCTTCCATCGTCAGCGCGTCGGTGTAGGTGAGGCCGTGGAAGTGCAGCGTGTCGCGCAGCAGCCCGGTCACGACTCCGGGAGCGAGCGTCGCGGGGGTGTTGTTCCCCTCGATCGCCGGGAGCGCGATGTGCGCCGTCATGAACGCGGACACGCCCGCCGCGATCGCGGCGCGGAAGGGGACGAGCTCCACCGAGTCGAGCCGCGCGCGATCCGAGCGAACGATGGGCAGCGCGAGGTGCGAGTCGGTATCCGTGTCGCCGTGGCCGGGGAAGTGCTTCGCGGTCGCCATCGCGCCCGCGTCCTGGAGCCCGCGCACCCACGCCGACGAGAGCCGCGCGACGGCCGCCGGGCTCTCCCCGAAGGAGCGCGTGTTGATCACGGGGTTCGCCGGATTGTTGTTGACGTCCGCCACCGGCCCGAACACGACCTGGATCCCGACCGCGCGCGCCTCGCTTCCGATCGCATGGGCCGCCGCGTACGCGAGCGAGTCGCTGTCCGTCGCGCCGACCGCCATCGCGTTGGGGAAGACGGTGGCGCTCCCGCCGTAGAGGAGCGAAGGGATGAAGACGCCCCCCTCGAGGCGGCCCAGTCCCGGCTCCAGGTCCGACGCGACGAGCAGGGGCACCCGCGCCCGCCGCTGCAGCGCGTTCACCTTCACCGCCACCTCGACCGGCGAGCCCACCGACATCGTCATCCCGCCGACGTGATCCTGCTCGACCCATCCGAGCACCTGCTGATAGCTCGGATCCCCCTCGTTGGTGAAGTCGCCGAGCACCCAGACGTTGACCATCTGTCCGATGCGCTCGCGCAGGCTCAGCGAGGCGAGGGTGCTGTCCACCCAGCGCGTCTGGGCCGCGGTGAGCGGGACGTCGGGCGAGGGGACCCGGCGCGGGGCGGCGGGCGTGGCCGCGCGGCCGGCTGACGAATTCGTCACGGTGCACGCGGCGAGCGCGACGGTGGCGATCGAGAGCGAAGCCCGGCGAACGGAATGGCGTGAAGCGGCGAGTAGCCGAGGAGGCATGAGCGCGCGGTGGGGGCTGCGGGAATGGAGCGGCTGTGGCGAGCGCCCGGAAGTTACAGACGCGCACGGAGTCGGGGAATCACGGGATTTCGGAGCAGCGCTCGCGTGTCCTTCGTCACTCGTGACCGTGGGTGGGGGCGCATGCTCCTCGCCGGCGGGCGGACTCGCGCATACGTTTTGCACCGAGGGGGAGCGCGCGCCCCGGATCGTCCATGGTGCGCTCGGAGCTTCAATCAACTCGCACGTGGAGGCGATACATGAGAGCACTCGTTGCCGCAGTGATCCTCGCGACGGCGGCCGTGGCCTGCGGCCCTCGCCAGGTGGAGGTCCGCTCCGCGCCAGCGGCGGCGGCCGAAGCGGCGGTGAACGTCACGAACAATCTGTCGGAGCCGGTGAACGTCTACGTCAACCAGGGCGGCGAGGACGTCTTCCTCGGCCAGGTCGGTGGCGGCAGCGCGATGTCGCTTCCCGTGAAGGGAGTCACCGCCGGATCGACGGTCACCCTCAAGGCGACGCGCATGTCGGACAAGTACACCTACAGCAAGAGCAACGTCGTGCTGTCGGGTACGTACCTCTGGCAGGTTCCGTAAGCGCGCCCGACCGCGCAAATCGTTGGGGCGCTGTTGCTAGCGTTCGCCACGAGGGATAGTTTATGGGGCCGGAGCGAATCGCTCCGGCCCTTTTGTTTTCGCGCTTCGCGTGTCCACGCCAGCATCGCGCCGACGCGCCGGCCCCCGCCCTGACGCATGAATCTCATCTGGGACTGGATCAAGAAGGGATACCTCCGGATCATCGGTCCCATCGGCGACTGGTTGGTTCGCCATCGCATCCATCCCAACACGATCACCACGCTCGGCACCTTCTGCACGATCGTCGGTGGGGTGATCTACGCGACCGGGCACATCCGGACCGCGGGATGGTGGCTCGGGCTCACCGCGTTCTTCGACGTCCTCGACGGGACCGTCGCGCGGCGGACGGGGCGGAGCAGCACCTTCGGCGCCTTCTACGACTCGGCGCTCGATCGCGTCGCCGACGGCGCGGTGCTCGGTGGGCTGATCATCTTCTACGGCTCGAGCGCGCGTTACGGGAGCACCGTCATGCAGGTGGTGACGCTGCTCGGTCTCGTCGGCGCGTACATGACGTCGTACACGCGCGCCCGCGCCGAGGCGCTCGGGATCGACGCGAAGGTCGGCGTCCTCCAGCGACCGGAGCGGGTCACCCTGCTCTCGGCACCGCAGGCGTTCTTCGGTCTCGCCCTCAACGGGTGGATCCTGGCCGCCATCATCGTCCTGCTCACCGTGACGGCGTGGATCACGGTGGTGCAGCGCTTCATCGCAGTTCACGCCGCGTCGCGTCCGACACTTCCGCCGGCTGACGCCAGCCCCTCGGGGAACGGCGCCGCGGCGAAGGACGCCACTTCCCCCCCGCAGGCGCTCGTGCGCCACGTCTCTTCCTGACACACGGAGAACCGTTCGTGCCTGGTTCCAGCACTTCTTCGAACGTCCGCCCGGCCACCGGCCGCCTCGGCATCATCACCCCGGGGCTCGGCGCCGTCGCCACCACGTTCATCGCGGGCGTCGAGAGCGTCCGTCGCGGGCTGTCGAAGCCCGTCGGCTCGCTCACGCAGATGGCGACGATCCGCCTCGGCAAGCGCGGCGAGAACCGCACGCCGCTGATCAAGGACTTCGTCCCGCTCGCCGATCTCAAGGACATCGTCTTCGGCGCGTGGGATCCCATCCCGGATGACGCGTACACCGCGGCGAGCAAGGCGGGCGTGCTCGAGAAGCACGACCTCGAGCCGATCGCCGACTTCCTGAAGAGCATCAAGCCGATGCCGGCGGTGTTCGAGAACAAGTACGTCACCCGCATCAAGGGGACGAACGTCAAGACCGGCAAGACGAAGCGCGACCTCGCCGAGCAGCTCCGCCAGGACATCCGCGACTTCAAGGCGAGGAACAAGCTCGATCGTGTCGTGATCGTGTGGTGCGCGTCGACCGAGATCTACATCAAGCCCGGCCCGCAGCACGCGACGCTCGCGCAGTTCGAGAAGGCGATGGAGGCGAACGACGAGGCGATCGCGCCCTCGATGCTCTACGCCTACGCCGCGATCATGGAGGGGGTGCCCTTCTGCAACGGCGCGCCGAACCTCGCGGTGGACATCCCGGCGCTGATCCAGCTCGCGAACGAGAAGGGCGTCGCGATCAGCGGCAAGGACTTCAAGACCGGCCAGACCTGGATGAAGACCGTCATCGCACCGGGGCTCAAGGCGCGCATGCTCGGCCTCGCCGGCTGGTACTCGACGAACATCCTCGGCAACCGCGACGGCGAGGTGCTCGACGATCCCGCGTCGTTCAAGACGAAGGAGGAGTCGAAGCTCTCGGTGCTGCACACGATCCTGCAGCCGGAGAAGTACCCGACGCTGTACGAGGGCTTCTCGCACGTCGTGCGCATCAACTACTACCCGCCGCGCGGCGACAACAAGGAAGGGTGGGACAACATCGACATCTTCGGGTGGATGGGCTACCCGATGCAGATCAAGGTGAACTTCCTCTGCCGCGACTCGATCCTCGCCGCGCCGATCGTGCTCGACCTGGCGCTGTTCTCGGATCTGGCGCAGCGCGCGGGGATGAAGGGCGTGCAGGAGTGGCTCTCGTTCTACTACAAGAGCCCGATGAGCGCGCAGCCCTCGCTGGCGCCGGAGCACGACCTGTTCATCCAGCAGACGAAGCTCAAGAACACGCTGCGTGAGCTGATGGGCGAGGAGCCCGTGACTCACGTGGACGACCAGGCCTGAGGACGCCGTCATGAAGCGCCAGTCACGTGCCGCAGTTCTCACGTCGCTCGTCGTCGTGTCGTGGCTGGCGCTCGCGCTCGGCGTCGCGGCCTGCGACCGCGCGCCGCGCACCCTCAGCATCCGCACCTTCTCCCCCTCCTTCGAGTTCCGCATCACCTCGGACCCGATGCCGCCGCGCGCGCGCGAGGACGTGCTCTATCGCGTCACGGTGATCGACAAGGAGACTGGCCAGCCGGTGGAGGGGGGGGAAGGGCGCATCTTCGCCAACAACGAGGCGGGGACGAGCACCTGGGACTCCTTCCAGCCCGCGCCCGAGGTCGGGACGTACACGGCGAAGCTCCGCTTCATCACCGCCGAGCAGTGGGCGGTGGGGATCGAGTTCCGCCGCGACACGCTCCCGACGACGAAGATCGAGCGCGCGACCGACTGGCAGCAGGAAGTCGGCGCCGCCGCGGCGACTCCCTGAGCGCCGTTCCCACCGCTTCTCGCAACGACCGATGCGCCACTTCTATCGCAGCCACATGCCGCCGGCCGAGGTCCTCGCCATGGCGGATCGCTTCTTCCCGGAGATCGGCCTCAGCGCGAGCGCGACCGCGGTCCGGTCGCGCAGCTTCACCGGGCCGTTAGGCACGATGAAGCTGACCGTCAAGGCGGAGGGCGGACACTACACCTTCATCGAGGTCGACACCGACCAGATGGGGGAGAGCCGCCTCGATCGCAACGTGAAGAAGTTCTTCGTGCAGTGCCACCGGCGCGAGGATCCCGCACACACCCTCGAAGCGTCGTACTGATGGCGAGCCGCGCGAAGGGCGGCCGAGCCGCGCCGGCGCGGACCGCACGTCCCCTCGACGACGACACGCCGGGCTCCGCGGCCGCGCGGCTGACGCGCGAGCAGCAGCTCGAGCTGTACTACTGGATGCGCCTCACGCGCACCCTCGAGGAGCGGCTCGTCGCCCTCTATCGCCAGACGAAGGTCGTCGGCGGCCTGTTCCGATCGCTCGGCCAGGAGGCGGACGCGGTCGGATCCTGCTTCGCCCTCGAGCAGCGCGACGTGATGTCGCCCCTCATCCGCAACCTCGGCGCGATGCTCGTGAAGGGCGCGACGCCGGTCGAGGTGCTGAAGCAGTACATGGCGAAGGGCGACTCCCCCACGCGCGGCCGCGAGCTGAACATCCACTTCGGCGACGTCGGCGCGGCGGGGAAGACGCGCGGCTTCCTCGGCCAGATCTCACCGTTAGGCGACATGGTGCCGGTGATGGCCGGGGTGACGCTCTCGTTCAGGATGCGCGGCGAGGACCGCGTCGGCCTCGTGTACGTCGGCGACGGCGCGACCTCGACCGGGGCCTTCCACGAGGGGATCAACTTCGCCGCGGTGCAGCGCTGCCCGCTCGTCGTCGTGATCGAGAACAACGGCTACGCGTACTCGACGCCGACGTCGAAGCAGACGCTCGCGAAGAGCTTCGTCGACAAGGCGATCGGCTACGGCATCCCGGGCGAGCGCGCCGACGGCAACGACGTCCTCGCGGTCTACGACGTGACGAAGCGCGCGGTGGATCGCGCGCGGCGCGGGGAAGGCGTGTCCCTCATCGAGCTGATGACGTATCGGCGGAAGGGACACGCGGAGCACGACAACCAGAGCTACGTCCCCGAGGGCGAGATCGAGCGCTGGGCGCGCGAGAACGACCCGCTCGACCGCTACCTCGCGCGGCTCACGACGGAGCTCGGCTTCGATCCGAAGGAGCTCGCTGCGGTGGACGAGCGCGTCCGCCGCGAGGTGGACGCGGCGACCGACGTCGCCGAGGCGTCGCCGTTCCCCGAGCCGCTCGACGCGCTCGCGGGCGTGTACGCGGATCCGCCAGCGGCGCGCCCGCTCTGGTACCGCGAGGGGATCAGCGGCGCGGTCACGTCGAGCGAGCGTGCCGCGGACGGGTGGGGCGTCTACAAGGCCGACGCGAAGCAGGAGTCGAAGATCTCGCAGGAGGACGCCTGATGGCCGAGGTCACCTATCTCGAGGCCATCCGCGAGGCGCTCTTCGAGGAGATGGAGCGCGATGCCGACGTCTTCTGCATGGGCGAGGACATCGGCGCCTACGGCGGCGCGTTCAAGGTCACCGAGGGACTGCTCGCGAAGTACGGCGAGCAGCGCGTGATCGACACGCCGATCAGCGAGACGGCGATCGTCGGCGCGGCGGCGGGCGCGGCGCACATGGGGATGCGGCCGGTGGTCGAGATGCAGTTCATCGACTTCATCGCCAACGCGTACGACATGCTCACCAACTACGTGGCGACGGCGCGCTACCGCGCCTTCCTGCCATGCCCGATGGTGGTGCGCGGTCCCTCCGGCGGCTACGTGCGCGGCGGTCCCTTCCACTCGCAGAACCCCGAGGCGGGGTTCATCCACACGCCCGGGCTCAAGGTCGTGTACCCGTCGACGGCGGAGGACGCGAAGGGCCTGATGAAGGCGGCGATCCGCGACGAGGACTGCGTGCTCTTCTTCGAGCACAAGTATCTCTATCGACGCATCAAGGGGACGATGCCCGCGGGCGACCACGTCGTCCCGATCGGAAAGGCGCGCGTCGCGCGCGAGGGGACGGATCTCTCGATCATCACCTACGCGGCGACGGTGTGGAAGGCGCTGGAGGCGGCCGAGCAGCTCGAGAAGGAGGACGGGCTCTCGGTCGAGGTGGTGGATCTGCGCACCCTCGCCCCGCTCGACGACGAGGCGATCGTCGCGACGGTCAAGAAGACCAACCGCGTCCTGATCGTGCACGAGGACACGCGCACCGGCGGGATCGCGGGGGAGCTCACGGCCCGCATCAACGAGATGGCGTTCGCCTGGCTCGACGCGCCGGTGCTGCGCGTGACGGCGCACGACATCCCGCTCCCGTATGCGCCGGCGCTCGAGGATTTCGTGCTGCCGCAGACGGCGGACGTGGTGCGCGCCGCGCGCACGCTGGCGGCGTACTGACGATGGCAGAGCGAGGCGCGCCGCAGCCTGCGCCGGAGCCGCCGCCGCTCCATCCCGCGGTGCGGAACACGATGGTGGGGTGCCTGACCTTCGTGGTCGGGTTCTTCGGCGGCGGGATGATCGCGGTGCTGGTGGCCAAGGGCGTGGACATGGCGCGGCGCTGCACGCCGGTGGAGGGGCTCCCGGCGTGCGGCTGGCAGTACTATATGCTGATCGGCGGCGTGCTCGGCGCGATCTTCCTGCCGACGATGGTTCTCATGAAGCTCCGGCGCGGAAGCGCCGCGACGCGGAACACGGCTCAATAAAGGAGTATCCGGTGGCACGTATCGACGTGGTCATGCCCCAGATGGGGGAGTCGATCGCCGAGGGGACGCTCTCGAGGTGGTTGAAGAAGGTCGGCGACGCGGTGAAGCGCGACGAGCCGATCTTCGAGATCTCGACGGACAAGGTGGACGCGGAGATCCCCGCGCCTAACGCCGGCGTGCTCGCCGAGATCGTGGTGGGCGAGGGGCAGACGGTCGCGGTGGGGACGATCGTGGCGCGGATCGAGACGACGCAGAGCGCCGCGGTGGGCGCGGGCGCGGCGGGGAACGGGGCGGGCGCGTCGGCGGCGGGCGCTCCGGGCGCGGGGGGCCCCCCCCAAAAGCAGAATGCACCCGCTCCCGCCGCCGCGCAGCATCCTTCCCCCGCTCCCGCCACCGCTCCATCGCGCGCCGCCGCTCCCGCGCCCGCGCCGGACACCCTCGAGGGCCGGCTCCGCGCGAAATCCTCGCCGCTGGTGCGAAAGATCGCCGCCGAGCACGGGATCGAGATCGCGGCGCTGAGCGGGACCGGGATCGCCGGGCGCGTGACGAAACGCGACATCATGCAGGCGCTGGAGTCGGGCACCGCCTCGCGCGCCGCGCGTCCGGCCTACGCGCCGGCCGGTGGTGGGGCCGAGCAGGGCTTCCCGCTCCCGCAGGGGTGGGACGGAGACGTCGTCGAGCCGATGTCGAAGATGCGCTCCCTCACCAGCGAGCACATGGTGAACGCGCGGCGGCATGCGGCGCACGTCACCTCCTTCTTCGAGGTGGATCTGACGCGCATCGCGCGCATCCGGCAGAAGAACCGCGCCGCCTTCGAGCAGCAGACCGGGCAGAAGCTGACCTTCATGCCCTTCGTCATCAAGGCGGTCACCGACTGCCTCAAGCGTCATCCGATGCTGAACGCGGCGCACGACGGCCGCAGCATCATCTTCCGGAAGCAGTACAACGTCGGCATCGCGGTCGCGCTCGACTGGGGGCTCATCGTCCCCGTCATCAAGGGCGCCGACAACCTGTCGCTCGCCGGGCTGACGAAGCAGCTCAACGACCTCGCGGCGCGGGCGCGCGCCAAGAAGCTGCAGCCGGCCGAGGTGCAGAACGCGACCTTCACCATCACCAACCCGGGTGTCTTCGGGTCGCTGATGGGCACGCCCATCATCCCGTTAGGCACCGCCGCCATCATGGGGCTCGGCGCCATCGAGAAGCGCCCCAAGGTGATCACCGGGCCCGACGGCGAGGACACGATAGCGATCCGCACCTGCGCCTACTTCTCGATCTCCTTCGACCACCGCATCGTCGACGGCGCCGACGCGGACCGCTTCATGGCGGACGTGAAGCAGACCCTCGAGTCCTTCCCCGAGACCGCGCTCTGACCATGTCCCGCGTCCTCACCATGCATCGCAAGATCGTCCCCCCGCAGGACCGCAAGAACTACATGGAGCGGCTCCGGGCGAAGCGGGACTACTACAAGCGCGCGAATTGCAGCTTCTGGGCGTGCGAGGAGATGGGTCTCCCCGGCGCGTTCCTCGAGTTCTTCGAGGCGCCCGACGCGCCGACGCTCACCGCGGCCCATGCCGCGGCGCCGGAGTCGATCGTCGACCCGGCGCGCATCTACAAGCTCGTGGAGCTCTGAGCCACATGCCATTCCGTACCATCGACATCGGCGGCCAGCAGTGGCGCGTCCAGTCCAGCGGCCGCGTCACGCAGCTCGACCGCGACGAGTTCGGCCTCGTGTTCGCGCGCGGCAGCGGCGCGGGCATGGAAGTGCGCGTCACCCGCTACTCGCCGCAGGCCACGCGGTCGCGGCAGGCTTCGCTCGCGGAGCTGAGCGACGAGAAGCTGCGCGAGCTGTTCGCCTTCTCGCAGCCGAGCGATACGTCGCCCGACGCGGGCTACCGGCCGTGACCGCGCCCACGGGCGAGGGCCTCCCGCCCGTGACGCGCTACGTCGACCTGCACATGCACTCGACGGCGTCCGACGGCGCGCGCGCGCCCGAGGACGTCGTCGCCGCCGCGGCCGCGGCGGGGCTGAGCGCGATCGCGCTCACCGATCACGACACGATCGCCGGCGTCGCCGCCGCGCGCGCCGCCGCCGCGCCGCTCGGCGTCCGCGTCATCACCGGCGTCGAGCTGAGCGCCTACGAGGGCGAGCGCGAGATTCACCTCCTCGGCCTTCACCTCGAGCGTCCCGAGCGCATCGAGGGCGCGATGGAGGAGTTTCGCGCGACGCGCGTCAGCCGCGCGAAGGAGATGGTCGCGAAGCTCAACGCGATCGGGATTCCCGTCACCTTCGACGCCGTGCTCGCCGCGGCCGGCGGGGGCGCGGTCGGCCGGCCGCACGTCGCGCGCGCCGTCGTCGACGGTGGATGGGCGCTCGATCCGCGCGAGGTGTTCGACCGCTTCATCGGCCAGGGAAAGCCGGCGAACGTCCCCAAGCAGCGGCTCGAGCTGAAGGACGCGATCGAGCTCGTGCACGATGCGGGCGGGCTCGCGATCGTCGCGCATCCCGGCCCCGACTTCACCCGCACGCGTGTCGAGCGCGCAGTCGCGCTCGGCCTCGACGGGCTCGAGGTCTGGCACCCGAGCCACAGCGCCGACGAGGTGCGCCGGCTGCGCGCGCTCGTCGATCACTTCCGGCTCGTGGCGAGCGGCGGATCCGACTGGCACGGCGCGACCGAGGGGCCGCGCGTGATCGGCGGGATGAAGGTTCCCATGACCGTGCTCGAGGCGCAGACGGCGCGTCTCGCCGAGCGTCGCGCCGCGCCGGCGGTCGGGGGAGCCTGACATGGAGCTCGGCGGCCGCGTCGCGCTCGTGACCGGCGGCGGCCGCCGTGTCGGACGCGCGCTGGCGCTCGCGTTAGGCAGGGCGGGGGCGCGCGTCGCCGTGCACTACAACGGCAGCGCGAGCGGTGCCCGCGAGACCTGCGCGCTCGTTCGCGATGCCGGCGGGGAGGCTGAATCCTTCGCCGCCGACCTCACGGCGGCGAGCGCGCCCGCCGCGCTGGTGGACGAAGTCGTCGCGCGCTTCGGGGCGCTCGACGTGCTCGTGAACTCCGCGGCCGTCATGGAGCGCACGCCCTTCGGCAGCGTGGACGCGGCCGCGTGGGACGCGATGTTCGCGCTCAACCTCCGCGCCCCATTCATGCTCGCGCAGGCCGCGGCGCCGCACCTCGTCGCGCGCGGCGGCGCGATCGTCAACATCGCCGACCTCGCCGCCTTCGAGACGTGGCCCGCGTACATCCCGCACGGGATCACCAAGTCGGGGATCGTTCACATGACGCGCTCGCTCGCGCGCGTGCTCGCCCCCGCGGTGCGCGTCAACGCGATCGCGCCCGGAGCGGTGCTGCTCCCCGAGCACTGGGACGGTGACTCCGCCGACCGGCTGGAGGACACGACCCCGCTGCGCCGGCTCGGCAGTCCCGACGACGTCGCCGGCGCGATGCTCTACCTGCTCGGTGCCGACTACGTGACCGGTGAGACGATCATCGTGGACGGCGGGCGCCACGTGCGCCGATGATCGCCGCGAGCGGGGACCGACGGACGTACGGCACCATCACCATCGTCGGCGGCGGGTGCTACGGCGGCTACTACCTGCGCCAGCTCCACCGCGGCCGCCGCGCCGCCGCGATCGGCTGGCGGAGGCTGGTGGTCGTGGATCGCAACCCGGAATGCGCGGTGGCGCGCACGATAGCGACGACCGAGGATCGCGCGGAGCTCGTCGTCGCCGACTGGGACGACTACTTCGACACCGAGCTCGCACGCGCGCGGGCACGCGAGGGAGACGTCGACGACGCGATCGTCCCTTCGCCGCTGATGCCGCACCTCGCGCTGTCGTGGCTCGAGCGGCGGGCGCGCGAGCGCGTCGGCGCCGACCGCGTGACCCGGCTGCCGCTCGCCGTCGCGCCGCCGACGCCCTGGCAGCGCGCGGGACACGACGGCACCCACTACGCGAGCTACGCGACGTGGACATGCCCGGTGAACTGCGTCGAGCCGGTGCGCTGTCCGGCGACGCGTGGACACCGCGCGTGGAGCATGCCCGACGCGATGCGCCAGTACGTCGCGTCGCTCCCCGACGGTGAACGCCTGCTCGGCCCCCTCGTGTTCCATTGCTCGCATCGCGCGTACGGCGTCGGGATGATCGACGTCGCCGATCTCCTCGCCGCCGACGCCTTCGTCGCGCGTCACAGCGCCGAGGCGCGCGCCGAGTTCCTCGTCGCCACCGTCTCGCACTGTCACGGCGCGCTGGGGCGACTCGCCGTGGGCTGAGCGCGCTGTCCGGTTTTTCGACGCTTCCGCGCGCCTTCCCCGACCGGTTACGATTCCTTCGTGGGCATGCCGCCCGCCAGAACCAGGGACGAAGCCGTGGCGAGTGAGAGGCAATTCGACGTCGTGATCGTGGGCGCGGGGCCGGCGGGGATGACCGCCGCCCTCTACACCGGACGCGCGATGCTGAAGACCGTGGTGCTCGAGCGGGGCGAGCCGGGCGGCGAGCTGCTCAACACGGAATACCTCGACGACGTCATCGGCTTCCCGAAGATCCTCGGCCGCGAGCTCGCCGAGAAGTTCTCCTCGCACGCGCAGCAGTTCGGCGCCGAGTTCCAGCAGTTCGTGAACGTGCACAGCGTGAAGAAGCTCGAGGACGGATCCTTCGAGACGCGCACCGACCTCGGCGACGTCTATCGCTCGCCGGTGGTGATCGCGACCGCGGGCGGCACCCCGCTGAAGCTCGGGATCCCCGGCGAGTTCGAGTACGCGGGGCGCGGGGTGTCGTACTGCGCCATCTGCGACGCGAACTTCTTCAAGCAGCAGACGATCGTCGTCGTCGGCGGCGGCGACGCCGCCTGCGAGGAGGCCGACTACCTCACGCGCTTCGCGACCAAGGTGTATCTCGTGCACCGCCGCGACAGCTTCCGCGCGTCGGCCGTCGTTCAGAAGCACGTCTTCGAGAACCCGAAGATCGAGGTCGTGTGGAACACCGTCGCCGAGGAAGTGCTCGGCGAGCCGGGAGTCGGGATGACGGGGCTGAAGGTGCGCAATGTCGTCACCGGCGAGCAGAAGACGATGGACGTGACGGGACTGTTCGTCTTCATCGGCTTCCGTCCCAACACCGGGATCATCGACGGGCACTTCGCGCACGACGAGATGGGCTACGTGAAGACCGACGACGCGATGATGACCTCGATCCCCGGGCTCTTCGCGGCGGGCGATCTCCGCTCGCAGCTCACGCGGCAGGTGACCACGGCCTGCGGCGACGCGACCACCGCGGCGATCGCGGCGGACAAGTACATCAAGGGTCTGCGCGAAGCGGGCGACGGCGCGAGCAAGGCGACGCGCGCCAACGAGGCGGTGGAGACCGCGCACGTCCGGGCCGGCGGCTACGCCTGAGATGCGCGTCACGAGCCACACCGTCGGCGCGTTCCAGGAGAACTGCTATCTCGTCGTGGACGAGACGCGCGGCGAAGCGGTGCTCGTCGATCCCGGCGCCGAGGGCGAGCGGATCCTCCGCGCGGTCGCGGCGAGCGGCGCGACGCTGACCGGCATCTGGCTCACGCACGCGCACATCGATCACATCGGCGGCATCGCCGCGGTGAGGCGCGTACACGACGTCCCGATCTGGATGCATCCCGCCGACCAGCCGCTGTACGAGCGCGGCGCCTGGCAGGCGTCCGCGTACGGGCTCCCCTTCGACAGCCCGCCGCCGGTGGACCGCGCGCTCGCCGACGGCGACGTGCTCAGGGTCGGCGACGAGGAGTTCCGCGTCCTGCACACGCCCGGTCACGCGCCGGGGCACTGCGTCTTCGAGGGCGACGGGATTCTCCTCGCCGGTGATCTGCTCTTCGCCGGCTCGATCGGCCGCACCGATCTGCCGCTGTCCGATCCGCGCGCGATGGCGCGGTCGCTCGCGCTGGTGACGACGCTCGAGCCGGCGCTCGTCGTCCATCCCGGCCACGGCCCGGCGACGACGATCGGCCGCGAGCTGGAGACGAATCCCTTCCTGAACGGCGTGGCGCGGGTCGTCGGCGGATGACGAGCCTGCGTGCGTCGCGCGCGAGCGACGCCGGCAGCCTCGCGCTCGCGGCCGCATGGCTCGGAGCGGGGATACTCTTCGCGGCGGTCGTCGCCCCCGCGGCCTTCGCCGTGCTCCCGAGCCGCTCGCTCGCGGGGGCGGTGGTCGGCCGGGTGCTTCCGGCGCTGTTCTACTGCGGGATGGCGACCGGCGTCGCGCTGATGCTCCTCCAGGCGCGCGCGAGCGGCCGGCTGGTGACCGCTGGCACGGTCGCGGGGTTGGTGACCGCGGTATCGTGCGCGATCGGGCAGCTCGTCATCGCTCCGCGGATCGAGCGGGTCCGCGCGGCGATCCCCGGGCCGGTCGAGGAGCTTCCCGCGACCGATGCGCGCCGGGCGGAGTTCGGGCGACTGCACGCGTCGAGTGTCGTCTGGTTGGGCGTCGGCATGCTCGGCGCCGCGGCCGGAGGCGGCATCGCGCTCGTCAGGCTCCGCCGCGACTGACGCGAGCCGTACCAGTAGGAGCCTTCCCGCCGTTATAGTGTAGGAGTGCCACCGTCGCGACCGCGGCGGCGTTCTTGACCCCACGAGGATCACAATGAACCATCGCACGTCCGCCATCGCGGCGGCGGCCCTGGTCGCGCTCACCGCGTGCAGCTCGACCATCGACGTCCCGCCGCCCCGGCCGTTCGGCTTTCTCGACCTGAACGAGCTCAGCGCGCCGAGCCGCTCGACCGGCTTCGTCGCGCGCGGCACCGCGCTCTTCACTCAGGCGCGCATCACGGGCGTGATCGGCAGCGCCGACCTCCCGGAGGGATGCAACCAGGCCGCCGCCATCCAGACGGGGCAGGCCGCCACGAGCTCGCCCTTCGATCCCGGGAGCGTCTCGCTCTCCCTCAAGAGCGACGCGATCGCGGCGCGCACCGTCCCGCTCCTCTCCCAGGTGACCAGCTCCGGCGGCACCTACTGGACCAACGACTCGCTCCCGAACATCGATCCGGGGAATGACACCGCGACCTTCGCGGCGACCGGTGCCGCGGGCGGGTTCCCCGCGTTCAGCCTCAAGGCGCAGACCGTCGCGCCGTTCACGCCGCAGCCCGTGGACGATTCCGCGACCGGCCCCGGGATCCGCGTCCAGTGGACGGCCTCGCCGAACCAGCGGAGCGCGATGCAGATCTCGCTGCAGTACACCGACTCCGCCTCCAAGACGGGGTACCCGAACATGGAGATCGTCTGCATCGCGCGTGACGACGGCGACTTCACCATCAGCCGCGTCTACCTCGAGCCCTGGGAGAAGGCGGGCGTCGACTCGCTCAACGTGCACCGGGGGGTCGCCTTCAGCCGCTTCCTCACGACGACGGGTGGGGTCGGCGATGCGATCGTGACGGTCGTCGCGCGACGCGACACGACCATCATCAAGCAGTAGCCGCGGCACTCGTCGCGGACGGCAGGGCGGGGCCTCGCGAGGGGTCCCGCCCTCCGCTTTTTCCCGATGGTGAGAGGGCGTCGTGAGGCGGCTATATTCCGGATGGCGCGGCTTCTTCCACCGTGCCTCGAACCGACTCTCAGGAGCTTCGCCTCATGGCTGACGGCTTTCGTACCGAGAAGGATCCTCTCGGTCCCCTCCAGGTTCCCGCGGGCGCGCTCTACGGCGTTCAGACCCAGCGCGCCGTGCAGAACTTCCCGATCAGCGGTCTTCGCCCCCTCGAGCCCTTCGTGATCGCGCAGGTCTGGATCAAGAAGGCCGCCGCGCTCACCCACAAGGAGACCGGCCGCCTCGACGCGAAGCTCGCCGACGCGATCGTGCAGGCCGCCGACGAGGTCCTCGGCGGGCAGCACCGCGACCAGTTCGTCGTCGATCCGTACCAGGCGGGCGCGGGAACCTCGCACAACATGAACGTCAACGAGGTCCTCGCCAACCGCGCGAACGAGCTGCTCGGCGGCAAGCGCGGTGAGTACAAGCCGGTGCATCCGAACGACCATGTGAACATGGCGCAGAGCACCAACGACACGATTCCGACGAACATCCGCCTCGCGGCACTGTCGCGGCTCGACTCGCTGGTGAAGGCGTTCGAGGGCCTTCGCGACGCGCTCGCGGCGAAGGGGAAGGAGTTCGATCACATCGTTAAGGCGGGGCGCACGCACCTGCAGGATGCGATGCCGATCCGCCTCGGCCAGGAGTTCACCGCGTACGCCGGCTCGATCGACCGCGCCGTGCGCCGCGTGAAGGAGGCCGCCGACTACCTCCGCGACCTCGGCATCGGCGGCAGCGCGGTCGGCACCGGCGTCACGGTGGAGAAGGAATATCCGGCGCTGATGATCAAGCACCTGAAGCAGATCACCGGGCTCGATCTGCGCGTCGGCAAGGACCGTATCCAGCTGATGCAGAGCATGGGGGACGCCGCCGCCTTCAGCGCGACGCTGCGCGGGCTCGCGATCGACCTGAGCAAGATCGCGAGCGACCTGCGCCTGATGGTGATGGGCCCGCGCACCGGGATCGACGAGATCAAGCTCCCCGCCGTGCAGCCCGGCTCCTCGATCATGCCCGGGAAGATCAATCCGTCGATCCCCGAGATGGTCAACCAGGTCTGTTTCCAGGTCATCGGCTGCGACACGACGGTCGCCGTCGCGTCGGAGCACGGGCAGCTCGAGCTCAACGTGATGATGCCCGTCATCGCGCACAACCTGCTGCTCTCGATGATCATCCTCACCAACGCCGCGGCGACGCTCACCGAGCGCTGCGTGAAGGGGATCGAGGCGAACGAGGACATGTGCGCCTACTGGGTCGAGCGCTCGGCCGCGCTGGCGACCGCGCTCATGCCGCACATCGGCTACGCCAGGGCGGCGGAGATCAGCAAGCAGTCGGTGAAGGAGGGAGTGCTGATCCGCGATCTCGTGAAGCGGGACCAGCTTCTTCCAGCCGACGAGATCGACGAGGTGCTCGATCTGCGCAAGATGACCGAGATCGGCGTCCCCGGCGGGAAGCACGGCGCGGTCGCGGCCGGATGATGTGGTCACGAGGGGCGACGGAGCATCGTCGCCCCTTGTCCCTCCCGCACGTCCCGTCTATCCTCAAGACGTGCGTATCACAACCTGGGCCGAATACGGACTGATCTGCGCGCTGCACCTCGCGCGCCGCGCCAATCAGGGACCCATCACCGGACGCCAGGTGGCGGCCCAGGAGCGTCTGCCGGGCGACTACGTCGAGCAGATCCTGCTCCGCATGCGACGCGCGGGAATCGTGAAGAGCACGCGCGGGGCGCACGGCGGCTATTCTCTCGCGCTGCCGCCGGAGGAGATCTCCGTCCGCGCCGTGATCGCTGCCTCCGAGCTCACGACCTTCGACCTCCACTGCGTGAGCCATCCGGTGGAAACGGCGCGCTGCTCGGCATCCGAAGGCTGCAGCATCCGGCCCGTGTGGCTGATGCTCCAGCAGCGGATCGACGACGTGCTCGAGAGCGTGCACCTCAGCGACCTCCTCGCCGAGGAGGGTGTCGTGCGCGAGCGCATCGGCCTGCTCGCCGCGATGACGCCCGCCGGCGGCGACGCCGAGCGCGCCGACGGCCGCCGTCCGCTTCCCGTGCTGCAGGCCTGACGCGTCCGGGCATGGCACCGCGGCTCGACTTCATCGCGGCGTGGCGTCTGAGGCGCCACGCCGCGCGCTACGTACGGGACCTCTGGGTCGAGCCTAACGCGGCCGACGTCGCCTGGCTCACGTCGCTCGAGCCGAACGACGACGCCGACCACGCGCGCTGGGAGCTGCGCTACCTCCGGCGCGCCGCGACCCTCCTCGCCGCCGAGCGAGACGCGCTCGACGATCGGACTCCCGCGGCCATCGCGCGCGCGATAACTCGTGCCTTCGACGCCGACGCGAGCGTCGCGCACGACCGTGCGGCCGTCGCGCGCGGGCAGTTCAACGAGCGCCTCGCCAGCTATCGCAGCGTGCTGCTCTCCCGCGAGGCGACGGCGGTCACTCCACGGCTCGGGCTCGTCCTGCTCACCTTCCTCGGCCGGCCCACGTCGGCGAGCGATCCGGTGGCGCTCCGCGCGGGGACGATCGTGCAGGACGCGCTGACCGTGGCCGGCGAGGCGCTGCGCAACCGGTTCGGCACTGCGCAGCTGCCCGAGGACGTCGCGCCCTCCATCGCCGCGAAGACCGCGCGCTGAGCGGCGGCCCGGAAAAACGAAAGCGGCGCTCCGATGGGAGCGCCGCTTTCGTTTTTCAGTGCCGAAGGGGGGACTCGAACCCCCACGGGCTTAAGCCCACTGCGCCCTGAACGCAGCGCGTCTACCAGTTCCACCACTTCGGCGTGAGTCGTGAAATGTAGCCACGCCGCATCGGCCAGTCAACGCGCGTGTGACGCCGTCCGTTGCTCGCGCCGGGGGGCATGTCTAACTTGCCAGCCGGCCGGCGCAACGTCTCCGCGCCGCGTCTCACCACCGCATCGCCATGCCGAAGCCCGCCGACAAGGACGCGATCGAGCCGATCGCGCGGAACAAACGCGCTCGCCACGACTACCAGATTCTGGAGACGTGGGAGGCGGGGATCGTCCTCACCGGCACCGAGGTCAAGTCGCTCCGCAGCGGGAAGGCGACGCTCACCGACGCCTACGGGATCGTGAAGGACGGCGAGGTCTGGCTGCTCAACCTCCACATCTCCCCGTACGAGCAGGGCAACCAGTTCAATCACGAGCCGGAGCGGACGCGGAAGCTCCTCCTGCACCGGCGCGAGATCAAGCGGCTGATCGGCGCGGTCGAGCGGCAGGGGCTCACCCTCATACCGCTCGACCTCTACTTCAAGCACGGGATCGCGAAGGTGACGATGGCCCTCGGCAAGGGAAAGCAGCTGCACGACAAGCGTGAGAGCGCGCGCGAGCGCGACGCCGAGCGCGAGATCGCCCGCGAGTTCCGTCGCCGATGATCGCGGCGCTCCTCCTCGCCTTCCAGCTCGGTACGCCCGCCGAGCTCGTCATCCACTCCGGCGCGCGCGTCGTCAAGGTTCCCGTCACCGCCACCGCGGCCGGACCCGGCGTCCGCGCCGACCTGCTCGGGCCCGCGCTCGGCGCGACCATGCGCCGGCTGCCTAACGGTCACTACGCGATCGCCGTCGCCGGCGTCGGGCTCGACGTGGCGGAGCACATTCCCTTCGTCAGCGTCGGCGATTCGGTCTTTCCGCTCGCCGTCGCGCCGGCGCTCGTGGACGGGCGGCTGGTCGTGCCGCTCCAGCTCCTCACCGAGGTGCTCCCGCGCGTCTCCTCCGCGCTCGCCTACGACAGCGTGCGCGACGAGCTCCGCGTCACCGACACGAGCGCGGTCCGCGGCGCGGTCGCGACGGCGGTGCCGCCACGCGCGCGCGCGAGCGCGCAGCCGGCGGCCCCGTCGAGGAAGGCGCAGCGCGTCGTCGTCGTGGACGCGGGACACGGCGGGCCGGACAACGGCATGCACGGCCCCATCGGCGGGAAGGCGAACGTCGTCGAGAAGGACGTCACCCTCGCCGTGGCGAAGCAGCTCGCCTCGGCGCTGCGCGCGCGTGGGCTCAGGGTCATCATGACGCGCACGACCGACACCCTCATCGCGCTCTCCGACCGCGGCCGCATCGCGAACGCGAGCCACGCCGATCTGTTCGTGTCGGTGCACGTCAACGCCGCGAACCCCAACTGGAAGAAACCCGCGGCGACGCGTGGCTTCGAGACCTACTTCCTCGCCGAGGCGAAGACCGAGGACGCGAAGCGCGTCGAAGCGATGGAGAACGAGTCCGTGAAGTTCGAGACGGGGGTGCATGCGCCGAAGGGCGACCCGCTCGCCTTCATCATCAACGACATGGCGCAGAACGAGCATCTCCGTGAGTCGAGCGACCTCGCCGAGACGATCCAGGGGACGCTCGCGAAGATCCACCCCGGCCCCGACCGCGGCGTGCGCCAGGCGAACTTCGCGGTGCTGCGGACCTCGTTCATGCCCGCGGTGCTCGTGGAGATCGGCTTCGGGACGAACCCCGACGAGGCGAAGGTACTCGCGAACAAGCTCTGGCAGACACGGATCGCCGGGGCCATCGCCGACGCGACCGTCGACTATCTGTCCCGCTACGAGCGGCGAGTGACCGCGGCGACGCCGTGAGGGCACGGCGCCGCGGCATCGCGACACTCGCCCGGCTCGCCGGCTGCGTCGCCGTCGCCGCCGCGTGCGCCTACAACGGGGTCTATAACGCGCGCCGCGCCGACCACGACGGGGAGCGCGCGCTCCTCGCCGGTGACGACACCGCCGCCGCGCGCAGCTTCGCGCTCGCGTCGGCGGCCGCCGAGACGCTCCTCGCGCGCAGCCCGAACAGCCGCTGGAACGACGAGGCGCTCGCGCTCGCGGGGCGGGGTCTCGCCTTCACCGGCGACTGCGGACACGCGCTCTCGCGGCTCGACGTCGCGCGGGTGAGAGCGCGCGACCTCGCGATTCGCGAGTCCGCCGCCGTCGCGGCGGGTTGGTGCCTCATGCGCGGTGCGCGCTATTCCGAGGCGCTCGCCCTGCTGGAGCCGCTGCAGCGCTCGCGCGACGACGACATCGCGGCGCTCGCCACGCGATGGAGCGCGCAGGCGCTCCTCGCGCAGGGCAACGCGACGGGCGCGGCACGCATCCTCGCTCGCGACGACCCGGGCGGCGCCGATTGGACGCTGGCGCGCGATGCATTCGATCGCGGGCTGGTCGCACGCGCCGAATCACTGCTCGTCCGTCGCGCGACGGCGAACGACCTGCGTCCGCAGCTGCCCACGCTCCTGCGCGATCTCTGGCTCCATGGCGACACGGCCGCGGCGCTGCGAGTCACCCGCGCGGCGGTGGCCTCGCGTGGCAATGCCGAGCTGCGCGCCGTCGCGCGCGTCACGATGGCCGAGCTGCTCCTCGGCGCGAATCGCGACATGGAGGCGCGCGCCCTGCTCGCGCCCGTGCCGCGGCTCAGCGCGGACTCCATTCTCGTCGCCCGCTCGCGCGACGCGATGCTCGCCAGCGCCGTGCGCGGGGCGGCCAGCTTCGACGAGATACTCCGTGCGACGCGCGAGGATGCGAGCGCGCGCGGCCGCACCTCGAGCGCCATCCTTCTCGCGCGCACGCTCGCCGGGCGCGACTCGGCGAGCGGGGCGGGCAACTTCCTCGCGGCGGAGGTGGTGCGCGACAGTCTCGCCGCGCCACGCGCCGCGCGGTCGATGTTCCTCGCGCTGCCCGTCGGCTCGCCGCTCGCCGCGAAAGCCTGGCTCGCCGCGGCGCGGCTCGCCGGCGACTCGGCGCCGGAGTACGTGCGCACCGTCCGCGCGCGATGGCCCGACTCACCATACCTGCGCGCCTTCGACGGCCACGATCCCGACACGCTCGCCGTCGCCGCCGACACCCTGTTGCGCAGGACGTGGGATGAGGCGATCCTCGTCTACGCCGACAGCCTGAACGCCCGCCGTGCGGCGTCGGCGTCCTCCATTCCCGCGCGCCGCCCATGAGCACGACGACCCCCCGCCGGAGATCGACCGGCGCCGAGCCGCCCGACGGGCCCCTCGCGGTCGAGGTGGCGGGTACCCGCTTCGCCAACCCGATCGTCCTCGCCGCCGGGACCGCCGGGTATGGGCTCGAGCTCGACGGCGTCATGCGCCTCGAGCGGCTCGGCGGCATCGTGACGAAGGCGGTGAGCGTCACGCCGCGCGCCGGCGCACCCGCGCCCCGCGTCGCGGAGTTCAACGGGGGGATGATCAACGCGGTGGGCCTCGCCAATCCCGGGCTCGAGGAAGCGCGCACGCGCCAGCTCCCCGATCTCCTCGAGCTCCTCGGCGGGACGGGCCCGCGGGTCATCGTCAACGTCGTCGGCAACACGGTCGAGGAATTCGCCGCCGTCGTCCGCGGGCTGGAGAAGACGTCGTGGGAGCGTCGCGCGCCTAACGCGTACGAGCTCAACGTCAGCTGCCCGAACGTGAAGGCCGGGGGGATGGAGTTCGGCGCGGACCCCGTGACCCTTCGCGCGGTGGTCGAGGGCGTGCGCGGCGCGACGGAGCTCCCCGTGCTCGTGAAGCTCTCGCCCGCGCTGCCGGACATCGTCGCCGCGGCGCGCGTCGCGGTGGACGCCGGCGCGGACGGGCTGACGCTCGTCAACACGCTCCCCGGGCTCGTCGTCGATGTGGAGCGGCGCCGTCCCGCGCTCGGCTTCGGCACCGGTGGGGTCAGCGGCCCCGGCCTGCTTCCCGTCGGTGTGCTCGCGACGTGGAAGGTCAGCCGCGCCCTCCCCGGGGTGCCGCTGGTGGGAGTCGGAGGGGTGAGCTCCGCGACCGACGCGCTGCAGTACATCATGGCCGGCGCGACGCTCGTCGGCATCGGCACGGCCGCGATGCGCGACCCTCGCACGCCGGAGCGCGTCGTCGCCGGCCTGGAGAAGTGGTGCGCGCGGCATGAAACGACCGCGCGCGCGCTCGTCGGCACGCTCGAGTGGCCATCGTGACCGCGATCCCGATCGTCGCCCTCGACCTCCCCTCGACGCGCGACGCGCTCGCGCTCGTCGAGCGGCTCGGCGACGAATGCCGGTTCTACAAGGTCGGCAGCGAGCTGTTCACGCGCGAAGGGCCTGCCGTCGTCCAGGCGCTGCGCGACGCCGGCTGCGACGTCTTCCTCGACCTCAAGTTCCACGACATCCCGAACACGGTGCGTCAGGGTGCGGCGGCCGCTGCCTCGCTCGGCGCGCGGCTGCTGACCGTGCACGCGAGCGGGGGCGAGGCGATGGTGCGCGCGGCGGTGGAGGGAGCGGGGGAAGGCTGCGGGGTGCTCGCGGTCACCATCCTCACCTCGCTCGACGCCGGGATGCTCGCCCGCGCGTGGGGTCGCGACACGGTCTCGATCGACGACGAGGTGCTGCGACTCGCGGGGGTGGCGGCGACCGCCGGCGCGCATGGCATCGTCTGCAGCGGGCGCGAGCTGGCGGCGGTTCGCACGCGATTCGGCGATCGCCTCGCGCCACTGGTCCCCGGGATCCGGCTCGCCGGGGGCGCGTCACATGACCAGGCGCGGACGATGGGGCCCGGGGAAGCGGCGCGCGCCGGGGCGCGGTATCTGGTGCTCGGCCGCGCGGTCACGGCGGCGGCGGATCCCGTCGCGGCGATGCACGCGGTGCGCCGGGAGCTCGGCGAAGCCTAAGAATCGCCGCTTGGCCGACTTGCGTGCTGTAGTCGAGCCCATTAGTGTTCGTGTCTGCCCGTGAAGTGGACAGATTCTGGACCCGGAGCTCCCGTGAAAGTTCGCAGCAGCGTCAAGCCGATTTGTGAGCACTGCAAGGTCGTCAAGCGCGACGGCGTGACTCGCATCATCTGCAAGCGCAATCCCAAGCACAAGCAGCGGCAAGGCTGATTATGGCGCGTATTGCCGGCGTCGATCTCCCGCGCGAGAAGAAGGTTGAGATCGGCCTCACGTACATTTTCGGCATCGGGCGGAAGACCGCGCAGACGATCCTCGAGAAGACCGGGGTGAACTCCGCGCAGCGGATCCGCGACCTGAGCGAGGCCGACGTCAACAAGCTCCGTCAGGCCATCGAGCGTGATGTTCGCGTCGAGGGTGCGCTCCGCACCGAGATCGCGATGAACATCAAGCGCCTGATGGACATCGGGTCGTACCGTGGCATCCGCCACCGCCGGGGTCTCCCCGTGCGCGGGCAGCGGACGCACACGAACGCCCGCACGAAGAAGGGACCCCGCCGCGCGATTGCCGGCAAGAAGAAGGTGACGAAGTAACATGGCGACTGCGAAGAAGAGCAAGCGCGTGATCGAGGCGGAAGGCGTCGCCCACGTCAACGCGACGTTCAACAACACGATCATCACGATCACCGACCCCCGCGGGAACGCGGTGGCCTGGGGCTCGTCGGGGAAGGCCCAGTTCAAGGGCTCGAAGAAGAGCACCCCGTTCGCGGCCACGGTCGCGGCGGAGCAGGCGGCGCGCGAGGCGATGAGCCAGGGCGTCCGCCGCGTGCACGTGCGCGTGCAGGGCCCGGGGAGCGGCCGCGAGTCGGCCATCCAGGCGCTCGCCGCCGCGGGGCTGCAGGTCAAGTCGATCAAGGACGTCACGCCGATCCCGCACAACGGCTGCCGTCCCCCGAAGCGCCGGAGGGTCTGACCATGGGCCGCTACACTGGCGCCAGCTGCAAGCAGTGCCGCCGCGAGGGGACGAAGCTCTTCCTCAAGGGCGCGAAGTGCTTCACCGAGAAGTGCCCGGTCGAGCGTCGCCCGTACGCCCCCGGCCAGCACGGCCAGGCGACGGCCCGCCGCCGGAAGGCCTCGGAGTACAGCAAGCAGCTTCGCGAGAAGCAGAAGATCAAGCGCATCTACGGCATCAGCGAGGGGCAGTTCCGCAACACCTTCGAGAAGGTGACGACCCTGCCCGGCATCACGGGTCACAACCTCCTCGCCGCCCTCGAGAGCCGCCTCGACAACATCGTCTACCGCATGGGCTTCGCCTCCAGCCGCAAGGCGGCGCGCCAGCTCATCCGCCACCGCCACGTCGAGATTGGCGGGAAGACGGTCGACATCCCGAGCTATCAGGTCGGCCCGGGCGAGGAGGTGCGCGTCCGCATGAAGTCGCGCGAGCAGGCGTCGGTGCAGGCCGCGATGGACCAGTCCTCGCGCGGCGCCCCGCTCTCCTGGATCGCCGTCGACAAGACGACCTTCAGCGGCCGGATGCTCGA
>DASVXU010000136.1:0-16476 GCA_036392515.1 Gemmatimonadaceae bacterium | reverse complement strand
CGCGATACCGCGATACGCGATGCGCGGATGCGAGAACTACCTGATGCGGGACGGGGCCGAGCGCGGCGCCGCAGGCGGCCCGCGCTCGGCCAGTCCCGTATCGCTTCGGTTTCTCCCGTATCCCGCATCGCGTATCGCGGTATCCCGCCGCAGGCGGACACCTCGCATCGCTGGTTCCCGAGTTCCCGCATTCGAGCCGTGTTGACCGCCCGCTA
Source organism: Gemmatimonadaceae bacterium (assembly GCA_036392515.1). Taxonomy (GTDB): domain Bacteria; phylum Gemmatimonadota; class Gemmatimonadetes; order Gemmatimonadales; family Gemmatimonadaceae; genus JABFXC01. The sequence continues at coordinate 16,261 of DASVXU010000136.1, read as the reverse complement.
CGAATCCCGTAACCTGACCGACATGCGTTCCCTTTTCCTCTACGTTGCCCTCGGCAGCGCCGTCGGTGGTGTCGGTCGCTTCGCGCTCTCCACCGTGATCCAGTCGCGCGTCGGCACGCCCTTCCCCTGGGGGACGCTCGTCATCAACGTCACCGGGTCGCTGATCCTCGGCTTCGTCCTTCGCTATGCGCTGCAGACGCCGGCGATCAGTCCGGAGGTGCGCGCACTGCTCACCACCGGCTTCTGCGGCGGCTACACCACCTTCTCGACCTTCAGCTACGAGACCGCGACGCTGATCGAGGAGGGCGGGTACCAGCGCGCCGCGATCTACGTGCTCGGCAGCGTGGTCGTCTCGCTCCTCGCGGTCTTCCTCGGCTTCGCCGCCGCGGACGCCGTCGCGGGAGCGCGACGCGTCGTCTAGCGGGCGCGGTCGCGCCCGGGGAGGACACGATGCAGGGATTCACCGGCGAGCGCACCCTGATGCGCATCCACATTGGCGAGCGCGATCGCCACGCGGGGAAGCCGCTCTACCAGGCGATCGTCGAGCTGCTGCGCTCGCGCCACTACGCCGGCGCGACCGTCTTCCGCGCCGTCATGGGCTTCGGCGCGAGCGCGCGGCTGCGCACCGATCGCGTCGAGGTGCTCTCGCTCGACATGCCGATCGTCATCGAGTGCGTGGAGACCGAGGATCGCATCCACGAGATCCTCCCGGAGATCGACGCGATGATGGGGGGCGGGCTCATCACGCTGGAGCGCGCCCGCGTCATCATGTATCGCGGAGACGCTTCGCCTCGAGACGCGACCTGAGGAACTCGAGCGTCTCCGCCTCGTGCCGGCGCAGCTTCGCCGGCTCCGCGGGGTTGCGCTCGTTCCAGCTCTTCTCCGGCATCGGCGGCAGCACGTCCCCCGCGAGATACGACTCGATCAGCACGGGGTGGATGTAGTACTTCCGGCACACCGCGCGGGTGTTGCCGAGCTTCTCCTTCGTGCGGTCCACCGCGGCGACGACGTTCTTCTCCGCCTGCTTCGTCGTCGGCGCGGGTCCCATCTCGCGCAGCGCTTCGGCGGCGAGCATCGTGCCGGCCCAGGTGCGGAAGTCCTTCGCCGTCACCTCGCGTCCGGTGATCTCGCGCAGGTAGTCGTTGATGTCGCTCGCCTCGACGCTCTGCTTCCGTCCCTCGTCGTCGATGTACTTGAAGAGCTCCCACCCCGGGAGCTCCTGGCAGCGCTGCACGATGCGCGCGATCCGCCGGTCGGTGATCGAGACGCTGTGCTCGATCCCGCTCTTCCCGCGGAACTCGAAGTCCACCTTCGCGCCGGCGACCGCGACGTGCCGCCGTCGCAGCGTCGTCAGCCCGTACGAGTTGTTCGCCTTCGCGTACTCGTCGGTGCCGATGCGGATCAGCGTGCGCTCGAGCAGCCACACGACCGTCGCCATGATCTTGTCGCGCGCGAGGCCGGGGAGCGCGATGTCGCGCTCCACGCGCTCGCGGATCATCCACAGCACGTCGCTGAGCGCGAGCATGCGCTCGAACTTCGACTCGTCGCGCCGCTCGCGGAAGCTCGGGTGGTAGCGGTACTGCTTGCGTCCGCGCGCGTCGCGCGCCGTCACCTGCAGGTGGCCGTTCGGGTCGGCGCAGATCCAGACGTCGGTCCACGCCGGCGGGATCACGAGCGCGCGGAAGCGGCGCAGCTGCTCGCGGTCGCGGATGGCCTGGCCATCGGGCGCGATGTAGACAAAGCCGCGGCCATGCCGCTTCCGCCGGATCCCCGGCGTCGCGTCACTGACATAGCGCAGCCCCGCCGCTTCGGCGGTGTCCACGTATACCTGTGCGACCGACGTTGCCACTCCACTCTCCGCGCGACGCGATTCGGACCGCCGCACGAGACGCCGCGGCGCCCCCGTGCCGACAGGTAGACGGCGCGATCCACCCGGCGGCAACCGCGGCCGCTCGCTCCCCCCTCTCTCGGGGCCTCGATAACTTGCTGACAGGTATCCCGTTTACTCTCCAATCATGGGTCGATTCCAGCGATGAATCCCACTGACTACCTCACCGCCAACGACGCGCGAATCCACGAGGAGCTCTTCGATTTCCTCCGCATCCCGAGCGTCAGCGCGCGCTCCGAGCACGCGAAGGACGTCGCGCGCGGCGCCGAGTGGGTCGCGAATTCGCTGCGCGCCGCGGGACTCGAGGCGAAGGTCCACCCGACCGCGGGACATCCGGTAGTCGTCGGCGAGTGGCGGAAGGCGCGCGCCGGCGCGCCGACGATCCTCGTCTACGGCCACTACGACGTGCAGCCCGCCGAACCCCTCGAGCTCTGGCAATCGCCGCCCTTCGAGCCCACGATCCGCGACGGCCGCATCTATGCGCGTGGCTCCGTCGACGACAAGGGGCAGCTCTTTCTGCACGTCAAGGCGCTCGAGGCGCACCTGAAGACGCGCGGCTCGCTCCCGGTGAACGTGATCGTCCTCGCCGAGGGCGAGGAGGAAGTGGGGAGCGAGCATCTCGCGGCGTTCATCGAGTCGCACAAGGATCGCCTCCGGTGCGACGGCGTAATCATCTCCGATTCGGCGATGTTCGCCCCCGGGCTGCCGAGCATCCTCTCCTCGCTGCGCGGGCTCGCCTACTTCCAGATCGACGTGCGCGGTCCGAGCGGAGACCTTCACTCGGGAAGCTACGGCGGCGCGGTGGTCAACCCGGCGATGGCGCTCGCGCGCATCCTCGCCACCTTCCACGACGCCGACGGACGCATCGCGATCTCCGGCTTCTACGACGCGGTGCGCGACTGGCCGGAGAGCGTACGCGCGCAGATGCGCGGGCTTCCCTTCACCGACGACGGCTTCCGTCACGAGGTCGGCGCTCCCGCGTTAGGCGGGGAGAAGGGATACACGACGCTCGAGCGCATCTGGACGCGCCCCACCTGCGAGGTGAACGGGCTGCTCAGCGGCTACACCGGCGAGGGCGCGAAGACCGTGCTCCCCGCGGTGGCGATGGCGAAGGTGAGCTGCCGTCTCGTCCCGGACCAGGATCCGAAGGAGATCGAGCGGCTCATGAAGGCGCACGTCGAGCGCGTCGCACCGAAGGGAGTGACGGTCACCGTCACGCACCTGCATGGCGGCCGCCCATGGCGCGCCGATCTCGATGGTCCGCTCTTCGACGCGGCGAAGCGCGCGCTGAAGGCGGCATTCGGGCGCGAGCCCGTGATCACCGGCGAGGGCGGCTCGATTCCCGTCGTCGGCGACTTCCAGCGCATCCTCGGTGCGCCGGTCCTCCTCGTCGGCTTCGGACTCCCGGGCGAGAACGCGCACGCCCCGAACGAGTGGATGAGCGACGAGAACTTCGTGAAGGGAATGCGCGCGATCGCCGAGCTCTGGGACGAGATCGGCAAGGGAGGGAAGTGACGATGCGACGGCGAAGCTCGAAGCTGGTGAACGACCTCGCGTGCGGCCGGGTTCAGCTCGCGTTGATCCCCGTCGCGCCGATCCTGCTCCTCCCGTTCATCATCGTCGGCTTCGTCGTCGGCTTCCCGCTCTGGATCATCGCGATGGCGGTCCTCGGCATCCTTCGCCTCATCGCGTGGCCGATCGACAAGGGGCTCGAGGCGGCGGGGTCGAGCTTCCGCTTCGGCCCGTACCTGCGAGTCGCCTTCATGTGGGTGAAGACCTTCGGCGGCCTCGCGGGGCGGATCGAGAAGCGACCCAGGCCTGCCGCGGACCCGACACGACCGCACGCCTGAAAGCATCGGGTTCGGTCGCGCTGCTGTGATCAGACACGAAGGACGCGAAGGACACGAAGGAATTCACCGTGGTCTCTCTTCGTGAACCTTCGCGAATCCTCGTGTCCTTCGTGTTTCAACCATGGCAGCCACGGCTCGTCCCGGCTCAGAACCTCCACTCCCGGATGATGAAGGCGCCGAAGACGCCGAACGTCGAGACGTCCTGGCTCGGCGCCAGCGTCGGCGTCTGCACCTGGTAGCGCGGCTCGTAGCTCGCCTGGTACTGGAAGCCGGCGCCCGTGCGCCGCACGAGCCGGACGCCCAGCGGCGACTTCTGCCCCCCGAAGGGATTGGTGAGCCGCGACTGGATCGAGACGTAGGTGCGCGGATCGACGTACTTCCCGATCTCCACCTCCGTCCCGCGCACGAAGTCGGTGATCCCGCTCGGCGTGTACACCTCGGTCGGCACGTCGGCCGGGGTGATGTTGAAGATGTCGGCGCCGAGCGAGCGCGAGGCCTCGCCCTCGAACTGGTCGGTGAGCACACCCACCGCGACCGCGGCGAGCCGCTTGTACGCGAGCCCCGCGCCCGTGCCGACGAGGTTCCCGTTCGCGTTCCCGCTCGAGTTGCTCGATCCCTCCATCTGCAGCAGCGAGGAGGACGAGCGTCCGAAGGCGAGATAGCTCAGCAGGTCCGACTGCGAGATCGGCGGCTGCGCGTCGCTCTGCAGCGTCAGCTTCGGCCGCAGGAGCGTGCCGCCGATGATCACCTGGATGCTCAACGCCTCGCGCTGCGGCAGCCGCACCTCGTACTCGCCGGTGACCTGCAGCGTCGGGTTCATCGGCTCCTGCGCCGACGTGTTCGACCCGATGAACAGCGCCGACCCGCGGCGGATGATGAAGCGCTTCGTGAGGAAGGTGTACTGCCCGTTGTCCGTGTTCACCACGCCGTCGAGCGCCAGCGTCTGCTTCGAGCGGTCGACGTGCACCGTCAGCCCTTCGTCGGGGGTGTAGATCTCGACGTTGGCCTCCTTCGAGCGCACCCACGTGTTCCGCGAGACGTTGAGCTGCACGTCCATCCGCAGCCCCGCGAGGAGCGGCGACTGCGTCGGCAGCATCTCGCGGTCGCTCACCACCGAGGTGTCCACGACGTTGAACAGCGCGGGATCGCCCGAACTGATCACCGACTTGTTGCTCGACTCGGGGAGATAGATCACCCCGTTGCGCACCCGCGCCCGCCCGCTGATGTACGCCGACGAGAAGGGACCCGCCATCGCCAGCTCGGCGTCGCCGCGCAGCAGCCCCTGCTCGTTGTCGAGGACGCGCGCGTTCTGCGCGAAGAGATGCAGGTCGAAGCTCGGGTTCGAGAAGGAGGTGACGGCGATCGTGCCGTTCAGCCGCACCGGGCCGCCGGCGCGCGCGGCGAGCGAGTCGACGTAGACGGTGTCGTTCTGCAACCGCACGTAGCCGGCGACGTTCTGCAGCCGCATCCCCGTCATCACGATGCGGACGTTTCCCTGGTCGAGCGCGAGCACGCCGGAGAGCTTCGGCGAGCGCATCGTGCCGCGCACCGCGATCCGGCCCGCCGCTCGGCCGCGCACGTCGGCCACCGCGTCGGTGAACTTCGGGATCAGCTCGAGCGGCAGGCTGTCGGCCACGAGGTCGAGGGTGACCGGGCCCCGGCGCAGCCGGCTCCCGGTGTCGCTCCGCTGCAGCGCGAGGTCGATCGGCAGTCGCCCGTCGGCGACCGCCATCGGCTGGCCGCCCAGCCGCGCCGCGACGATGTGCCCGTCGAGCGAGCGCCGCGCGTAGTCGAGCGTCCCGTGCAGCTCGGGGAGCCGCGTCCCGCCGTACGACGCCTGCGTCAGGCCTAACGCGACGCGGAAGCGCGGATCGGCGAGCGTCCCCTGCACCTGGCCGGACACCGAGGTGATCCCCGCCAGCTCGAGATCCGTCTGCAGCAGCCCGGCGATGTCCTGCAGCGCGAAGTTGTCGATGGCGAAGCGGAGGTCGGCGTTTCCGCTCGTCGGGATCGTCCCGTCGGCGAAGATCCGGCCGTTCGACGCGTTGCGCAGCTCCAGCGAGTGGACCTGCAGCCCACGCTGCCCCCAGCGGATCGTCGCCGTCTGCGTCCCGCGCCAGGTCGTCGTGTCGAAGCGGAGTTGCGTCCGCGCCAGCCGCAGCTCCTTCCCGTTGACGTCGATCACGTAGTCGCCGGCGATCGAGTACTCGCGCACGTGGTCCTGCCAGACCCCGAAGTCGAGCTGGCCCCGGCTGTTCGCGTACGAGACGCGCGCGTCCACGCTGTCGAGCGCGAACCCCTTCAGCGACGCCGCGTCGAGCTGCGCACCGACGGCGAGCGTCGACTGCGGAGTGCGCGCGTTCGTCCACGCGAAGTCCACCCGCGCCGCGTGTGCCGTGCTCCCGAACCCGGCGAGATTCTCCCCCGCCAGCCGCCCGCGGGCGTCGAAGCGGGGAAGGGCGCCCCTGATCGTCGCCGCGAGCACGACGCGCCCCGAGACCGAGTCGCTGCGCACCGACGGCGGCACGTTGGCCTTCAGCTTCGGCGCCGGCGCGCCCGTCACCGCCCGCTCGACCTCCGTCCGCTTCGCCAGCTCGAGCGAGTCGGCGCGCGCCTGCTTCATCGCCGCCGCCACGCGTCCCGGACGCGGCGCCACCACCGTCGTGTCGTGCGGGAAGTAGCGCGCGAACCGCTGCAGCGAGTCCGCCTGCCCGCGGAAAGTCAGCGTCCCTTCACGCCCCGCCACCAACCCGAAGCTCCCGCTCCCGGTGATCACCGCTCGCGAGCCGGCGAGCACGATCTTCTCCGCGGTGAGCATCCCGTTCGCGATCCCGACGCGCACCGAGGCGCTGTCGATCGCGAGGCTGTCGTACTGCGACGCCGCGACGTCCGCCGTCGCGCGCATCGTCATCGTCGCCGGCGTGAAGCCGCGGCCGCGCGCCGTCGCCTTCGCCGTCAGCGAGGTCTGCGGCGCCTTCGCGATGACGACGTTCGCGTTGAACAGCCGCACCGCCGTCGCGACGTCGTAGCCCTTCTCCTGGCTCTTCAGGTCGAGCGTGCCGCGCACGTCGAGCTCGCCCCCCTCCTGGAAGCGCAGCGACGACGCGACGCGCAGGTTCTGCATCGGCCCCGTCAGCCGGATCGGACCCGCGGCGACCCCGCGCAGCCCGATCGACGGGACGAAGCGCCCGACCTCGGCGAGCGAGAGCGGTCGTGCCCGTGCATCGACGTCCATCCACAGCCCGCCGTTCGTCCGGAACGCGCCGCGCCCCGTGAGGCGCGAGTGCGCGCCGTCCTCGCTGTGCGTGAGGTCCGCCACCGCGACGAGCTCCGTCGCCGTCGTCCCGTCCACCGTCGCCGTCCCCGACACGATCCCGCCGACGGGAAGCGTCGGCATCCAGGTGCGCGCCAGCGCGACCTGCACCGGATCGAAGCGGAGCTGGAGCGACCGCGCGCGAACGCCCCCCGTCTCCACCATCCCGACCTCGCCCACCGCCGCGACGCGGCTCGTCCCCGCGCTCACGTCGTCGAAGGCGAGGTCCGCGTTGACGCGCATCGCGTGCTTGCCGCCGCCTAACGCGACGCGCCCGCCGAGCGTTCCGCGCCGCGGAGAGGTGAAGCCCGGCACGAGCTGCTCGATCAGCCGCGTGTCGAGCGACGCGAGCCGGAGGTTCGTGTCGTGGAGCGACATCGAGTCGCCGAGCGTCAGCCCGAAGCTCCCCTTCGCCGTCGCGCCCTGCAGCCCGATGTCCGCGTTGCGCACGTCGTAGGTCTGGGTGTTCCCCTCCCAGAGCATCGCGAAGTCGAGCGACCCGCCGCCACCCGCGGGGAGCCGCGGATAGAGCCAGCGCAGGTCGCCGGTCGCCACCGGCGCGCCGTGCAGCCGCAGGTCCATCCCCGAGGTCGCGTAGACGTACTTCCCGTCGCCCGTGATGTGCGAGCCGGGAAGCTTCGCGTCCGCCTTCGTCCACCAGAGCGAGTCGCTCGTGAACTCGAACTTCCCCTTCAGGTCGCGCACCTCGGCGACCGGTGGCCGGAAAGGCGCGGCGACCATCTGGAGCGTCGCGACCTCGATCGACTTCGCCGGCGCGCCCGGATCGGCGAGCAGCAGCTCGGGGAGCTTCCCGTTGATCCGGTCGAAGGACATCACCTTCTGGTACCCGCCCGCGACGCGCTCCACCATGTTGCGCGAGTTGCCGCCGAGGGTCTGCGCGATCACGCTGTCCTGCTGCGCCGTGGTGAGCGTGCTGTCGGGATGCCAGGGCGAGCGCACCACCATCTTCCCCTGCTCGAGCGTCACGTCGCGCAGGGTGATCCACGAGCCGAAGCCGTGCGTCGTGTCGGTCTTCGTCGTCGTGTCGGGCGGGAAGATGCGGTTGAAGTTCCACTTCCCCCCCGGCTGCCGGTCGAGGACCACCACCGGTCGCACGAGGGTGAGGCTCGTGACCACGATCTTCTTCTTCGCGAGCGCGGCGAGGGAGTAGCGCGCCGTCACCTCGTCGGCGACGATGAACGGCGCCCCCGTACTGTCGGTGATCGCGAAGTCCTTGATCACCGTGCCGCGCAGCAGGTTCCCGCCGATGCTGCCGATGGTCACCTTGCCGTGGACCTTCGACGCCATCGTCTTCAGCGCGAACTGCCGCACCTTCTCGTGTCCGAAGCTCGTGCTCGTCAGCACCCACACGCCCACCCCGATGACCGCGATGATCACCAGGAGGACGACGCCGACGACCTTCGCCACGCGCCGCATCAGAACGCCTCTCCGATCGAGAAGTGAAAGGTCAGCCGGTTCAGGATCCCCGGGGGCGGAACGTAGTGGTACTTCTCCGAGAGTTTCACGAGCTCCAGCTGCCCCTTTGCGTTCGCGCGCTCGGTGTACACCCACATGTCTTCGGCGATCGCCGGGTTGAAGGCGACGTCGACGCGGATCGGGCCGACCGGCGACCGGTAGCGGATCCCCACCCCGGGCGTCGCCGCACCGTGCCCGCTCGCGAGATTCGCCAGCCCCGCCGATCCGACGACGCCGGCGTCCACGAAAGCGGCGCCGGTGAGCTCGCGCCAGACCGGGAAGCGGTACTCGACGCTTCCCTCGACCACCCCGGTGCCGCCTAACGGCCGCGGGGTGAAGTCGCGCGCCTCGAGGCCGCTCTTCCCCGGGAAGTAGTTGCCGAGCGAGTCCTTCTGCGCCACCCGGCCGTTCGGATCGCACCGGGCGATCGTCGTCGGCGCCGGATCGCAGCCGAACAGCGTCGCCAGCTTCTCCGCCGGCACCGTCAGCGCGCGGGGCCCGAGCTGGTTCTCACCGTAGCCGCGCACCGACTGCGAGCCGCCCGCGTAGAAGCGCTTCCGCGGATGCAGCGCGTCGTCCCCGATCGGCCGCACGATCCCGGCGCGCACGTGCAAGGCGAGGACGTTCCGCTGCCCGCCGAGCTGCCGGTAGACCGCGACGTCCGCGTCTGCCCGCGCGTAGCGATAGTCCGATGCCGTGTAGCCGTTGGCGTGCTCGATGCTCACATGGCCGAGGATTCCCTTCGTCGGCGAGAACGCCTCGTTCGTGCGGTCGATCTGCGCCGTCAGCGCGAGGGGCGAGAGTCGCTGCGCGTGCTGCTGCGCCGTGATCGTCTCCCGGTCGCAGACCCCGTAGTAGACGCAGAAGTAGAGGTCTCCCGCCTCGATCTTCGTGAACTCGAAGCGGTACACCGCGCTCGCCGGCGTGCGCGGCGACAGCTCGCGCGTGAAGGTGGCCGACGCGCCCTCGCCGCGATCGATGTACACCGGAGGCTGCGAGCGACGGTGCGCGAAGAGCCCGAAGCCGATCGTGTTCCGCGCGCTCTGGAACCAGGGCTGGCGGATGTTCGCGCTCGCCTGCCAGGTCGGCCGCTCGAAGGCGCTCAGCTCACTCTTCGTGCTGCTGAAGACGTCCTTGAAGATCAGCCGGTTGTTGAGCTGCGGCGCGAACAGGTTCCCGATCGCCCCCTGCACGTCGAGCTGCCGCGCCCCGCCGAGAAAGTTGAAGTGCTGGAAGCGCCCTTCCAGCTGCACGAAGTCCACCGTGTTGAAGCCCCCCGAGATCCGCGCGTCGCGCAGCGGCGCCTCCTGCACCGTCACCTCGATCAGCTTCACGCTGTCGCCCTGCGGCGGCACCACGATCGCCGCGTGCCGGAAGAGCTGTGACTCGTAGAGGTTGCGCTGGCTCTCGATCACCTCCGCGCGGCGGTACAGCTCCCCCGGGTGCATCACGAGCGAGTTGCGGATCGTCGTCTCCGAGACCCGGTCGTTTCCGGCGACCCGAATCTCCCCGATCGTCGCCTTCCACCGCGGCTCGACCAGGATCGAGAGATCCGCCCAGTGCGTCGAGTCATCCACGACGATCGTGTCCGTGCGCACGATCGCGTCGGCGTAGCCGCGGTCCCAGAGCTTGTTGCTCAGGTTCAGCAGCGAGGTGTCGAGCTGCAGCAGGTTGAGGGGCTTCCCGGTCTTCACCGCCAGCGCCGTGCGGATGTCCTTCGCGTTCAGCACGTCGTTCTCCGGACCGACGGCGATCTTCCGGACGAGCGTCGGCGGTCCTTCCTTGATCGCGAAGGTGACCGCGACCCCGCCCGCCTTCGGCGTGATCGTCGTGTCCACCGTCGTCTCGCGATAGCCGCGCTTCCAGTAGAACACACGGATGCGCAGCACGTCCCGCCGCAGCTCGGTGCGGTCGAGGTAGTTGTGCTTGTAGATCGCCGGCGACTTGCTGATCCAGCAGAACGGCGTGAGGATCAAGCCGTTGCAGTGCGACGCCTCGGTCGCGATGCTCTGCTGCAGCTCCGACGGCTCGACGGCCTTCACGCCCTTCAGCGTGAGACCGACGACCTCCGGGTTGTCCGGCTGGTCCTTGGCGGATTCCTGTGCGGTCAGGTTCGTGGCGCCGAGCAGCACCGCCGCTCCCAGCGCCCACGAGATGTAACGCGTGGCCATGGCGGGGCCGACAAGTGCAAGCGGTGGGCCTTTCTACGCGGTCGGGGGGTCGGGGGTCAGCCATCAGAGCCGACCCCCGACCCCCCGACCCCCGACTACCCGACCCCCGGTCCTACAGCCCCGCCAGCAGCGCGTCGTTGCTCGTCGTCGCGGCGATGCGCTTTATCAGCCACTCCAGCCCCGCCTGCGGGGGCATCTGGCTCAGGCCGCGCCGCAGCGTGTACACGGAGTCGAGCTGCTCGGGGCGGAACAGCTTCTCCTCGCGCCGCGTCCCGCTCGTCGCGATGTCGATCGCCGGATAGATCCGCTTCTCGGCCAGCGAGCGATCGAGCTTGATCTCGGAGTTCCCCGTCCCCTTGAACTCCTCGAAGATCACGTCGTCCATCCGCGATCCCGTCTCGACGAGCGCCGTCGCGATGATCGTCAGCGACCCGCCCCCGGCCGACGCGGGGATCGCGCGCGCCGAGCCGAAGAACGCCTTCGGCTTTGCCATCGCCTGCGCGTCGAGACCGCCCGAGAGCGTGCGTCCCGTCCCGCGCTCCGCCGTGTTGTGCGCCCGCGCCATGCGCGTCAGCGAGTCGAGCACGATCACGACGTCCTTGCCCATCTCGACGAGACGACGCGCGCGCTCGAGCACGATGTCCGTCACCTCGACGTGCCGCTGCGCGGGCTGGTCGAAGCTCGACGCGATCACCTCCCCCACCCCCCACGAGATCGCCTCGCTCACCTCCTCGGGACGCTCGTCCACGAGGAGGATCAGCAGCACGGCGTTAGGGTGGTTGACCGCCACGCCCTCGGTGATCGCGTGCAGGAGCGTGGTCTTGCCGGCGCGCGCCGGCGCGACGATCAGCGCGCGCTGGCCGAAGCCGATCGGCGCGATGAGATCGATCGCACGGCGCGTGAGCTCGGGCCCGCCCTTCGCCGGGCGCCCCGTCTCGAGGTAGAGCTTCCGGTCGGGGTACGAGGCCGTCAGCGACTGGAAGTCGGGGCGGCGCGCGGCGGCCGCGGGGTCCTGCCCGTTCACCGACCGGATCTCCGCGACGACGGTGCGTCCGCGCTGATCGCGGCCCGTGGTCGCGTCGAGCAGATCGCCGCGGCGCAGTCCGATCTGCCGGACCATCTGCATCGGGACGAAGGCGTCGCCCGGCTCCGCGAGGTAGCTTCCGCTCGCGCGGCGGATGTACCCGCCGTCCCGCCCCTGGTCGAACCAGCCCGTCGTCTCGCCGTCTACGACCACCGGGGCGACCGGTCCGCGCTCCTGCTGCTCCCCTCCGCGGCGTGGCCCGCGTCCGCGGTTGCGTCGTCCGCGGCGTCCTCCCTCGCGTCCACCGTCGCGGTTTCCGCGGAAGTTGCCGTCGCGATTCCCGTTGTTGTGGTTCCCGCCCTGATTGCGCTGCTGATGCTGGTGTCGTCCCCCGCCCTGCTGACGGCCCCCGCCGTCTCCGCCGCGTCCTTCCTCGCGCGGCGTCGAGCCTTCGTCGCGCTGCATCGGCGCCGGCGCGTTCGCTCCGTTCGAGCTCTCGAATCCCGGCTCGCGCGGCGCCGACGGCGGTGCTCCTCCCGTTCCTTCGGCGGCCGTCGTATCGGGCCGCTCTCCGCGATCGCCGCGGTCGCTGCGCCCACGGCGATGTCCGCGCTCGCTTCGCTCACTGCGTTCGGGGCGGTCGGAGCGCTCGCTCGGCGCGTAGGGGTCGAGTGTCGTCCCCTCGTCGCGATCGGATCCACTCGGCGAGTCGCTCGCGGTCGCGGAATCACGGTACGGGTTGGGCTCCCCGGTCTCGGCGCCCGCATCAGGATTGGACGGACGGGGCCCGCGGCCGCGGCGGGGAGGACGGCGACGCTCGTTCATGCAACGATCACGGTGAGGGTATGACGCGCGCGCGAGCGGAGATCGCGTCGGACGATGTCCTCGGCGCGCAGGAGTGCTTGAGGTTGGGTCGGGCGCGATAACGTGAGATGCGCCAATACGTGCTGCGTGCTCGCGCGCCGGAGCGCGCGCATGTGTGTCGTAGTCGAGCTGTGTGCGCGTCGAAACGCGCGTCGTTCAGAATTGCGGGGGTGCGTCCTGCGCGCCTCGAACGCGCATCGTGCCGTCTGGCTCAGCGCGGAAATCGCTCACGCGCCTGCCGACCTGCTTCTCGGTTGAAGCGGCATCTCCGGGTCTGCGGCGACTCCGGGGCCACCTCCGTCCAACCGCTTCATCCATGTCGGCGCGCGAACGCGCTGCACGGAACCCGGTCGGGGGCGGTGATGTCGAACGACCCACCGCGAGATGCACCAACATCGCACCCCGCCTCGTTTCGCGCAACCGCCAATCCGCTCACGGCATCGCCCCCCGTGCTTGCGAACTTCGTGCCGGGGTCGGCAGGTCCGCCCTCGCCGGATGCCTCACGCGCTCTTCTTCGGACCGATGACGTCGAGCTTCCTGACGAGGGCGACCAGCCGGCGCGTGTTCTCCAGGATGCGCCCCACGGCGGTCCCGATCTCCGGCGTCAGCTCCTCCATCTCGAGCAGCTGCGCCTCGGCCAGGATCGCCGTGAGCGGGTTGTTCATCGAGTGCTGCAGCCCGAGAGCGATCTCCCCGGCGGCGAGAAGACGCTGCGTCCGGCGCAGCTCGTCGTGCGCCGCCGCGAAGCCGGAACCAGCGTCGCCGGCGCCCAGCGCGCGCTCGAGCGCCGGACCGAGCGCGCGCGACGCCTCCTGCAGCTGCACCTGCTCGAGTACACCGTACGACGCGATCCGTGCCGCGACCTTCTCGTCCAGCGCTCCCCCCGCGACCACGAGGACGATCGCCGCCTTCGACCCCCCCGCGCGGATCCCTCGCGCGAGCTCCGCGGCCGCTCCCGCGTCGCCCGTCGCGTCGACGATCGCGACGGTACAGGCAGGGAACTTCGTCGCGCTCTCCGGCGCCAGCTCGGTGAACGCCGCACCGGGAGCCCAGAGCGACGCGCTCTCGCGCAGGATGGCTCGCGTCTCCGGAGATCCGGAGACCAGACAGATGGAGATCGCCGAAGAATTAGTCATCGAATATCTGGTGCCGTCATCGCTCGTCGCTCGTTGTGGCTGCGTTGCTCGTCGCTCGTTGCCGTCAGCTATTATTGAGCATGAATTCACCCGCCGCCGCCGTGGCCGGCGCCGTCGAGGCCTTCGAGCGCGACGCGAACTTCGCGGTGCTCATTCGCAGCCTGCAGTCCATCGCCGCCGACGCGGACGCCGACGCGCTCATCGCCGCCGCCGAGCCCTATCGCGACCGCCCCGAGATCGCCGGCCCGCTCTACGAGCGCGTCGTCGATCTCCGCCCTGACGACGCGCGCGCCCTCGTCGCGCTCGCGAACGCCTACTGGCTGCATGGCCGCGGTGGAGACGTCGTGGGCGAGCTGGCAGGACGCGCGATCGCCGCCGATCCCGGGAACCGCGGCGCCTGGCATCTCTGGGCGCTCTCGGAGTCCGACCCTCGCGCGCGCGTCGCGCGCTGGCAGCAGGTGACCGACCGGTTCGCGGACGACGACCTCGCGCGCGCGCTCCTCGCCGACAACGCGGCGTCCCTCGCCGGCGCGGAGAGCGACGAGCACGCGCTCGCGCTGGCGATCCGCACGTACGAGGACCTCCTCGGTCGCGCCGCGCGGCCCGAGCAGCGCGCCGCACTCGAGACGGCCCTCACGACACTCAAGAGCTGGAAGCTATGAGCGACGACAACTCCCCGCGCGCCGGTTCTCTCGCCGAGTTCCGCGCCTTTCGCGAGAAGATGAACGCCGAGATCCTCGGCGAGGACAATCTCGTCATCAACCGCTTCTTCAACCTCGACGGGCGCGCGTACGAGGCAGGCGCGCTCGACGTGAAGACGAAGGAGCTGCTCGGTCTCGTCGCGTCGATGGTGCTGCGCTGCGACGACTGCGTCACCTATCACGTCGTCCGCTGCCAGGAGGAGGGCGTCACGCGCGAGGAAGCGTTCGAGGCCTTCGGCGTCGGGCTCATCGTCGGCGGCTCGATCGTCATCCCGCATCTGCGGCGCGCCGTCGCGCGCTGGACGGAGCTCGAGCGGGAGAGCTCCGGGCGGTAGCCCGGGAGCACGGGGGAGTACGGGACTGCCATGTGGCAGTTGCGTACTCCCGCACTCCCGCGCTGTTGCGTACTCCCGGAGGTCACGCGCTCGCCACCGCCGGGGTCGCGGAGACCGCGGCGACGGCGTCGAGGACATCCTGGAGGTCGAACGGCTTGAGCAGGGTCGGGCAGCCGCACGCGGCGATCTGTTTGGCGGCGCGCTCGGTGAGGTCGCCCGTCATGAACAGCGTGGCGGTGCGGAGGTGAGGCTGGTGCGCGACGGCGAACTGGAAGATCACGTCGCCGCGCGTGTCGGGGATGCGCAGGTCGACGAGCATCGCATCGAAGCGCTGCTCGCGGAGGAGCGAGGTCGCGGTCTCACCGCTCTCCACGGTCACGACATCGTAGCCCGCGCGGCGGAGCACGATCTCGAGCGCCTTGCAGATCGATGGTTCGTCGTCGACGACGAGCACCCGGCGTCGGCTGCTCTGTCCGTGTTGCGCCATCCGACCTCCTCTCACATGTCGTCGAGCTCCAGCGCTGGCGCGAAGAGCCGCGCTGCCACCCGCTCGACGAACTCCTCCGGCTCGACCCCGCCGCGTGACTCGAGTGGGCGCATCCCCGCCAGCTCGAGCATCACCCGGTTGAGCACGCGCGGCTCGCTGTAGCCCAGCTTCGCCGACACGTCCTCGAGCATCCGCCCCGGATCCCGCAGATAGGCGAAGGCGCGAACGACGCGCGACGCCTGGACCAGCAACCGCGGCGAGGTGAACCCCGCCCCTTCCAGCACCCGGTAGAGCTGCCGCCGGGTCATCCCCGCGTCGGCGGCCAGGTCGTCGACCGCCGAGTACTTCCGTGGCGACCGCAGCATCCGTCCGATCGCTCCCGCCACCCGCGGCGGGGTCTTCTCCAGCGACTCGCGCAACCGCTCGAGCAGCATCTCGCCGAGCGTGTGTCCCGGCAGCTGCGAAAGCAGCTCCCCGAACCGCCGGGGCTCGTCGTCGAAGCGGTGCAGGACGACGTGCTCGAGCCCCTCCTTCGCCAGCTCCACCACCACCCGCATCGCGCTCGGCGACAGCTGCGTGTAGACCACGATCCGCACCGAGGGATACCGCCGCCGGAGCAGCGCTGTCTCGGCGACCCGCAGCGTTCCCGGCTGCGTCGGGTCGACGACCGCGATGTCAGCCGGCCGGCGCCTGACGGTTCCTTCGAGCTCCTCCCACCCGGCGACGGGCGTCAGCTGGTGTTCCTCGCCGAGCACGATGCGCAGGTGCGACATCAGCGGCGGAGGGAGATAGGCGACTACGTCCAAGAGACCGTGGTTTACATGTCACAGAATGCCACTCGAAGGTCTCAAAATGCACGTTCCGCCTTTGTCAGGCGACCCTAGCTTGCGGGCAGCCCGATGGACGCTCCACCCCTCCCGCGAGGTAATCTCATGCGCCGCAACAAGATCGCCGCCCTCATCCTGACCGCTGCCGCCCTGATCGTCTCCGCCTGCTCGAGCCCGACCGCGCCGACG
>DASVXU010000135.1:0-5246 GCA_036392515.1 Gemmatimonadaceae bacterium | reverse complement strand
AAGCGAATCTCCTTGGCGCGGCGTAGCGCGCTGGGGTTCGCGGCCGCTGGCAACTTAGCCATGGCCCGTAGCTCCGCCACTAGGGCGCCCGCTTCCTCGGCGCTCAAACGTCTGAGTTTCATTCGGATCTGTCTAACGCCCCCGCTAAGCTGCAAGGCATTCTCATAATGCGGGCGCGGAGCGCCCGCCATCAATAGCGATGCCTTGTCAGCTTCAGCGCCACGTTAGACAGTGCGGTGCGATATTACTCCGCCCGGCGGTTGATGCGCACGCCGCGGAAGAGCTCCAACCCAAAGATCCACGTCATCGCGACCGCGCCGAGCCACAGCCCGTACCGCTGGCGACCGCTCGCCTCACCCATGAGCGCCATCGCGACCGCCGCGACGAGAACGGCCACGAGTAACACCAGCCGCCACACGATCCTCCACCTCATACGCATCTCCGACTCACGTGATGCTCGGCAACTGTCTAACGCCCACGCTAAGCTGCGGGGCTTTCTAAACAATGCGGGCCCGCAGGGCCCGCGACTCCATAATGAAGCCCCGTCAGCTTCAGCGCCACGTTAGGTAGCTTCGGTGAGGTGCCGACTCGATGATACTCGCCTGGCTGATACGCCGGTCACGCCTCCATGGGCGGCAACCGTAGACGGGCAGTCTCTACGAGCTGCTCGACTACCTCGAACGGGATGTCGCGCTCATACGCTCGGAACGTCATGGACCCATCGCCCTCCGCGTACGACACCTCGGCCACCATTACCCGCTTGCCGCCACGCAATTCCCAGAGCTCGAGATTCATCTCATCCGGCTCTAGGTTGCTGGCCACGAGGAACTCGAACTGGCGATCGTGAACCTTCATCGTGGCTCCATAGCTACCTAACGCCAATTAGACAGAACAATCTAGTTTTTTCGTAAGCGATATATCTGCCATAAATCTTCAGCACCCCACCTCCAACGGCAACCGCTAACCCCCCACCAACACACCGGTTCCATACTTCGATCGGTCCCGCGCGCCGTGTGGCAACGCTGCAGGTAATGCGCGGGCGGGGAGGGACGATAGACTGCGGGGCAATCACGGCTGGACCGGCCGAGTCAGCCCCCCGCGTCCAGCGGACTCCGCACCCCGCGACCGCCACGATTCAACACGTGCGTGTAGATCATCGTCGTCCGCACGTCGTTGTGGCCGAGGAGCTCCTGGACGGTGCGGATGTCGTAGCCCGACTCGAGGAGATGCGTCGCGAACGAGTGGCGGAAGGTGTGGCAGGTGATGCGCTTCGGGATCCCCGCGCGGAGGGCGGCGTCGTGCACCGCGCGCTGGAGCACGGTCTCGTGCAGATGATGGCGCTGGTGCTGCCGGGTCGTCGGATCGCGCCAGGTGCGGGTCGCGGGGAAGACGTACTGCCAGCCCCACTCCTTCGCCGCGTTGGGGGACTTGCGGGCGAGGGCAGGCGGGATCGGGGCGCGGCCCATCCCGCGCGCTAGGTCCTCGTGGTGGAGCGCGCGAACGTCCTCCAGATGGCGGCCGAGGGGGACGCGGAGCGCTTCCGGGAGCACGGTGACACGGTCCTTCGCGCCTTTGCCGCCGCGGACGGTGAGCTCGCAGCACTCGAGATCGATGTCCTTCACGCGGAGCTGCAGCGCCTCGAGCAGTCGCAGGCCGGATCCGTAGAGGAGGCTCGCGATCAGACGCGGGGTGCCGTCCATCGCGGCGAGCACTCGCCGCACCTCGGCGCGCGTCATCACCTCGGGGACGCGGCGAGGGCGCTTCGCGGCGGCGACGCCGTCGATCGCGTCGAGGGGGAGGCGGAGGATGTCGCGGTAGAGGAAGGACAGCGCGGCGCGCGCCTGGTTCTGCGTCGACGCACTCACCTTGTCGCGGACGGCGAGGCTGGACAGGAAGGCGCGGAGGTCGGAGGCGGTCAGCTTCCGCGGGTCGCGCCGGTCGTTGAAGGCGATGAAGCGGCGCACCCAGCTCACGTACGCCTCCTCGGTGCGCCGGCTGTAGTGCCGCAGCCTCACCTCGGCACGGATCTGGTCGAGCAGCGCGCGCGGCGTGAGCGGGGGCGCGGCAGGAGCGGGACTCGTCCCGGTGAGGACGTCGGGATCCAGCGCGTCGATCTCCATCGCTGGACGGAGCATCAGGGGCGGGCGGGAAGCGTCATCGTTTCCGCGCCCGTGGAAGCGTCAGCCGTCGCGGTAGGGAGAGCGCTCCTCGTCGGACTCGCGCGAGGGAGCGGCGTCGGCCGGGCGGCCGGCGTCGCCACTGCCGCCGGCGTCTCCCGCGGGGCCGCCTGCGGGACCGCCACTCGCGCCGCCCCCTGAACCGCCCCGCCGCCCGCGCCCCCCGCGCCGGCGCGGCCGCGTGCGCTCGCCGGACGGTCCGGCCTCGCCGCCTTCGCTCTCCTCGCTCTCTCCCCCGCCCGCCACGCTCGGCTTCCCTCCGCCGTTAGGCAGCGACGCGATCGCGGCGATCGCGGCTTCCCCCAGCTCGGCGATCTGCCAGCGGCGCAGCTCGGGGATCTCGGCCAGCTCCTCGACGCTGCGCGGGACGCGGCGGGCAATCGCCTCGAGTCGGTCGCGCGAGCCGAGGACGCCGGGGTCGAGGTCGAGACGCTTCGCGGCCTCGTCGCGAACGGTGCGCAGCGCGGAGACGCGGGCGTCGAAGTCGGGGTCCTTGTCCCAGCGCGGCGCGCGGGGGAAGCGAGGGAGCTCGGCCTCGGGCACCGCGAGGCCGCGCGCGACGGCGTCGAGGATCTCGCTCGCGTGACGCTCCCCGATCCCGCGCGGCATCCCCTTGATCGCCATGAGGGACTTCGCGTCCTCGGGGCGCGTGCGGGCGATGTCCATCAGGGTCTCGTTCCCGACTACGCGGAAGGTGGAGCGGTCGAGCTCCTTCGCGAGGGCGTCGCGCCACTGCACGAGCTCGCGGAAGAGAGCGAGCTCGCGGCGGTCGAGATCGCGCGCGCCCTTGATGCGCATGAACCCCGTCGCGGGATCCTCGGGCTCCCAGCGCGTCCCCTCGAGGCGCGCGAACTCCTCCTGCGCCCACTCGAGGCGCCCCTTCCGGGCGAGCTCGTGGTGCAGCTTGTCGCGCAGGTCGAGCAGGTAGAGGGTGTCCTGCGCCGCGTAGGCGAGCATGTCGGTCGTGAGGGGACGCATCGACCAGTCGGCGCGCTGGTGCTTCTTGTCGAGCGTGACGCCGAAGTGCTTCTCGAGCAGCGCGGCGAGCCCGAACGCCTTGTAGCCGAGGAGCTGCGCGGCGATGCGGGTGTCGAAGATGTTGCGGATGTGCCACCCGTAGTCCTGCTGGAGCAGCCGCAGGTCGTAGTCGGCGTCGTGGAAGACGACTTCCACCTTCGGGTCCTCGACGAGCTTCCCGATCCCCGCCGGCGTGCCGATGGGGAGCGGGTCGATCACGGCGTGGTGCTCGCGCGTCGAGATCTGAAGGAGATAGACGCGGTCCACGAAGCGGTGGAAGCTTGCGCCCTCGGTGTCGAGGGCGACCTGCTTCGTGTGCGCGATGGCGCGCTCGAAGCGCTCGAGCTCCTCGTGGGTGTCGAGATACAGCGCGCCGTGTGGGATGTCCGCTCGTGCCACTCCGTCCTCCGTGATGGTGCCCTGCCCCTCCGCCTCCCTTCCTCGGGGACTCCGACGCCCGTAATGTAGCGCCGGTACCCTCCTTGCTCCCAACGCCGCCATGACCGATCCGACCACCCCGCCCGGCGCGCGTCGCGACGCGGGCCAGCCAGGCGCGCCCGCGGTGCCGACGATCCCCGCGGCGGCGACGTCGACCGGGGTGCCCGAGCCGCTCGTCCATCACGAGCGGCGGAAGCGCGTGGTCGGCTGGCAGAGCCGCGACATCCTGCGCGCGGCGGCGCTCGTCGTCGCGATGTTCGTCGCGCTGCGGCTGCTCTGGATCGCCCAGGAGATCGTGTTCGTGGTGTTCCTGGGAACGCTGTTCGGGCTCGCGGTGTCGTCGGCGGTGGACCGGCTGCAGCGCTTCCGCATCCCGCGCGGCATCGGTGCGGCACTCACGGTGCTCGGCTTCCTCGCGGTGCTGGGACTGTTCGGCGCGTGGATGGCGCCGACGCTGCGCGCGCAGAGCAAGGAGCTGCGGGCGAGGCTCCCGCAGGCGATGGACAAGGCGGAGCAGTGGGTCAACCGGCACCAGAACGGGTTGATCGGCCTGCTGCTGCCGGGGGGCGGCTCCGGTGACGCGCAGCCCGCGGCGGCGCACGACACGACACAGGCGGCGCAGGCGTCGACGTCGGACAGCGCGCGGACCGCGACACGAGCGGACTCCGGCGCCGCGACCGCGAGCCCGGCGAAGAAGGACTCGGCGCAGCTCGCGTCGGCGAGCGACGACGGCAAGATCTCGCTCAAGGAGCGCATCGGGTCGAAGATGAGCGGGGTCTCGCGGTATCTCTTCCCCTTCCTGTCGTCGACGCTCGCCGTGTTCGGCGGGCTGCTGCTGATCATCTTCCTCTCGATCTACATCGGCGCCGAGCCGACGCTGTACAGAAGCGGGATCATGCATCTGTTTCCGCGGCGCGCTCGGCGGCGCGCCGATCAGGTGCTGGGCGCGATGGCGGTCGCGCTGCGGAAGTGGCTGGTGACGCAGCTGATCGCGATGGCGGTGATCGGGACGGTGACGACGATCGCGCTGCTGGTGCTGCGGGTGAAGGCGGCGTTCGCGTTAGGCATCCTCGCCGGGCTGTTCGAGTTCATCCCGACGGTCGGGCCGATCCTCAGCGCGGTCCCCGCGGTCGCGATGGGCTTCATCGACTCCCCGGAGAAGGCGCTCTTCGTCGCCCTCGCCTACATCGCGATCCAGTTCCTCGAGAACCACATCCTCATCCCCCTGCTCATGCGTGGCGGGGTGGACCTCCCGCCCGCGCTCACGGTCGTCACGCAGGCGGTGATGGCGCTCGTCTTCGGCTTCCTCGGGCTGATGGTCGCCGTCCCGCTGCTCGCCGCGGTGATGGTCCCGGTGAAGATGCTCTACGTCGAGGGCGTGGTCGGCGACCAGATGGACCCACTCGACGAGGGCGCGGACGACGACGACTGACGCGCGGCGGGCGATGCTCCCCGAGAGCGGGCGCGACCCCTTCACCCCTCCCCTCCTCCTCCGCTTCCCCGCCCTGGCCTGGGTGCCGCGCGTCCGCCTCGGCGCGTTCCCGACCCCGGTCGAGGCGGTGGCGCTCCCCGGCGCGGGGACGCTCTGGGTGAAGCGCGACGACCGCTCGGGCG
>DASVXU010000134.1:0-5326 GCA_036392515.1 Gemmatimonadaceae bacterium | reverse complement strand
CGATCCTGTGCCTGCTCATCGGCATCAGTGCGTGGACCTACCAGATCCACGAGGGACTCGGCGCCGCAGGGTACCACCCGCCGGTGATGTGGGGCGTCTACATCATCACCTTCGTGTTCTGGGTCGGCATCGGGCACGCGGGCGCGCTGATCTCCGCCATCCTCTACCTCTTCCGCGCCGGTTTCCGCGCCACGATCTACCGGTGCGCCGAGGCGATGACGGTGTTCGCCGTCATGACGGCGGGACTCTTCCCGATCCTGCACCTCGGGCGGCCGTGGAAGTTCTTCTGGCTGATCCCGTACCCGAACTGGCGCCTCATCTGGCCGCAGTTCAAGAGCCCGCTGGTGTGGGACGTCTTCGCGATCCTCACCTACCTCACGGTCTCCAGCACGTTCCTGTACGTCGGCCTCGTGCCGGACTTCGCGGCGCTCCGCGACCGCGAGACGAACCCCGTGCGCAAGAGTCTCTACGCCGTGCTCTCGCTCGGCTGGCGCAACTCGGACCGCGAGTGGCGGCACTTCACGCGGATGTACCTGTTCCTCGCCGCGTTCAGCACGCCGCTCGTGCTGTCGGTCCACTCGGTCGTGTCGTTCGACTTCGCGATGGCGCTCACGCCGACCCTCGGCTGGTTCGCCCTGCTCGGCATCGCGATCCTCTGCTTCCTCTGGGGGGCGGGGACGTGGATGTACCAGATCTACTGGGGGCTCGGCAACGCCGGCTACACGCCGCCGGTGATGTGGGGCGTCTACATCATCACGTTCGTCTTCTGGGTCGGCATCGGGCACGCGGGGACGCTCATCTCGGCCATTCTCTACCTCTTCCGCGCAGGCTTCCGCACGACGATCTACCGCTGCGCCGAAGCGATGACCGTGTTCGCCGTCATGACGGCGGGGCTCTTCCCGATCATCCACATCGGCCGGCCGTGGAAGTTCTTCTGGCTCATCCCCTACCCGAACTGGCGCCTCATCTGGCCGCAGTTCAAGAGCCCGCTCGTGTGGGACGTGTTCGCGATCCTCACGTACCTCACGATCTCGAGCACCTTCCTCTACTTCGGTCTCATCCCCGACATCGCGACGCTGCGCGACCGCGAGACGAACCCGGTGCGCAAGCAGATCCTCGCCGTGCTCTCGTTCGGCTGGCGGAACAGCGACAGCGAGTGGCGCCACTTCACGCGCGCCTATCTCTTCCTCGCCGCGTTCAGCACGCCGCTGGTGCTCTCGGTGCACTCGGTCGTGTCCTTCGACTTCGCGATGGCGCTCGCCCCGGGCTGGCACGCGACGATCTTCCCGCCGTACTTCGTCGCCGGCGCGATCTTCTCCGGCATCGGGATGGTGTTCACGATCATCATCCCGATCCGGAAGTTCTTCAACCTCAAGCACTACGTCACCCTCAACCACCTCGACGCCGCGGCGAAGCTCTGCCTCTTCACGTCGATGGTGGTCGGCTGCGCCTACCTCCTCGAGTTCTGGGTGGCGTGGTACAGCGGGAACGAGGTCGAGCAGAACTACTTCTGGAACCGCGTCTTCGGGCAGTGGTGGTGGGCCGCGTGGATCATGCTGATCTGCAACATGGTCCTCCCGCTCTCGCTCTTCTCGCAGAAGCTGCGGCGCAACACGATCTGGCTCTTCATCCTGTCGCTGTTCATCAACCTCGGGATGTGGTTCGAGCGCTTCGTGATCGTCGTGCCCTCGCTCAGCCACGAGTTCGAGCCCTGGCAGTGGACGCACTACGCGCCGAGCTGGGTCGACATCTCGCTCCTCGTCGGCTCGTTCGGGTGGTTCTTCATGTGGTTCCTGCTCTTCATCAAGCAGCTGCCGGTCGTCGCGATCTCGGAGATCAAGGAGATCGTGCCGCCGAAGATGCGGCATGCGCACGGGCATCACGGGGGGGCCCACTGATGCAGGGAATGATGGGAGTGTTCCGCGAGCTCGACGCCGCCTGCGACGCCGTCCGCGCGCTGCGTCAGGAGCGGATCAACAAGATCACCGCCTACACGCCGACGCCGCGGCACGAGTTCGAGGAAGCTTTCGGGAATCCGCCGAGCCCCGTGCGCCGCTTCACGCTCATCGGTGGCCTGTGCGGCGCGACCTTCGGCTACTGGATCGCCATCTGGTGCTCCGACTACTGGCCGCTCGTCGTCGGGGGGAAGCCGATCGCGAGCTGGGTTCCCTACACGATCTTCGGCTTCGAGGTCATGGTGCTCATCGGCGGGCTGTCCACGGTCTTCGGGATGTTCGCGAACGCGCGCGTCCCGCGGCTCGTGATGACGGTCGGCTACGACCCGCGCTTCGCGCAGGGCAACTACGGGGTCTATGCCGAGGGGACGCAGCAGCAGCTGCGCTCGATCGAGGAGACGATGCGCCGCGCCGGCGCCGTGGAGGTGCAGGGTGCACGCTGATCGCATGCTCGCTCGCGCGCGGCGTCTCGCGCTCCTCGCCGGTGGGGCGGCGCTGGTCTCGGCCTGCTCCTGGTTCACCGACTTCAAGGACCAGCCGGACATCGACCCGTGGGAGTCGCCGGCCGACTCGATCGGCGCGCGCGGCAACCCGCAGTTCTCCGTCGCCGTCACGGGACGCACCGCGCCGGGCTACATGGCGTCGTACGCCAACGGCGGCAAGGTGCTCGACGACACCCTCGCCGCGCTGCGCAACCCGGTGCCCGCCGACGCGCGCTCGCTCGAGAACGGACGCAAGTACTACCAGATCAACTGCGCGGTCTGCCACGGCCTCGCCGGCGGCGCGGCGCCGACTGCTCCCGGCGCTGGCGCGATGGGCGACGGTCCGGTCGCGGGTCCGAAGTACGGGATCTACCCGCCGAGCCTGCGCACCGATCGCGTGCGCGCGTTCACCGACGGCTACATCTGGGGAATCATCCGCAACGGCCGCGGCCTCATGCCGTCCTACGATCGCATCGAGGAGATGGATCGCTGGGACGTCGTGAACTACGTCCGCGCGCTGGAGCAGCAGAACGTGACCGTTCCCGTGACGCCGGCCGGCAAGCCGGGGGAGACGGGGAAGACGGTGCCCGGCTACACGCGCACCGGCCCGACCCGTCCCGCGCCGTACGTGCGCCCCGACGGCCGGATCAGCTGGGAGGCGGGGGAGGCCTCGCGCCCCGCCGCCGCCAGCGACACCACCACGACCACGACGCGGGGCGCGACCGCCCCCGTGCCTAACGCGCCCACCACCCCGCCGGAGTCGCAGCCGTGAGCGCGCATTCCGTGTACGTCCCGACGCGCGAGGAAGTCGCGCAGATCTCCGAGCGCCCGGTCTCCGGGCTCCTCGCGCGGATCTCGCTCGCCCTCGCCGCGATCGGCCTCATCGCCTTCGTCGTCGGCGCCTTCGTCAGTCCCGAGCGGGCCTGGCGCGCGCTGCTCTTCAACTGGCTCTTCTTCGCCGCGCTCTCCTCGGCCGGCGTCATGTTCGTCGCCGCGCAGCGCATCACCACCGCGCGCTGGTCGCGCTCGACGATCCGCTTCGTCGAGGGCTACGTCGCCTTCATGCCGATCGCGTGGGTGCTGCTCGCGCTGATCGTCACCGTCGGGCGCGGGCACATCTTTCCCTGGACGCACGAAGCGCCGACGGTGCGCGAGAAGGCAATCTGGCTCGACCCGGCCTTCTTCACCGCGCGCACGCTGATCGTCTTCGCGATGCTGACGCTGCTCCAGCTCTGGTACATCTGGACGAGCGTGCGGCTCGACGTCGGCATCCTCAACGAGTGGGGGACGAGCTGGGGGAAGAGCTTCCGCGAGCGGATGCGCCGCGGCTTCGGCGACGAGCGTCGCGAGCTGCACTCGACGCACTCGCTGCAGGGCAAGCTCGCCGTCTGGATGGCGATCCTCTTCGGCTTCGGCTGGTGCTCGCTCGCCTTCGACCTGTCGATGACGCTCGACCTCCACTTCCAGAGCACGCTCTACGGGTGGTGGTTCTTCATGGGCGCGATGCTCTGCGTGCTCACGAGCATGTCGATCCTCGCTCGCTGGTGGCGGAACCAGCTCGCGATCCCGCATCTCGTCACCGACGTCAACCTGCACGACATCGGCAAGCTGGCGTTCGCGCTGACCTGCTTCTGGGGCTACCTGACCTTCGGCCAGTACCTCGTGATCTGGTACGGCAACATGGGTGAGGAGACGCACTTCATGCGGCTCCGCCTCATCGGCGCCTGGCTCCCGGCGACGCTCGTGATGGTGTTCCTGGTCTTCGTCTTCCCCTTCTTCGGCCTGATGGGAAAGAAGCCGAAGATCTGGTCGGCGATCATGGTGACGATCGCGATCGGCTCGCTCGTCGGGATGTGGCTCTGCCGCTACCTCGAGGTCTATCCCTCGCTCTACGGCCCGACGACGCTGCTCCCCTTCGGCCTGTGGGAGATCGCCGTGACGTTAGGCGTGCTCGGTCTGTGGGGCGTATGCTACTTCGCCTTCATGAACAGCTTCCCGCGCCTGCGCGTCTTCCTGATGACGAGCCCGTATCGGGATGAAGTGCAGGTGCCGGTAAACGCCCGCACGATGGAGCCGCTCCCGGCGCACGAATAGGCAGGAGGCAGGAGGCAGGAGGCAGGAGGCAGGAGGCTGGAGGCGAATCGCTTCCAGCCTCCTGCTTTAAGCCTCCTGCTATATGCCTCCTGCCTCCAGCCCGGCTATGTAGCGAGCCCCTTCGCGACGAGCGCTTCGAGCGCCGGGAGCGGCACCGCGCCCGACTGGCGCGCGACCTCCTTGCCGCCGGCGAAGACGATCGACGTCGGGATCCCACGGATCCCGAACTGGCCCGCGGTGCGCTGCGCGCGGTCGGTGTCGAGCTTTGCGACGAGCGCCCTCCCCATGTACTTCGCGGCGAGCGCGTCCACCGAGGGGGCCATCATCTTACAGGGGCCGCACCAGTCGGCGTAGAAGTCCACGAACACGGGGACGTCGCTCTCGGTGATCGTGCGCTGGAAGCTCTCGTCGTCGAGCTTGAGCGGGCGGTCGAGGAGCATGGGCTTGCCGCACTTGCCGCACTTCGGGCGGTCGGCGACGCGGCTCGCGTCGACGCGATTCCACGCCTCGCAGAACTGGCAGCGGATGGTGAGCCTGGCGGTCTTCTCGGTATCGGTGGGGGCGGTCATTCGTCTCCTCCAAACGTTCGGGCGGGTGTTGTATATTACCCGGCAGTCTGAACGGGGCGGTAGCTCAGCTGGGAGAGCACCTGCTTTGCAAGCAGGGGGTCGCGCGTTCGAACCGCGTCCGCTCCACTACGCAAGTCAAGAGCCGACACGCAGTTACGGTGTCGGCTCGTTGCGTTTCCGGGCGGGGTGTAACGCAGATGTAACGCCGTGAGGAGTTTTGAGCCCG
>DASVXU010000133.1:0-36150 GCA_036392515.1 Gemmatimonadaceae bacterium | reverse complement strand
GTGAACGACAGCTTCTCTCCCGCCGCGACGCGGATCTGCTCCTTCACGAGATCCACGCCGTAGAGCATCTCCGTCACCGGGTGCTCCACCTGGATGCGCGTGTTCATCTCCATGAAGTAGTACGAGCCGTCCTCGTCGAGGAGCATCTCGATCGTCCCGGCGCCGACGTAGTCGATCGCCTTCGCGCCGGCGACGGCGGCGGCGCCCATCTTCGCGCGCAGCTCGGGGCCGACCGCCGGGCTCGGGCTCTCCTCGATCAGCTTCTGGTGGCGGCGCTGCACCGAGCAGTCGCGCTCCCCGACGTGGATGACGTTGCCGTGCTTGTCGCCGAGGATCTGGAACTCGATGTGGCGCGGGCGCGTGAGGTACTTCTCGACGTAGACGTCGCCGTTCCCGAACGCCGAGAGCGCCTCGGAGCGGGCGAGCTGGAAGGAGCGCGCGAACTCGTCGGCGTCCTTCGCGACGCGCATCCCCTTCCCGCCGCCGCCCGCCGCCGCCTTGATGATGACGGGGAAGCCGATCTCCTTCGCGAAGCCTAACGCTTCGTCGACGTCCTCGACCGGGCCCGGCGTGCCGGGGACGATCGGCACGCCGACCTTCGTCATCGCCGCGCGCGCCGCCGCCTTGTCGCCCATGACGCGGATCTGCTCCGCGGTGGGGCCGATGAAGGTGATGTTCGACGCCGCGCAGGTCTCGGCGAACTCCGCGTTCTCGGCGAGGAAGCCGTAGCCCGGATGGATCGCGTCGGCGCCGGTGATCTCGGCGGCCGCGATCAACCGCGGGATCTTGAGGTACGAGTCGCGGGCCGGCGCGGGGCCGATGCAGACGTCGTCGTCGGCGAAGCGGACGTGCAGCGACTCGCGATCCGCCTCCGAGTACACCGCGACCGTCTGGATCCCGATCTCCTTGCAGGCGCGGATGACGCGGAGCGCGATCTCGCCCCGGTTCGCCACGAGAACTTTCTTGAACATTGAGACGGCGTTACGCGGTGGAATCCTGCTCGAAGCCGCTCCAGCTCGCGTCGCTCGTCCCGGCGACGCCCTGGACGCGCAGCGCGAACTCGCTCGGGTTCGTCGCGTAGAAGACCGCGCTCTCGTACGAGATGATCCCCTTCGAATACCAGTGCATGAGCGACTGGTCGAAGCTCTGCATCCCGTACTGCACCGTCCCTTCCTTGATCAGGTCGGGGATGCTGAGGGTCTTCGACATGTCGCGGATCTGATCGCGGACGGCGGCGGTGTTGATGAGCACCTCCGCCGCGGGGATGCGGCCCGGCTTGTCGGCGCGTGGCACCAGGCGCAGCGAGACGACCGCCTGGAGCGCGCTCGAGAGCGCGAAGCGGACCTCGGCCTGCTGGTGCGGTGGATAGAACGAGAGCACGCGGTTGATCGTCTGCGTCGCGTCCGTGGTGTGGAGCGTCGAGAAGACGAGGTGTCCGGTATCGGCGGCCTTCAGCGCGACGTCGAGCGTGTCGATGTCTCGAATCTCGCCGATGAGGATGACGTCCGGGTCCTGGCGCAGCACGCGCCGCAGCGCCTGCGTGAAGTTGGCCGTGTCGGTGCCGACCTCACGCTGGTTGATGTGGCAGTTGATGTCGCGGTGGAGGAACTCGATCGGGTCCTCGACCGTGATGATGTTCGCGTGCCGCTTCTCGTTGATGTGCTGGATCATCGCCGCGAGCGCGGTCGACTTGCCGGAGCCGGTGATCCCGGTGACGAGCACCAGCCCGCGCGGGCGCAGCGAGATCTCCTCGACGACCTTCGGGAGATTGAGCTCCTCGATGGTCTTCGCCTGATACGGGATCGAGCGCAGCGCGTAGGCGATCGTGCCGCGCTGCTGGTAGACGTTGACGCGGAAACGGCCGATGCCGGGGACGCCGATCGCGAAGTCGGCTTCCTTGTTGTCGGCGAACTCCTTCACCTGCTTCGGCGTCATCACCTGCTCGGCGAGGGACTTCAGGTCCTCGGGGCGCATCGGCGGAAGCGCGAGCGGCGAGAGGTCGCCGTTGACGCGCAGCGTCGGCGGGCGCCCGACCTTGAGGTGAAGGTCGGAGGCGTTCTGCTGGATCATCTGCTGCAGGATCGCCTTGAAGTTGAAAGGCGCGCCCTGCGCGGCCGCGTTCAACGGAGCGGCCGCTTGTGCTGTCTGGTTAGCCATTGGGATCGATGCGGAAGAGGACCTGTCCGTACTCGACCGGGTGCGAGTCGGTCATCAGGACCTCCTTGATGACGCCCGCGAACTCGGATTCGATCTCGTTCATGATCTTCATCGCCTCGATGATGCAGAGGATCTGGCCCTTCTGGACCCGACTGCCCACGGAGACGTACGGCTTGGCGCCGGGCTCCGGAGCGGAGTAGAAGGTCCCGACCATGGGAGACTTCACTTCGAGCAGCGGGGTCACGGCGGCCGCCGCCCTCGGGGCCTCGGCCTCGCCAATCGCGGGCGTACCCTCGGCCGGGGTGAGGCGCGGCGCCGGCGCGGCCGCCGGCAGGAGCGCGGGGATCGGCGCAGCCACCTGCACCGCCCCACGCTGCGTCGGGCTCTTCGAGATGCGGATCTTCATCCCCTTGTCCGACGAGATCTCGATGGAGTCCACCGTGGACTCGTCCAGGATGTCGATGAGCTTCTTGACGTAGCGGAGGTCGATCATGGCTTGTCGGTGGCGCCCGATGGTCACCCGAGCTCGATCAGCTCGCGCGGAAAGCGGGTGAGCAGTTGCGGGCCGCGTGCCGCGAGATGCACGTCGTCCTCGACGCGCACTCCGCCCCAGCCCGGACGATAGATGCCCGGCTCGATGGTCACCACCGAGTCGAGCGGGAGAACACTTTCAGCGGTACGCGCCAGCCGCGGCGCTTCGTGCACCTCGAGCCCGATCCCATGACCGAGGCTGTGGCCGAACAGCGGGCCGTAACCGCACCGCTCAATGTAGTCACGAGCGAGCGCGTCGGCATCCCGCCCCCGCATCCCCGCGCGTACGGCCGACGCCGCCAGCCGGTTCGCCTCGCGGACGATCTCGTAGATCGCGCGCTGCTCGTCGCTGGCGCGGCCGACCACGAAGGTGCGCGTGATGTCCGAGCAGTAGCCCTCGACCTCCGCCCCGAAATCGAGCAGCAGGAAGTCCCCGCGGCGCAGCTCGCGACTCGACGACCGCGCGTGAGGCAGCGCCGAGCGCTCCCCACTCGCGACGATCGTCGGAAATGGAAACCCCTCGCTTCCCGCCTCGCGCAGGCAGCGCTCGAGCACTCCCGCCACCGCGAGCTCCGACATCCCCGCGTGCAGCTGTGGCACCGTCGCGTCGAGCGCGTCGCACGCGACGTCGGCCGCGCGCCGGATCAGTGCCAGCTCGCCCGCGTCCTTCGGCTCGCGCAGCGCCTCGACGACATCCACCGTCGGCCGCCACTGCCAGCGCGCGCCCGCCTCGAGCAGCCGCTGGAAGTCGCGATGCTCGATGTGCGCCGACTCGAAGCCGAGCACCTCGAGCCCCGGCTGCGAGGGAAGAATCGACCAGAGCCGCGACCAGAGACTCTGCGCCTCGATGTGGATCTGCGCGATGTCGCCAACCTGCTCCGCGGCCTGCGTCTCGTAGCGGAAGTCGGTGAGGAACACCGCGTCGCGCTGCGAGACGAAGAGCAGCGCGCTGGTTCCGGAGAAGCCGGTGACGTAGCGGATGTTGGCGAGGCCGGTCAGCAGCAGCCCGTCGAGATGCGCGACCTCGATCGCGTTGCGCAACGCCTCCAGCCGCGCCGGACGCGCATCGCGTCCGGCTTCGCGGGTCGCCGCTTCAGCCACGGGACGGAGAAGTCAGCGTCGCGACGAGGCCGCGCAGCGCCAGCTCGTAGCCGTACGTCCCGAAGCCGCAGAGCACCGCGCGCGCGGCCGGCGCGAGCATCGAGTGTCGACGCTCCGGCTCGCGCGCGTACACGTTGGTCACGTGCACCTCGACGAAGGGCACCGACACCGCGGTGAACGCGTCGCGGATCGCGAGGCTGCTGTGCGAATATGCGCCGGCGTTGATGATCGCGCCGTCGGCGCTGCCGCGCAGCGCGTGGATGCGATCGATCAGCGCGCCCTCGCCGTTCTCCTGCGCGAAGCTGAGCTCCGCGCCGAGCTCCTTCGCGACGGCGCGCAGCCGCGCCTCGACGTCGGCGAGCGTCTCGCGGCCGTAGACCGCGGGCTCGCGGATCCCGAGAAGGTTGAGGTTCGGACCGTTGAGAACCGCGATCCTCACTTCTTCTTCAGCCCCGAGAGCCAGTCGTTGAACTGCGCGACGTCGTCATCGGGCGCGAGATCGGGGCCGCCGACGCTGCTCGCCGCGGGATCGGTCGGGCGGCTCGCCGGCTTCGCGTTTCCCTCGGAGAAGAACTGGTCGAAGGAGAAGGCGCCGCTCGCGCGCGCGCTGCGGCGGTCGGCCTCGCGGAAGACGTGATCGAGCGAGAGCTCGTCCTTCGCGCGCTCCGCCGGCTTGCCGTCGAGCGTGCCGCCGGGCACCGCGGGGAACGCGCCGGAGAGCACGCTCGCCGCGCGCTCGTCCTCGCTCGTGCCCCCGCCGCCGCCGAAGAGCGTGTCGATGGTCCCGTTCCCCACCGCGTCATCGGCGGTCTCGCTGACCGCGTACTCGGCATGGTCCGCCGCGCTGCCGGGAGCCACGGGCTCGGGCACCGCCTCGTCGGCGAGGGGCGCGCCCGTGCTCTCGACGTCGTGCGGGTGGACCCCCGGGGGGAGCGCCACGCCCTCGGGGATGATGAACGCGTCGTCGGCGGAATGGTCGTCGGCCGGCACGTTCTCCGGCTCGCCGTTAGGCGAGTCGGGGTTCCACTCGAGCAGGGGCTCGGCGGTGGCAGCGGCGGGCGCCGCGGGCGGCTCGATCGCGGGGGCCGCCGCCGTGACGGGCTCGCGCTCGCTTCCCGTGTCGCCCTCGGGGGCATCGTTCTGCAGGTCGATGAAGCGCTGGAGCACGCGCCGTCGCATGAGCGCGGAGAAAAACGAGCGGATCGTCTCCGGCTCCTTCGCCGTGCGCCGCTGCTCCGCGTGCTCGATCACCTCGTCGGAGACGGCGGCCACCGCGATGCTCGACCGCGCGCCCTTCTCGAGCGAGGCGACGCGCTCACGAAGCCCCGCGTCGGTGGGATTCTTCGCGAGAAGCTGGCGGTAGACGGCGAGCGCCTCCTGCACGAACCCCTGCTGCAGATAGAGCTCGGCCATCGTCTCCGTCACGAACGCAGCGGGCGTCTCCTCCGCCGGGGCGGCCTCCCCGGTGAAGGGGACGCCGAACGCGCTCCGCGGCTGCTCCGGCTCCGCCGCGCGCGTGTCCTCGGCGCGCGAGGGCGGGACGAACTCCATCGTCTCGAAGCCGAACTCGTTCGACGACCCGAACGACTGCTCACCGCTGGCGCGCGAGACCGGCGCGACGCCCGCCGACGTGCCATCCTCGCGCGGACGGAGGTCGATCTCCTCGCTCCGCTCCACGCCCTCGATCGCGCCGCGCGACGCGGCTTCGGGGCTCGGAAGGGCGAAGTCCCCTTCCCCGTCCCGCTCGAACTCGGGCTCCGCGCGTGGTGCCGGAGGGGCGGGCGCGGGAGCGGCCGACGCGCCCAACGGCGGCGTCACCGTCGTCACCGAGAGGCTGTCAAGGAGCTCCAGCGATCCCGCGTTCGCCGGAGGCGCGGTCGCCGCCGGAGCGGCGCTCGGCTCGGGATTCACCTCGCCCCAGCTTCCCATCCCACCGTCATTGCGCGGGGCAGCCGCCGGCTGCGCGGGCGCCTCAGCGGGGGGTGCCGCGGCGTCGAGCGTCGCGAGCTGCGCCGCGATCTCCTCGTTGCGCGGGTCCGCGTCGAGCACGCGCTGGTACCAGCCGCGCGCGCCCGCCGGGTCGCCGTTCTGCTTCGCGATGTCGCCGAGGTGGCGAAGGGCGATCAGGTTCTCCGGATCGAGGCCGAGCGCGGTCTCGAAGACGCCGCGCGCCTCCTCGTACTGTCCCGACTCGAAGAGCGCCTGCCCGAACACGATGTGGCCACTCATGTGGCCGGGCTGCTGCGGAAGGTAGGCGCGGCAGAGCTGAATGGCCTGCTCGAGATCCCCCGCTTTCCGGTACTCGTTCGCGAGCGGCGCGAAGTATCGGCGGGGATTCTCGTCGAACTTCTTCTTGAGCTCGTCGATGCGGGGAGAGCTGGCCATTACGTGCCTCGGAGGGGTGCCTCCAGCCCCGGGGGCCGGAGGGATGGCAATGTATACCCCATTGACGATTCAAGTCAATCGAAGTTGCACTCTGACTTGATTTTACCCCTCGCGGAACCCTAGCTTTCGGGCTTCGCTGAAGCCCCGTTTCGCCGCCCCCCAACAGCTCTCCAGGAGTATCGTTCCGTGCTGCAACAGATGCGGAGCGCGTCCAAGCTCATCTTCATCCTGATGGCGATCTCCTTCGTCGTCGGATTCCTCCTTCTCGAGACCTCGGGAATCCTCAACTCGAGCGCCGTCACGACCAGCACCGCGGTCGCGGAGGTGAACGGGACGGACATCCTCTACACGACCTGGCAGCAGCAGGTGCAGCAGGCGGCGGAGCAGGAGCGCCAGCGGCGCGGCCGGACGCTCAACGGCGACGAGATGCGCCAGCTCGAGCAGCGCGTTCTCGACGACATGATCAACAACCTGCTCCTCGAGCAGGAATACAAGCGTCGCGGGATCACGGTCACCGACCGTGAGATCCAGCAGGCGGCGGAGTACTCGCCCCCGCCGGCGCTCATGCAGGCGCCCGAGCTCCAGACGAACGGCCAGTTCGACATCGAGAAGTACCGCCGCTATCGCAGCAGCGCGCTCGCGCGGCAGTCGGGGCTGAACCTCTACCTCGAGCAGTACTACCGCGACGCCATCCGCCGGCAGAAGCTGTTCGACC
The DNA here is from genome assembly GCA_036392515.1 of Gemmatimonadaceae bacterium. Taxonomy (GTDB): domain Bacteria; phylum Gemmatimonadota; class Gemmatimonadetes; order Gemmatimonadales; family Gemmatimonadaceae; genus JABFXC01. Next base: position 29,261 of record DASVXU010000133.1, on the reverse strand, counting down.
AGATCGCCACCGGCGCCTACATCACGGACGAGCGACTCTGGAACGCGTGGCGTGACCAGCACGACTCGGCGCGTGTGACCTTCGTCTCCTTCACTCCGGACCGCATCCCCGACGCGAAGGTCGCGGTGAGCGACGACGAGCTGAAGGCGTACATCAAGGACCACGAGAAGGAGCTGACGCGCCCCGGCCGGGCCGTCGTCTCGATCGTGACCATTCCGCGCACGGTCACCGCCGCGGACACGGCGGCGGCGCTCGCGAAGGCGAACCGCCTGCGCGAGGAGATCGGCAGCGGCACGCAGAAGTTCGAGGACATCGCTCGCTCCGAGTCGGCGGACACGGCGTCGGGCTCGCAGGGGGGTGACCTCGGCAAGGGCGTCCGCGGGCGCTTCGTGGCGGACTTCGAGAAGGCCGCGTACGCGCTCCAGCCGGGCCAGATCTCGCAGCCGGTGAAGACGCAGTTCGGCTATCACATCATCCGCGTGGACTCGCGCAAGGGCGACACCCTCGCGCTCCATCACATCCTGATCCCCATCCAGCAGCGCGACTCCGCGGCGCGCGAGACCGACCGTCTCGCCGACCGGCTCGGCGCGCTGGCCGGGGGGAAGTCGAATCCCGCCGTGTTCGACAGCGCCGCGCGCACGCTCGGCCTCAGGATCGTGAAGGACACGATCATCGAGGGGCAGCCCGCTCTCCTGAACGGCACGTACGTGCCCGACGTCAGCGCGTGGGCCTTCCGCGGCGCGCACGCCGGCGAGACGAGCGATCTCGTGGACGCCGACGACGCGTACTATCTCGCGCGGCTCGACTCGATCGACCACGGCGGCACGCCGACGGTCGAGACGGCGCGGGGCGAGATCATCGGGATCGTGCGGGCGCGCAAGAAGCTCGACCTGCTCATGCCGCAGGCCGATTCGTTCGCGCGGGCCGCGGCGAAGACGAGCCTCGAGGAGGCGGCGAAGCCGCTCGGGCTCACCGCCTTCCAGTCGCAGCCGTTCAACCGGAACAGCAGCGTCCCGGGGCTCGGCCGCTTCAACGAGGCGATCGGCGCGGCGTTCAGCCTTCCGCTCAACACCGTGAGCGCGCCGATCCGCACCGAGGACGCGGTCGTCGTGCTGCGCGTGGACGCGCGCACGCAGGCCGACCGAGCCGCGTTCGACGCGCAGAAGGTCGCGCAGCGGGGGCAGATCCTCGATCTGCTGCGGCGCCAGCGCATCCAGGACTTCGTGCAGAACCTGCGCGCCGAAGCGAAGATCGTGGACAACCGCAAGAAGATCGATCAGGCGACGCGGCGCAGCGAGAGCTGATCGGTCGCAGCTGAAACGCGGAGAGGCCCGGTGATCCGATCACCGGGCCTCTCCGCGTTTTCGCGCCGTCCGCCGCTCAGCTCAGGAGCCGCTTCGGCTCCGGGCGGGTCTCGTCCTCGGCACGCGGGGCGGTGCGGTCCGCCGGCGGGAGCTGATCGCGCGGCGCACTGCCGGCGACCCGATCCTGACGGACCTCGTCCTGAATGTCGCGCGTGACGTCATTCATGTTCTTCTTGAACTCGCGGATCCCCTTCCCGAAGGAGCCCGCGATCTCCGGGATCCGCTTCGCTCCGAAGAGCAGCAGGATCACCAGGAGGATCATCATGATCTCGGTGAAGCCAAGGTTACCGAACATCGTGCACCTCCTCGCGACTGCGCTAGAACAGTGACCGGGCGATGAGATACGCCACGAGCACCCCGGCGAGGCTCAGCAGCGAGACATCCAGGGCGACGGGCCCGAGGGCGAACTTCAAGATAACGAGGTCGATGCTCACCGGCCCGAAGGACGGGGTGACCCCCGTCGTCAGGAATTCCTTCACCGCCCCCGCCGGCAGGAACTTCCGGCAGAAATGGGTCATGAATCCGCCGATGATGAAGCCGATCGTCAGGACCATGATGTGGAACCCTGGACGATGCTTCGAAGATCCGCGAGAGCTGCTGCTGATTACCATCGCCGCTCCATGACGTACGTGATCGCGTCCGAGAGGGCCGCGCGAGCCGCGGTCTCCGGTAGTGCCTGCAGCACCGCGTCCGCCTCGTCGGCGAACCCCTCGCCGCGCCGGCGCGCATAGTCGATCCCGCCCGACTCGGCCACGATCGCTACCACTTCGGCGATGCTGGCATCATCGGGAGTTTCCTGGGCGAACATGGCGTCCACCCGGGCGCGCGCCGTCGGGGTCATCTCCCGGAGCGCGGCGATCAGCGGCAGGGTGACCTTCCGCTCACGAAGATCGAGCCCGGTCGGCTTTCCCGTCACCGCGGCGTCGGCGGTGTAATCGAGCAGGTCGTCGGCCACCTGGAACGCCATCCCCAGCAGCTCGCCGTACCGCTTCAGGTCGGCCCGGTAGCGCTCCGCCCCGGAGATCGCGCCGATCTCGCAGGCGCCCGAGAGCAGCGACGCGGTCTTCGCGCGGTTGAGCGCGTGATAGTCGTCTTCGGTGAAGGCCAGCCGGTCGAACTGCTGGAGCTGCCGCATCTCGCCGATGGTCATCTGCGTCGAGACGTCGGTGAGGATGCGCAGCGGCTCCATGTCGCCGTTCTTCACGAGCGTGCCGAGCGCCTTCGAGTACAGGTAGTCGCCCATGATGACCGACACCTGATGGCTGAAGAGCGCGTTGATCGTCGGCATCCCGCGGCGCAGCGTCGAGTGGTCGACGGCGTCGTCGTGCACGAGCGTCGCGACGTGCATCAGCTCGATCACCGCGGCGAGCGTCGGCGCGCGCGGGCTCGGGCGGTCGGCAACCTGGCTCGAGAGCAGCGTGAGAGTGGGGCGGAACATCTTGCCGCGCATGCGCAGCAGATGCTCGTTCACCTCGGTGATCAGCGAGAAGTCGGCGGCGACGATGCGGCGCAGCTCCTCGCTCACGCGGTCGAGCCCTTCGCGGACGGGCGCCTGGATGTCGGCGAGCGTCGGGACGGCGGACGGGCGCGGGGTCGCGGCGCTCACGTCGCGACCCGCTCCAGCGCGGCGATGCGCTCGCCGACGTCACGGAACTCGATGTCCACCGCGAAGACGCGCTGGTAGTAGATCAACGCCTCGCTCCACTGCTGGAGCGCCTCGTTCGAGTAGCCGAGCAGGTACAGCACCCCGACGAGCTGCTCGTCGGTGTGGCCGGGCTCGGAGAGGGCGCGGACGAGCAGCGTCGCCGCGACCTGGAACTGCGATTTCTCGAGGAAGCACTGGCCTAACGCTTCGTAGGTGCGGACGCGTCCCTCCGCGCCGCGCAGCGCCTTCTGGAACTCGGCGATCGCCTCGTCGACGAGCCCCATCTCCTTGTAGGCGACGCCGAGGTCGTAGTGGCTCTGATGGTCCTCGTCCTCGACGTTCTGCGCGACACCCTGCTTGAACGCGCGCAGCATGTCGGCGAAGTCCGCCTGCTCGTCGCCGGTGGGCGCCTGCTCCTGCACGACCATCCGCGTCGACTTCGGCGTGTCGTCCTTGAGCCACTCACCGAGATTGACGAACCCCGCCGGATCGGTGGGAATCTTCGGCTCGACGGGGAGCGGAGGCAGCTCCGGCTCGGGCGAGCGCTTCATCTCGCCGGTGTAGCGGCGGAAGACCCCCGAGCGCTCGGGGGTTCCCTTCCTCTCGGGCTGCGCGGCGGTCTTGCGCGGCGTCGGCGACGCGGCCGGCTCGATGAAGGCGCTGAGTGCCGCCTGCGCGCGGATGTCGTCGGGCGACAGCTCGAGCACGCGCTGGTACACCGTGCGCGCCTTCTCCGGCTGGCCGCTGCGGAAGAGCGCGTCCGCCAGCTCGAGGTACGCATCCACCAGCCGTGCGCGATCGCTCGTGCGGAACGCGTACTCGACGCGCTTCTGGTGGTGGCGGACCGAGTTGGGGTTGAGGCGGATGATCTCGTCGGCGACCGAGGATGCGCCCTCGAGATCGTTGCCGCGCTCGAAGCCGATCATCGCGAGCTCCAGCTCCGCGAGCCCCTCGTCGCGCATCCCGCGCTCGAACAGCGCTTCGGCGAGCTGGCGGCGGAGGGTGGAGTTCGCCGAATCGGCGTTGACGCGCGCACGCAGGTCGTCGAGCGGATCGCGCCCGCCAGCCGGCGCCACCGGGCGCCGCGCCGGCGGCGGCTCGTCGACGTCGAGCAGGGGGATGTCCACCGACGATGCGCCCGAGGCGCGATCGCCGCGCACGATGGGGGGCTCGAGCTCCTCGAGGGCGTTCGACGAGCGGCGCGGCGGCTTCGTGCCCGGCTCCTCGTCCGGCATGATCAGGTCGAGGCCGCCGCCCGGCCCAGTCGCGCGCGCCGCGGGGGAGCCGAGCGTCGGCAGCTCGCCGGGGAGCGCGAGGTCGTGCTCCGGCGGCGCGGGCGTCTCCGCCTCGACGTCGCTGAGCTCGAGCTCTACCAGCTCACCTCCGCCGATGCCGTTCTCCATCTCCAGCGGCGCGACGTCGTCGAGCGGGGAGATCGTCCCGAAGTCGCTTACCTCGTCGTGTGTGATACCGCTGCCGCCGAGCGCGGTCGGCTCGAGGTCGAGGAGGCCGTCGGTCGAGCCGCCCTCGGGGACGACGTCCGGGGAGAACGACGTCGACTCGAGGCCGAGCAGCGAGTCTCCGCCGAACGAGGTGTCGATCGACGGCTGGAAGTCCGCGACGCCGTTGCCGGACATCGTCGGGACCTCGTCCGGCTCGATACCCGCCTGCTCGATGAGCGGCTCGGGCGCCGGCGCGGACGGGGGGCTCTCGTCGAGATCGAGGAAGGGCAGCCCGGCGGCGGCCGCTGGCGGAGCCGGCGGGGGCGCCGCGGCGGCGCGCGGCGGCGGACCGTTAGGCGCGGCCGGTTTCTCGGGCTGCGCCGTCGCCTTCCCGGTGGGCCGGCGCGGGGGGGCGCTGCCCTTGCCCGGCTTCTCGTCGAAGGTGACGTCGAGGAAGACCAGGTCGCCCTTCTTCCCCTTCGGTCCCTCGGCGCCCTTCTTCGGCTCGGCGGCGGGGTCGATCGCCTTCATGCGATCGAGAGTCGCGCGCGCCTCCGCCTGCCGTCCCTCGTGCTCGAACTTCTCGTAGAGCACCTGGAGCTGCTCGAGCGCCTCGCCGTTGCGCTGCTTCTTCGCCAGCTGCTCGGCGAGCATGAGCCGGATGTCGTCCTGGTCCGGGCAGAGGTCCGCGAACTCCTTCAGCGCACGGAAAGCCTCGTCGAGCTTTCCCTGCTTCTGCATCCGGTCCGCGTACTCGAGGTAGTTCTGCTTCGCGTCGCTGGCGAAGCCCTTCTTCGCGCTGATGCGCCCCAGCTTGTAGTAGATCGACGCGCGACCCGGCGAGGTGCGGAGGATCTTGTTGCAGAGCGCGATCGCGTTGTTGAAGAAGCCGCCCTCGGCGTAGAGGTCGACGGCCTTCTCGTAGTACTCCACCGCCTCGCCGACCTGGCCCTGGCGCACCATGAGATCGCCGACGCGGTTGTAGAGCGCGACGTCGGCGTCCTCTTCCTTCCCCCCGATCTGCTGCAGAAGCTCGACGTAGACCGTCAACGCCTTGTCGAACTGCTTTTTCTGCTCGAGCTCGGCGGCTTTTTTCTTGAGCTTCGCGACGTTGGACATCAGCGCGGGGAAGACGGCGGGAGCAGGACCGGCAGGATTTGCCGGGTCTCCGGCGTATCCGGTCTAACTTACCGGTAAGTCATACTGGTGACAAGGTTTGCCACGCACCCACGACCGGGTGCAGCGATGGTCGCCGAACCAGTACGGAAGCTCGCGCACGTCCTCCACGGCGTGGAGGGCGAGGTCCGCGGAGAAGCCGGGCGCGATCTGCCCCGTCTCACCAGCGATCCCGAGCGCGGCCGCCCCGTTGACCGTGGCGGCGACGAGCGCCTCGGCGACACTCAGCTTCAGTTGACTGACGCCGAGCGTCAGAAGCAACGGGAAATGGCTCGTCGGCGAGGTGCCGGGATTGAAATCGGTGGCGAGGGCGACTGCTGCACCGCCCTCGACCAGCGCCCGGGCGGGCGCCTGCCGCGTGCGGCCGAGGAAGACCATCGTCGCCGGCAGAAGTGTCGCTACCGTCTCCGAGCGGGCGAGGGCGGCGATCCCCGCCTCGGAGATCGCGGCGAGGTGGTCCGCCGAGGTCGCCCCGAGCTCCGCGGCGAGCTCCGCGCCGCCTCCGGCCTCCAGCTCGTCGGCGTGGAGCTTGAGGGCGAGCCCGTGCGACCGCGCCGCCCGCAGCACCCGCCGCGATTCCGCGACCGTGTAGACTCCCGGCTCGCAGAAGACGTCGGCGAAGCGCGCCAGCCCTTCGTCGGCGACACGCGGGATCATCTCGCGCACGAGCAGCTCGATGTACTCCTCGCGTCCGCCGGAGCGGTCGCGGTATTCGAGCGGGATCTCGTGGGCGCCGAGGAAGGTCGGCACGAGCCGCATCGGGAGCTCGGCGGCGAGGGTGCGGATGGCGCGGAGGGACTTGAGCTCGTCCGCGAGGGTGAGGCCGTAGCCGGACTTCAACTCGACGGTCGTGACCCCACCGGCAGCGAGCCGCCGCAGACGCGGGATCGCCAGCGCGACCAGCTCGTCCTCGCCGCGCGCGCGGAGATCGCGCACCGAGGCATGGATCCCGCCGCCGCGCCGCGCGATCTCCATGTAGGGAACGCCGGCCGCGCGCAGCTCCTGCTCCTCGTAACGCGGCCGCCCGAAGAGCGCGTGCGTGTGGGAGTCGACGAAGCCGGGGGTCAGCACTCCCCGCGTGCAGTCGACGATCGCGGCATCGCGAGCCTCGGCACGGAGGTCGGGCTCCCGGCCGAGGGCGACGATGCGCCCTTCGCGGACGAGCACCGCGGTGTCGGCCCGGATGCCGGCGTCGAGCATCTCGCTGCCGCGGCGTGCGCGCGCCGGTCCCGCGCAGGTGACGACCTGCCGCGCGCCGACGAAGAGAAGCGCGTCGCCGCGACGCGGCGCGCTCACGCCATCACGTCGCGAACGCGCGACACCAGCCGGAGCGGCGCCTGCGCTTCACCGCGGCAGGCGTAGTAGCAGGCGTTGCAGTCGATCGGCTGGTACGGCTTGTACTCCGACCAGTGGAAATCGGTCGGGAAATCGGGACAGCGCTTCACGTGTCCGGTCGGACTCACGTGCACCGTGCGCAGGCCGGCGTGACAGGGCTCGGTCATCTCGCGACGCGCGTAGCGCGGGATGTTCTCGAGGTAAAAATCCGAGTTCACGATGACCCCGCGCTTGCGTCGCTTGAACGCGAGCAGCTCGACGATGATCGCATCGAGCTCGCGCATCTGCTCCGCCTTCAGGAGGTGCGCCGTGTTCCCGTTCTTGGAGTCTGTGTAGACGCTGAAGTTGACCCCCGCGCCGACCTCCTGCGCGCGCGCGACGATCGGCAGGATCTGATCGAGGTTGTCGTCCTTGATGACCGTGTTGAAGCGGACGTTGTCGATCCCGCGGCTCCGGAGCTCCGGTATCACACGCATGATCTTCGCGGTCAGCCCGGGGATGCCGCGCGCCACGTCGTGGCGCCCATCGAGGTAGTCGAGGGAGATGTTGAACTGGTTGATCCCCGCGTCCCACAGCGACTGCGCGCGCTCCGGGGTGAGCATGCCGCCGTGGGTGATCATCGAGATGTACTTCGTCCGGACCGCGCCGTTCACCGCGGCGACGATGTCCTCGAGGTCGCGCCGCAGCGTCGGCTCGCCGCCCGTGAAGGTGATGAGCATCGGGTTGAAGAAGCGCGCGGCGTCGGCGAAGCTCTTCAGCTCGTGCTCCTTCGCGGAAGCGTCGGTCTTCCAGTAGTCGCAGAAGCCGCACTTCGCGTTGCAGCGGAGGGTGACCTCGAACTGCACGGAGATGGGGCGATGGCGGACCGTCAGCCACGCATATTTCGCGAGGAAGACCGGGACGTCCCACGGCTTGAAGCGCGCTGACAGCATGATCCGCCTCCCTCAGTCGATCATCGGTAGCGTGATCCCGTTCGCGCGGGCAGTGTCACGTGCGATATCGTAGCCCGCGTCGGCGTGACGCGCCACGCCGATTCCCGGGTCGTTGGTCAGCACCCGCTCGAGCCGCAGCCGCATCCCGGGCGTCCCGTCGGCGACGATCACCTGCCCCGCGTGCAGCGAGTTGCCGATCCCGACGCCGCCGCCATGGTGAAATGAAACCCACGAGGCGCCGGACGCAACGTTGAGCAGCGCATTCAGAACGGCCCAGTCCGCGATCGCGTCACTTCCATCCTTCATTGCCTCGGTCTCGCGGAAGGGCGACGCGACGCTCCCCGTGTCGAGGTGGTCGCGGCCGATGACGATCGGCGCCGACAGCTCGCCGCGCGCCACGAGATCGTTCAACGCTACCCCGAATCGCGCGCGAGCGCCCTGCCCCAGCCAGCAGATGCGCGCCGGCAGCCCCTGGAACCTGATGTGCGTCCGCGCCGCCTCGATCCAGCGGCGCAGGTGCGCGTCCTCCGGAAAGAGCTCGAGCGCGAGCTCGTCGGTGCGCTCGATGTCGCGCGGGTCTCCCGAGAGCGCTGCCCAGCGGAACGGGCCCTTCCCCTCGCAGAACAGCGGGCGCACGTAGGCGGGGACGAAGCCCGGAAAGTCGAATGCATTCGCGACGCCGGCGTCGAACGCCACGGTGCGGATGTTGTTGCCGTAGTCGAAGGTCACCGCACCGCGCTCGCGGAGCGCGAGCATCGCGCGCACGTGCTCGGCGATCGATGCCGTGGAGCGGGCGAGATACGCCTTCGGGTCGCGGCGCCGCAGCTCGGCAGCCGCGTCGAGCGAGAGCCCGGCGGGGATGTAGCCGTTCAGGGGATCGTGCGCGCTCGTCTGGTCGGTGAGCACGTCGGGAACGATCCCGTCGGCAACAAAGCGCGGGAGCAGCTCGGCGGCGTTGCCGACGAGCCCGACGGAGAGCGGACGCTTCGCGCCGGCTGCTTCGCGGATCCAGCGGAGCGCCTCGGCGACGTCGCGGGTCTTGCGGTCGCAGTACCCCGTCGCGATGCGCTTGTCGATCCGCGATTCGTCCACCTCGATGCCGAGAAACGCGGCACCGTTGAGCGTCGCCGCCAGCGGCTGCGCACCGCCCATTCCGCCGAGCCCCGCGGAAAGCACGAAGCGGCCGGCGAGGGTGTCGCCGAAGTGCTGGCGAGCGACCGCGCCGAAGGTCTCGTACGTGCCCTGCACGATCCCCTGCGAGCCGATGTAGATCCAGGAGCCGGCGGTCATCTGCCCGTACATGATGAGCCCCTTCCGCTCCAGATCGCGGAACACCTCCCACGTGGCGAAGCGGCCCACGAGGTTGCTGTTCGCGATCAGCACGCGCGGCGACCACTCGTGCGTGCGGAACACCGCGACCGGCTTCCCGCTCTGCACGAGCAGCGTCTCGTCGTCGTCGAGGGCGCGGAGCGAGCGGACGATCGCGTCGAAGGAGGGCCAGTCGCGCGCCGCCTTCCCCGTCCCGCCGTACACGACGAGATCCTCGGGACGCTCGGCCACCTCGGGATCGAGGTTGTTGCAGAGCATGCGGAGCGCCGCTTCCTGCTGCCATCCCCTGCACGAGATGGTCGTTCCGCGCGGGGCGCGCACGACGCGGCTCACGAGGCGAGCACGGTCGAGGTGAAGCGACCCTCGCCCACCGCGTCGGCGAGGGTGGCGATGTCCCCGGCGAGCACGCGGTCAGCGCCTAACGGCCGGACGAGCGAGCGGACGACGCGGTGGGCGCGCGCGACGCCGCGCCCCGGCGCCAGCGGCGCGCGGCAGTCGATCCCCTGCGCGCCGCACATCAGCTCGATGGCGAGGATGTGGCGGACGTTGTGCACGACGCGCCGCAGCTTCCACGCCGCCCCCATCGCCATCGGCACGACGTCTTCCTTGCTTCCGTCGGTCGGGATCGTATCGACGCTCGCCGGATGCGCGAGGACCTTGCACTCGCTGGCGAGCGAGGCGGCGGTCACCTGCGCCATCATGAAGCCGGAGTTCACCCCGGGCTCGGGGCTCAGGAACGCCGGCATCCCCTGGTTGAGATCTGGATGCACCAGGCGGTCGATGCGGCGCTCCGCGATCGTCGCGAGGTTCGTGAGCGCGATCGCGAGGAAGTCGAGCACCATCGCCACCGACTGGCCGTGGAAGTTGCCGCCGCTCAGCATCTCGCCGTTCTCGAAGACGAGCGGGTTGTCGGTGGCCGCGTTGAGCTCGCGACCGATGACACCCGCCGCGAAGTCGATCGCGTCGAGCACCGGGCCGTGCACCTGCGGCATGCAGCGCAGCGCGTACGCGTCCTGAACCCGCGGGTCGCCGTGGCGGTGCGACTCGCGGATCTCGCTGTCACGCAGCAGCTCGCGCAGCAGGGCGGCGGATGCCGCCTGCCCCAGCTGCCCCCGGGCGTCCTGGATGCGCGCGTCGAAGGCGACGGGGGTCCCGAGCAGCGCCTCGAGCGACATCGCGCCGGCGACGTGCGCGGTCTGCCAGAGCGTGTGCGCATCGACGAGGGCGAGCGCCGCGACCGCGGTGTGCGCCTGCGTCCCGTTGATCAGTGTGATGCCTTCCTTGGGGCCGAGCGTGACGGGCGCGAGGCCGGCGTCGCGGAGGACGTCGCTCGCCGCTCCCACGCGCCCGTCGCGCACGAGCGCGCCCTCGCCGATGAGCGCCAGCGCGAGATGCGCGAGGGGCGCGAGATCGCCGCTGGCCCCGACGCTCCCCTGCTCCGGCACCGGCGGCCAGACGCCGGCGTTGAGCATCGCGAGCAGGAGCTCGACGAGATCGGCGCGGGCACCCGAATAACCCCTGGCGATGACGTTCGCGCGGAGGAGCATCATCGCGCGCACCTCGCGCTCGGGGAGGAGCGGCCCGACTCCGGCGGCGTGCGAGCGCACGAGGTTCACCTGCAGCTCGGCAAGACGATCGGGCGGGATCGCGACCTCGGACAGCTTGCCGAACCCCGTCGTCACGCCGTAGACGACTTCGTTGCGGGCGACGATCCCCTCGACCACGCGCCGCGTCGCGGCCATCCGTGCCCGTGCGCTCGCCGCGAGCTCGACGCGCGCCTCGCCGCGCGCGACGCGCGCGACGTCGTCGACGGTGAGCGACTGCCCGTCGATTTCGACCTTGCCATTCATGGCGGGATAATACCGCGCGCGACACGTCGCTGTAAGCGGGCGCTGTTAGGCGACACGCGATCGGGCGCGCCGGCCATGGAGAAACGCGAGCCGCGGCCGAATGACTTCTTCGGCCGCGGCTCGGAACCGCCACCCAGCGCCGGAGCGCCCGGGACTACCGCCTGATCGTCAGCTCGGGGTTGTTCGGCTGGCTCTGGTAGGACCAGTCGAGGATCACGTAGTCGGCGCCGACGTGCGAGACCCGCACCGCCGCGTAGTTCGCGCTCCCCACGGGCCCGACGCGGAACACGTACGCATAACCCGGCGAGGCGGAGATCGGGCTGGAGCCGAAGGCGTTGTCGAGCGGCGCGATGTCGATCGAGGTCAGATCGGTGACCGGATCCGCCGAATAGAGCGCGAGCGTCACGTCGCTGCGCGTCGGCACGAAGTACAGGAGACCGTCCGCGTGCCGCTCGAGGCGGAAGTCGGCGTTGATGCTCGAGCCGCTGGTGACGATCCCGAACTGCGGGTTGGCGTTCTGGTTGTAGAAGTCGAAGCCGCTCGTCGCGGGCGCGACCTCGAAGGCGTCGATCAGCACGTTGCGCGAGTCGTAGCGCGGCGTGTCGTCGCGCGGAACGCTCCACAGGCTCTCGTGCCCGTCCTTCGACACGATGCTCACGGCGAAGCAGTAGCGCACGCCGTTGGTCAGCCCCGTGACGAGGAAGTCGTCGGAGATCGTGGTCCCCTCGAGCACCCAGAGATTGTCGTCGCAGCGGCCGGGATTGCCCGTCCAGACCGTCGAGTAGACGCGGTAGTAGTCGAAGAGCGACGGTTGCGTGAGGCGTGACGCGCTCGACCACGACAGCTGCGCGGCGCGGTGCAGCGATACCGAGGTGAGCGCCGTCGGCGCCGGCATGCGGAGCCGGACGTCGATCGTCACCGAGTTCGACCCCTGGCTCTCGTGCCCCTCGTCGTCGCGGGTGGCGACGTAGTACTCGGGCGCCGGGTAGCCCGCGTCGCTGAAGGTCGGCGAGGTCGTCTCGGCGCGACGCTGCCAGTGACCGTCGGAGGCGCGCGAGTAGACGACGTACGCGGTCACGCGATCGTCGGTCACGTCGTTCCACGACAGGAGCACACCGTCCGGGCTGTCCGGGTACCCGCTCGGCACGAGCTGGTAGGTGAGCCCCGTCGGGACGGGGAGATCTCTGCTGCGAGGCTGGGTCGCCACGTCCGTGCACGCGGCGAGCGTGAGGAGAGCGGCGGCGGTGGCGAAGCGGCGCATGGTCGTGCTCCGGTGATGGGTGCCAGGCAGAAAGGCAGAGCACGCGCCGCCGCTTCCATCAGGCCATGTCGTTATGCGTCAACGACTTGACTTCACCGACAGACGAAGGGCGCCCAACGCCGTGGACGCCCGTGTGACCGCCGCGGGGGACGCCTGCTACCGGGAAGTATCGGTGCGCCGGTAGTCGAACTTGAGGTCGGGCTGCGCGCGGAGGGAGATGAACGCCGTGAAGGCGAAGGTCCCGTACGGCGTGCGCGAGAAGCTGAAGACGAGATCCCAGTCATGCAGCTCGCGCCGGAGCGACACCATCTGCGCGTTGAACTGGTGCAACTCGAAGTCGTAGCCGGTGGTCCACTGCGCGGCCCACTTCTCGGTGAGGTTGAACGAGGTGTTCGCGTTGAGGTTCGCGCGCGAGGGCGCGACGACGACCGGTCGCGGGCCGCTGGAGACGATCAGCGAATCCGGACGGAGGTTCTGCCGGGCCTCGATCTCGCAGGCCTCGCGCACGAGCGGGTTGGTGAGGACGGTGCATTGCTGCCGCGGGTCGAGCACCGTCGCGCCGCTCACCGGTCGCGAGCGGCTGGAGCTGAAGGTGAAGCTCGCGTTCCAGCCGCCGCGCGTGTCGGGCATCGGCACCTGGTTGCGGCGCGAGTTGCTCCCGAACTGCGGGTTGTACGCCATCCGCTGCGCTTCGACGTCCTGCTGCGTCGGGGCGGCGCGGTCGAGCACCGGATTCTCGTTCTTCGTCGCGCCGCCGAAGATGCGGTTGAAGAGCGCGAAGATGCTCGACTTGCGATTCAGCGAGAAGCTCGCCTCGAGGCCGGTGAAATACGGGCTGAAGCGCGCGGTGTCGCTGCGCACGTCGCCGGCGAAGAGCGAGTAGTGGACGCCCAGCGTCGCGTTAGGCGCGAGGTCGCTGGCGACGCGAAATCCCCAGTCGCTCGTCGTGATGCCGGCGAACCACTTCGGGTCCTTCCCCTGCTTCCTCAGGTAGCGGTACTGCTCGAAGTTGTACCCCACTCCGTCGAACTGCAGCGAGAGGAGCTTCATCTTCTCCCCTCCCCCCTCGTCGGCGTTGAGGGTGTCCGTCGTCGCCTTGTACTTTCCCTCGATGTTCGTCGCCAGCCCGAGCGAGATCGCGTTCTGGCGCAGCGAGCCGAGGTCGCCGCTGCGGCTGCGGCCCTGCGCGTTCAGGAACTCCTCGTTCGGGTTTCCCGCGCGCGCGAAGCTGTACGAGATGCTCGGCGTGATGGAGTGCCGGAAGCGCGAGAACGCGCCGAAGCCGGGGAAGAGCCCGAAGAACGTCGGCGTCGAGGACAGCGAGAACTGCGGACGCTTTCCCTGCGTCACCCATGCGCCGCCGGTCCGCTCGTTCCGCAGCGCCATGTACGCGCTGCCGTCCTCGTTCACGAAGTTGATCGAGGGCGCGAGGTTCCAGCTCCCCCGCAGCAGCTGCGGGAGCCCGAAGCCGAAGTCGAACGACATGCCGGTCTCGAAGGTCTTCGCGAAGACGCGGGTCGTCGTGTCGCCGCCGGTGATGATCTTCTGCGCGATCGGGAAGTTGCTCTCCAGGTCGCGCGTCGCGAAGTTCAGCGAGATCGTGTAGCCACGGACGGTCAGCGGGCTGCCGAGCGTCAGCTCGGACACGCGGCTGCTTCCGAGCCGCCGCGTGCTGTCGGTCGGCGTGAAGCGGAAGGGGATCGGCAGCCCGGAGTTCACCTTGTCCTGCGTCCGGTTGCGCGCGGTGAGCGAGGGCGTCCACGACAGCCAGTCGCCGATGCTGAGCGTGGGCGTCGTCAGCGTCAGCGTCGGCAGCGTCATGTTCACGGTGCCGCCGAGGGTCTCGCTGCGGTCGCCGCCGAGGCTCACCTTGGTCGGGCCGAACGCGGTGGAGAAGTTCGCGTTCGAGTTGATCGACGAGAGCGCGCTGTAGGGATTCGTGTCGCTGCGACGCGACGCGGTGGCGTTCGTCGCGTAGTTGATGCTCGTGTTGAACGACGTCGTCTGCGAGAACGACTGGTTGTGGCTCCAGCGGTAGTTGGTGCTCTTCCCGTAGCCGCCGGTGAGCTGCTCGACCTCGAGCCCGCCCGAGAGGAAGCGGTCGAGCCACCGGTACTGGAAGGCGCCGCGCAGGTTCATCTGACCACCGACACCCCCGGGACGGGTCCGCGCGCCGCTCACCCAGTCCATGCTCACCTGGGCGTCCATGTAGTCGCTGATCGCCCAGTAGTATCCGAGGTCGTCCACGCGACGCTGGTAATACGGGTTGTTGCGGACGATGTCCGAGATCCCGATGCGCGGGGGAATCAGGCCGCTCCGGCGTCCCTTGCGCAGATCCTGGAACATGAAGGGAAGCCAGGCCACGGGCACGTCCTGGATGTAGAGCACTGCCGGACGCGCGACGAGGATCCGTCCCTGGACGAGCTTGATCTCCTTCGCCTTGAAGTAGTAGTCGGGGTTGGGATCGCTGCAGCTCGTGAGCGTGCCGTTCCGCGCGTAGAATCGCTGCTCGGCCTGCGTGCTGTCGGTGCGGACGGTGGTGTCGCTCTGGAAGAACGATCGCCGCGCGCTCAGGTACCAGGTCTGCCCGCTCTCGACGGACGTCGACACGTTCGTCACCGCGCCGCGGCGGTTCTCGATGTCGTACGCGATGCGGCCGAGCGCGATGACGTCGGCCGGCCCCTGCGATGGATCGCGGAGGATCGCCGTGTCGCCGAGCGCGAGGACGATCTTCGTCGAGTCGCTGTAGAGGATCGTGTCGGAGACGATGATGCTCTGCTCGCGCTGGACGGCGGCGTCCCCGTTGAGGATGATCTGCCGCCCGACCGCCTGGAACAGCACCTCGTCCGCCTTGTAGCGCGTCGCGGTCATGCTGTCGCGGGCGATGAGCGCCTTCATCACGGAGTCGTCGTCGCTCCATGTCACGAGCACGCGCTGCGCGGTCGTGTCGCGTCCGACGCGCGCCGAATCGCCTCTCGCCCGCGTCGTGTCGCGCGGCTGCTGGCGCTGCTGCGGGCGTGCCGGCGGACGGACCTGCGCGAGCGCGGGCGAGCCGCCCAGCACGAGCGCCGCGGCGAGCAGCAGTCGCCCGGGCGCCCGACGGCTCATGCGCGTCCCACCGTGGCTTCCTCCGCGGCGGCGAGGGCCGCGCGCTTCTGCTTGCGCCACATCACGAAGTAGGACAGGAAGATGCTGAGCTCGAAGAGAACGTAGAGCGGACCCGCCATGGCGATGGTCGAAGTCACGGCGTCGCCTGGAGAAAGAATCGCGCCCAGCACCACGCAGATCACCGCCGCATGCCGTCTGAACTTGCGGAGGAAGCGCGGCGTCACCAGTCCCAGCATCGTCAGCAGGACGACCGCGATCGGCAGCTCGAACGCGACGCCGAAGGACACGACCAGCGAGATCACGAAGCTGAAATACTCCTGCACCGTGATCATCGGGTCGAGCGAGGCGGTCTGGAAGTTCAGCAGGAAGTCGAGGGTCAGCGGGATGACGACGAAGTAGGCCATCGCGACCCCGGCGAGGAAGAGCACCACCGCGCCGATGAGGATCGGCAGCACGACACGCTTCTCGTGGCTGTACAGCGCCGGGGCGACGAACGCCCACAGGTTGTAGCCGATCACGGGAAAGGCGAGCACGACGCCCAGCCAGAGCGAGGTGCTCATGACGATGGCGAAGGGGTCGCCGGGGTGCGTGTAGACGAGATGCTTCCCGCCGAGCAGCGGGGCGATCGGCCGCTCGATGAGGCTGAGCGCGTCGAACTTGACGACGACCAGGAAGGCCACGCCGACGCCGATCGCGAGGCCGAGCAGCGACCAGAGGATCCGCCAGCGCAGCTCCTCGAGGTGATCGAGGAACGGCATCTCCGCCCCTGCGCGTGGCTCCACTTCCCCTCCTACTTCAGCGTACGCAGGCGGTCGCGCGCGAGCACGGCTTCATCCGACCGCGGATACTCTCGGATGACCTGGTCGAGAGCGGCGCGAGCGCCCTGGACCTTGCCCTGCGCCTGGAGCGCGAGCGCGCGCTTGTAGAGCGCCGAGGGCGCGCGCGACGACTGCGGGTACCGCGAGACGACGAGCGCGTACGCAGAATCGGCCTGCGCGACGCTACCCTCGCTCTCGTACGACTGCGCGATGTAGAACTGCGCCTCCGGCGCGACGTCGGCGCCGGGATACTGCCGGAGCAGATCCTGGAAGCCCGCGCGCGCCGCTACCGCGCTGCCACGGCGGAGCTGGTCGAGCGCGAGCTGGAAGAGCTGATTCGGGCCCGGCCCGGCTGGGGCCGCCGCGGTCGTCGACGCGGCGGGCGCCGTTCCGGTCGCTGCCTGACTCCCGCCCGGCGCCGACGCGGTCGGCGGCGCGGAGACGTTAGGCGTCCCCGCGGGCGGGTTCTGTGCCGGTGCGCTCGGCGTCGCGGGGAGCTGCGGCTGCGCCTGCATCTGCTGCGCGCGCTCCTCCAGCGAGCCGCGGAGCTCCTGGAGCCGCCGCTGCGACTGTCCGGTCAGCTCCTGCACCTGGATGATCTGCTGGCCGAGCGAGTACAGCTCGCCGCGCATGTCGCCCTGGAACTTCGCGACCTGGGCGTGCATGAGCCGCAGCGAGTCGTTCACGTGCCCGAGCGCCGCGATCACGGCGTCGATCTGTGCGCGGCGGGCGGAATCCGCCTGCAGCGACTCCATCCGCATGACACGGATGTCGTTCTGGAGGATGCGGACGTCGCTGCGCGTCGCGCATCCGCTCGCGACGAGCGCGAGCGCGGCGACCACGCCGAACGCCCGCGCCCTGAGGCGCGGGACGCTCGACGCGGTCACGGAGCCCGTGGCGCTCACTCGCCCTGCGGGACGGTGATGTTGTCGCCGCCGGCGATGATCTCGAACTCGCTGCGGCGGTTCTGCGCCATCGACGCCTCATCGGTCCCCTGCGCGGCGGGCCGCTCCTCGCCGAAGCTGACCGTCTCGATGCGGGCGGTCGGGATCCCGTGCTGCGTGAGGTAGCGCTTCGCCGACGCGGCGCGGCGCTGGCCGAGCGCCATGTTGTACTCGTCCGAGCCCCGGCTGTCGGTGTGGCCGGCGACGCGGATGCGGAGGGCCGGGTTCGCGTTCAGGAGCGGGATCTTCGCGTCGAGCTTCGAGATGTCGTCGCTCGAGAGGTCGGACCGGTCGAACTCGAAGTAGACGGGCGCGGTGATCGTGTTGCGCGCGCTCGCCATCGCATCCTCCATCTGCTGACGCGCACGAGCGATGCTGTCGGCGCGGGCCTGCTCGCGGGCGAGCGAGTCACGGCGCGCCTGATCGGCGCGGGCGATCGAATCGCGGCGCGCATTCTCGGCGTTGATGCTGTCCTGGTTCACGACGGGGACGGGAGCCGTCTGCGGCTTCTTCTTGCACGCGCCGGCGGCGAGGATCGAGACCGCGGCCAGGGACAGGACTGCGAGACGGGGGGTGACGTGCATTTGGTTCTCCGTGTTGTAGGGAACGGCTTGACTGGAACGACGCGCTACCGAGCGCCGAGCCGCGGCGACCAGGCAGCCAGTCTCGCGCCGCCGTTGCGCGTCAGCTGCCTGACGCGGCCGGACTCGGTATCCAGTATCCAGAGCTGCTTCACTCCCGTCCGCGACGACGTGAACACGACGTGACGTCCGTCGGGCGCCCACGAGGGATCCTCGTTGGTCGATTCGCTCGTGTGCTGCTTCACCGACCGGTCGCGGAGCGAGATGGTCATGATCTGGAACTGGCCGGCGATCTGCGATTGGAAGGCGACGTTGCGACCGTCGGGCGACCAATCGGGATTCGACCGGTAGTACTGATCGCCGAACGAGAACGGGGTGAGCAGCTCGGCTCCGGTCCCGTCGGCGTCCATAATATATACCTCGGGATGGCCGGAGCGACCCGAGGTGAAGGCGATGCGCCGTCCGTCGGGGCTGAACGAGGGCGAGACGTTGTCGGTGCCTCGCCCCACGGTGACGCGGCGCACCGAGCCGCCGCTCGCCGCGATCGCGTAGAGATCCGTCCCCTCGTCCTCGCCGCTGGCGAAGACGATCGTGCCCCCGTCGGGCGAGAACGCGGGGGTGATGTTGAGACCGCCTCGCGAGACGAGGGTGCGGGCGCTGCCGGTCGCGAGGTCGATCACTCCGATCCGCGACCCCGCGTCGCCGAGCTCCGAGTACACGATGCGCGCGCCGTCCGGGCTCCACGAGGGCGAGAGCACGGGGCTGATCTGGCTCGCCACGCTCTCCACCGCGCCATCGCTGTCGATGATCGCGATGCGGCCGCCGCGCACGAAGGCGACGCGTGTCGAGGCGATCCCGCGCGTGCCGGTGATCCATTCCTCCACCGCGTCGCTCACCGCGTGAAGCGAGGCGCGCCACGCGCGCGACGACGACGATCCCGTTAGCGGGAAATCGCGCGTCTCCGCCACCTTTCGCGCGCCGACGTCGTGCAGCGTGATGCGCACGCCGGCCGGCGAAACGGTCGGCACGACGAGCGCCGCGGCGCCGAGTCGCGTGAAGACATCGTAATTCGGACGCCCGTTCCCGAGCAGCGGCGCGAGCGCGATCCCCGCGCTGTCGATGCCGATGAGGGTGACACGGTCGCCGTAGTCCAGATCGCGCTGCAGGATGGCGCGGATCGAATCCCCGGTCACTCCATTCACCGGCGCGATGTAGACGCCGGGGCGCGCGCCGAGCGCGTAGCTCAGGCCGATGCGCACCCCACGCTTCGACGTCGTGTCCTGCGCGCGACCGCGCGACGGGACCGCGAATAGTGCCGCAGTGGCGATCAGGGCGAGCAGCGCGCTCGCGCGGGTTCGAAGATGCATCAGCGAAGCAGTGAGGGATCGAAGCTGAAGATCACGGGGAGGATGTCGTCCGTGAACCCCGCCGGCAGCGGGCCGAATGCGCGAGCGTTCGCCGCGGCTTCGACCGCCCCCTGCGCCTCCAGATCGAAGGCGTAGACGCCGGAGCGCGTGAGGAATCGAAGGTTGGTGATCGAGCCGTCGCGGTGGATGAGAAAGCTCACCTCGGCGCGCAGCCCCGCGTTCCGCGTCGAGGGATCGAAGCGGAGCGCGATCTGGCGAACGATGTTGTTGAGGTACCCGGGGTACGGGAACTCGATCCCTTCCGTGCGCACCGTCGCGACGTCGGTGCCGCGTCCGCCGGTCGGACCACCGCCCGCCTGCGGCTGCGGCGCGTTCTGCCGCTGCGTCTTCGGCGGGATCGGGACCGGCGTCGCGGGGGGAGGCGGAGTGCGCTTCGCCGCGGCCGGCTGCTTCTTCGGCGGCAGCACGGGCGCGGGCGGAGTGACATCGGCGCGCGCCGGCGGCTTCGCGTCCTCCGGCGGCGGTGTCTGCGCGGGCGGGGTCGGATTCACCGCGCCGATCTGTCGCGGCCCCGGAGGCGCGGCAACGATGTTCACCTTGTACACCGGCGGCCGCGCCGGCGCGGACTTCGGACGCGCGAGCACGAGCGTCCCCGCGATCGCGACGTGGAGGAGCGCCGAGATCGCGATGGGAAGCGCGAGGCCACGGGGCCGCGCGCGCTGCCTCACGGGACCTCTTCCGGCTCCGCGACGAGCCCGACGTCGCCGACGCCCGCGGTGCGCATGATCGCGAGCACTCGCACCACGGTGCCGTACGGGACGCCCTCGTCGGCGCGCAGATAGACGCCGCCCGTCGAGCGCCGCTCCGCGAGCGCGCGGAAGCTGGCGCGGAACTCGTCGAAGGTAAGGCGCGTCTCGTCGACGAAGATCTGTCCCTGCCGGTTCACGGTCACCACGAGGCCGCTCTTCTGCTCGAGGGGACGAGCCTCGGCGGCGCGCGGGAGCGCGACGTCGACCCCGCCCTGCATGAGGGGCGCCGTGATCATGAACACGACGAGGAGCAGGAGCATGACGTCGATCAGGCTGACGACGTTGATCTCCGCGTTGAGCGCCATCCCCTCCCGGCGGCGGCGGGCCACGCTAGATCTGCCCCTCGCGCACCATCATCGCGATGATCTCGGTGCCGAAGGCATCGAGCTCCCCATCGATGCGGTTGACGCGCGCCGCGAAGAGGTTGTAGCCGAAGACGGCGGGGATCGCGACCGCGAGCGCCGCGGCGGTCGCGATCAGCGCCTCGGCGACGCCGGGGGCGATCGCGCCGATGTTGCCGGATCCGCGCGTCGCGATTCCGATGAACGCGTCGATGACGCCGAGCACCGTGCCGAGCAGCCCGATGAGCGGGCTCACCGAGCCGATCATCGCCAGCGCCGGGATGTAGCGCGAGAGCCGGTCGCGCTCGGCCGCGCTCTCCGAGTCGAGGAGGAGGCGCAGCGCCTCCACCTGGGAGCCGCTGAGCCGTCCCTGCGGCGCGTTAGGCACCGGCGTGGTCTCGCCCGATTCGCCGCCGCGCGTCGCGCCGGCGCGCAGGTCGTGCAGGAAGTCCGCGGCGCGCCCGAAGACGCGGGTGAACGGGCTGGGCGGAGTGCGCTTCGCCAGCGACCGCACCTGGTCGAGGCGCGTGGCGCGGGTGAACTCGTTCTCGAACGTCCGCGAGGCACGCTCGGCGCCGCGCAGCTCGAGCCACTTCGCGAGCATGATCCCCCAGCTGACGAGCGAGAGCACCACGAGCACGACGAGGACGAACTGCGTGACACGCGTCGCGTGCGTGACCAGCTCGATCGGCGTCGTCGGGATCGCCTGCGAGACCTGCAGGGCCAGCATCACTTCGCCGCCCCCGCCGGCACGCGCCGCTTCGCGAACCACTCGTAGGTGCGCCGCAGCCCCTCGTCGAGGGAGACTTCCGGCGTCCAGCCGAGCACCTTCTCCACCTTGTCGATCGCGACGAAGGACGTCTGCTGCTCGCCCGGACGCTTCGGCGCGAAGTTGACCTTCACGTCCTTCCCCGCCGCGCGCTTCAGCGTGTCGGCGAGCGTGAGGACGTCGGTCCCGATCCCCGTGCCGATGTTGAACGCCCGCGCGTCGAGCTGTCCGGCCTTCGGCAGCTCACGCGTGGCGCCGAGATAGTTCGCGCGCGCGACGTCTCCGACGTAGACGTAGTCGCGCGTCTGCTTGCCATCGCCGAATACGGTGAGCGGCTGGTCGTCGAGGATGCGGTTGCTGAATATCGCGACCACGCCGGCCTCTCCGTGCGGATCCTGCCGCGGCCCGTACACGTTGCCGTAGCGGAGCGCGGTCGCGGTGAGCCCGTGGATGCGCCCATAGTACGCCATGTACAGCTCGACGCCGAGCTTCGCGATCCCGTACGGCGACTCGGGATCCTTCGCATAGGTCTCGACGTTCGGCGGCGTGGTGAAATCGCCGTAGATCGCGCCGCCCGTGGAGGCGAAGACGACGCGCGTCTTCCCGCCCGCGGCGCGGATCGCCTCGAGGAGGTTGAGCGAGCCGACGATGTTCGTGTCGGCGTCGAACATCGGGTCGGCGACGCTCTTCCGCACGTCCATCTGCGCGGCGAGGTGCACGAGGACGTCGAAGCGGCCGTCGCGCAGCAGCTCGGCGGCCTCGCGCGAGCGGATGTCGAGCTGGTGGAAACGAGCCTTCGCCGGCACGTTCTCGCGCTTGCCGGACAGGAGGTTGTCCACGATCTCGACCTCCCAGCCTCTCTCGAGAAAGAGATCGGCGGTGTGCGATCCGATGAACCCGGCGCCGCCTGTGATCAGTACCCGCTGTGCCATGTCAACGCTCGTCGGTGCTGTCGTTTCTCGTCGATGTTCCGTCATTCGCGGTGTCGTCCGCCGGCGCCGATTGCGCCTCGCCGCCGATCCCGAACAGATAGCGGGCGGCATCCACTATCGCGAGCCCGCGACCATTCGCCGCCGCCGCGCGCAGGCGCACGGAGGGCTCGTGGAGGAACTTGTTCATCAGCGCGCGCGACAGCTGCTCGATCGCGTCGCGCTCGGCCGGCGCGAGGTTCGGCATCTTCCGCAGGAGCTGCGCCACCTCGCGCTGTCGCATGCGCTCGGCGGCGGCGCGAACCTCGGTCACCACGGGGACCGCGTGCAACCCGGCGACCCACTCCCAGTAGCGCTCGACTTCCTCCGCGATCACCTGCTCCGCGGACGGCAGCTCCTCGCGGCGCCGCTCGATGTTGGCGGCGACCACCGCGCGCAGGTCGTCGAGATCGTAGAGGAAGACGTTGCCCAGCTCGCGCACCTCGGGCTCCACGTCGCGCGGGAGCGCGATGTCGAGGATGCAGAGCGGACGGTCGCCGCGCCGCGACAGCCCCGACTCGAGGTGCGATCGCCGCACCACCGGATGCGGAGCCGACGTCGAGCAGAGCACGACGTCGACGTCGGCGAGCTGCGCCCAGCACTCGTCGAGGTGCATCGCGGTCGCCCCGTGGCGCTCGGCGAGCTCCCTCGCCCGCTCGAAGGTGCGGTTCGCGACGACCGCCGTGCGCACGCCCTCGTCGGTGAGGCACTCGAGCGCGAGTTCCGCCATCTCGCCCGCGCCGAGCACCATCGCGCGCCGCCCGTTGAGCGACCCGAAGATCTGCTTCGCGAGCTGCACCGCGGCCGAGCTGACGCTCGCCGCGCCGCGCCCGAGCGCGGTCTCGCCGCGGACGCGCGACGCGACGCCTAACGCGGACTGGAAGAGGCGGTTGAGGAGCGTCCCCGACGCCGCGCGGCCGAGCTCCCACGCGTCGCGCACCTGCCCCTGGATCTGCGCCTCGCCGATGATCATCGAGTCGAGGCCGGCGGCGACACGGAAGAGATGCGACGCGGCCTCGCGGTCGCGCCGGACGTACGCGTACGGCTCCGCGCTCTCCCCGATGCGCCGCGCGATCACCTGCATCGCGCCCTCGACGGCCTCGTCGCCCGAACCGGCGAGATAGAGCTCGGTGCGATTGCACGTCGAGAGGATCACCGCCTCGCGCGCGCCCGTCGCGGACGCCACCTCGGCGAGGGTGTGCGTGAGCTCCGACGGACCGATCACCAGCCGTTCGCGGACGTCGAGCGACGCGGTGCGATGGCTGACGCCGACGACGGTGAGCGTCATCGCCACCCGCGGGCCTCGCGCGTCAGGCGCCCGTCCTCGACGCGTGTCGTGAAGTCGTCGCCGAGCAGCTGCTCGGAGGCGCGCTCCCATTCCCCGCGCGCGTCGCGCGCCAGCAGGCGCTCGCGGAGCGCGCGCAGCGCGTCGAACGCCTCGCCATAGCGCGCGTCGAAGCGCGCGCCGATCACGTCCAGCAGCCGCGACGCCGCCGCGGGAACGCCGTTGGCGCCGACCGCCAGGAGGAGCGCGCCCGTCGTCCGCTGCGCGATCGCGGAGAAGCTTCCCTCCTCCGGCGCGTCGGCGACGTTGCACAGCCGGTGCGCGGCGCGCGCGTCGGCGGCGACTCGTGCGTTGGTCGCGCGGTCGTCGGTCGCCGCGATCACCAGCTCCGCGTCCGCGACGTCGCCGCTCTCGTAGCCGCGCAGGGAAAGGTCGAGCGCCCCCCGGCCCGCGGCGTCGCGCAGGCCATCGGTTGCGCGCTTCGCGACGACGCGCACCCGCGCGCCGCGCTCGGCGAGCCCCAGAGCGCGCCGCTCGGCCACCGCGCCCCCGCCGACGACGAGGACCTTCACGCGGTCGGCGTGCACGACGATGGCGAGCCGCGGATCCACCTGCAACGCGCTCACAGGAACTTCCCCGGCTGGCTGGCCACGAAGCGCACCGCGAGCCAGAGGATCACCACCGCCGCGAACGCGGCGTTCGACGCGAGCGCCGCCCGCCGCGCCTCCCACCCGCGGCTCACCCGCCCGAGCGCGATCGCCGTCACCCCGGACCAGGCACCGAGCGCCCATACGACCTGCGGCATGTTGCTCTGGTGGAAGGTGAGGGAGTAGGCGATGCCGAGCAGGATGCCTAACGTCAGCCCGACCCAGCCCGCGAGGATCGCGAGGTGGTTCACGCGGTCGAGCGTCGCCAGCGGCGGGAAGAACCGGAAGATCGACCCGAAGCGGCGCGACCGCAGCTCGCGGCGCTGCACGAGGTACATCGTTCCCGCCGCCGCCGCCGTCGCCAGCCCCGCGAGCCCGACGAAGGACAGCGCGATGTGCGCGACGAACCATGGCCCCTGCCCGCCAGGCGGCTCCGCCTGCGGGACGAAGCCGGCCAGGTTCGCCACGACCGTGAGCAGGGCGGCGAGCGGCGCGGCCACCAGGGTGAGGCTCACCTCGCGCGCCACCACCTCGACGAAGAGGAGCGTGGCCGCGAGCGCGAGCCCGGCGAAGGAGAGAGCCGGCCCCAGGCCGGTCATCGGCGCCTGGCCGGCGGCGCGGGCGAAGCTGGTGAGCGCGATCGCGTGCGCGAGCACGCCGAGCGCCAGCGCGGCAAGCACGCCGCGAACGGGCGCGCGTATCGGACGCGCGAAAGGCGCCGCGGCGAGGGCCGCGGCGCCCAGATAGAAAGTCGTGGCGACGAAGTGGGCGATCGCGATCATGGCGCTCGCCCGGAATCTAACCGCCGTGACTACGGCATCCTAGCAGCGAGCTGGGTTCGCGCACCCTCGCGGATCGCCGGGTTGCGCTGCCCCGTCACGATCAGCGTCGTGGCGCGGTCCGTGACGCGCACCACATGCGCGATCGCGATCTGCTCCGCCGGGAGGCGCACGCCGGTCTCGAGCTTCGTGCGCTCGCGGTAGACGTGGAACTCGTCACCGAGCTTCACGCCCTCGCGCTCCCCGACCGCCACGATGAAGTACGCCTGCAGCGACGCGAGCTGCGGCTCCTGGTGGATCCACAGGATCTTCGAGCTCGGTCCCTCGCTGACCGGGGTCAGCGCGACACGCTTCGGCGACACGAACTCCTCGAGCGGCATCACGTGCTGGCCGAGCTCGACGGACTCGAACTGCTTCACGATGCGGACTGTCGCCGCTTCGTCGCGCCCAGCCGCCTCGACGACCACCACCCCCGTCGGCACGACGACCTGGCCCACGCCCGGGAGATCCGGCCCGTCGCGGTACACGAGATAGTGATCACCGACAGACGCGGTGCCCTGCTTCCCGGCGTCCATGTAGACGCGCTCCTCGTTCTGGAACACGTTGCGATCGTGCGCGGCGGCGACCCCCGGCATCTCCGTGCTCGCGACGAGCGATCCGGAGCGCTTCCGCTCGCGGTCGCCGATCACGAAGGGCGCCGCGTAGTACTCGCCGGGACGGACCGCCGGTCCCGGGTCCAGGGGCGAGCCGTCCTGCAGCGTCGAGCCACCCACCCGGCGGCTCGGCAGGCGGTGGAAGAGCGTCGGCCCGCTCGACTCGACTTCCATCTCCATCACGCCCGTGTCCGCCGGCTCGGTGGCCTGCTGGTCGGGGGCGTTCGACGCGACCGCGACCGCGGGCTCGCCGAGCGTCGCGCCGGGGAGGCGCAGCACCTCACCGGGGTAGATCCAGTGCGGATCCTCGACGACGTCGGTGTTCAGCCGGTAGATCTCGGGCCAGAGGAACGGGTCGCCGAGGTAGACCCGCGCCAGATCCCACAGCGTGTCGCCGGTCTTGACCTGGTGCGTCGCGGGCCGGGGCGTGGAATCGGAGCGCGCCGTCGTCGACGCGGAGTCGGGCTGCTGGGCGCGAAGTCCCGCCGGCGCGAGGAGCGTCAGCGCGAGCGCGAGCGACGACCAGAGAGCGTGCGACGACGACGTTCGGTTCAGGCTGCGCGAGGACTGTGACGTCATGAACGGATTGCCGGCGGGTGAAAGCGCCCGTCAGGAACGGGCAGGCGGTCGGCCCGGAGGCCGACCTGGCTATCCGGAGGACGCGGCGGGGGGCGCAAGGTAACGTCCGCTTCCGCTCCGAGCCGGAAACGAAACCGCCGGCTGCCTGACGGCAGCCGGCGGCACGATCGGCGACGACGCTCAGAAGGGGAGGTCGTCGTCCTCGTCGTTCAGGGCGCCCGGGAAGTCCTCGAAGTCCTCGCCCGTCTTGTTCGCCGCGGCAGCCTTCGCGGGAGCGGCCGAGGGGCGCGCGCGCTGCGGCGCCGACCCGCTGTCTCCGTCGTAGTCGCCACCGCCCGAGCGGCCGCTGAGCATGATCAGCTCACGCACGTTGATCTCCGTGCTGTAGCGGGTCTGCCCTTCCTTGTCCTGCCACTGGCGGTACTCGATGCGGCCCTCGACGTACAGCTTGTCGCCCTTCTTCACGTACTTCTCGACGATGTCGGCGAGTTGCGACGTCTTGGTGTTCCAGACCACGCAGCGATGCCACTCCGTCTTCTCCTGACGGTCGCCAGCCGGGCCGTTCCACGACCGGCTCGTCGCGAGCGAGAACGTCGCGACCCGATTGCCACCGCTCGTCGAGCGGACCTCGGGATCGTTCCCGAGGTTGCCGATCAACGTCACCTTGTTCAGACTCCGGCTCACGATTCCTCCTGGGCGAGAGATTGAGTTTCTCGCCGGGCATAATATGGGCGCGCCGACCCGGGCGCGCAAACGATTCGTCGCGTGCGAAGTCGGATCCTCGCCCCTCCTGCGACAACCAGATTCACTCTCTCAGAGCGAGGCGCGAAGCACCAGCGCGTCCTCGACCGGCGCACGGTAGTAGCGCCTCCGCCGCCCGACTTCCGCGAAGCCCCGCGACGCGTAGAGCGCGCGCGCCGCCGCGTTCGATTCCCGCACCTCGAGGTGCATCGACTCGCACCCCGCCTCCCGCGCCGCGGCGATGGCGGCGTCGAGCAGCTGTCCCCCGATCCCCGCCCCGCGCGCCTCGCCGTCTACCGCGAGGTTCGCCAGCTCCGCCTGATCGGCGGCGCACCACGATACCGCGTACCCGACGACCTTCCCTTCGTGCTCCGCGACGAGGAAGACCAGCCTCTCCTCCTCCGCCGCGGACCTGAACGCGCCGGGGGTCCAGGGATCGCTGAAGCTGGCTCGCTCGATCTCGGCCACCCGCGGCACATCGTCGCGCCTCGCGCGGCGGATCGCGGGACGTACGCGCGTCATCCCGTGGTCAACGCGCGGCCGTGCGCCGCCTCCCACTTCACCTGCGCTTCCGCGAGCCGCCCGTACGCCGGCTCCCACGACGTCAGCGACACCTCCTCGACGAGCTGCGGCGAGACGCTCGCCAGCGCGCTCGCGCGCGGACGGCCGTCGGTCGCCTGACCCGCCCCGATCACGCGAGCGTCGTGCTCCAGCGCGAGCCGTTCGACGTCCGCGGCCGGGATCAGTCTCACGGGCGCCGCCGACGCGACGCGTCCCTCGCGATCGACCTCGAGGATCGTCGCGTAGACGTCGCCGCGCATCGCGTCGAGCACCGAGAGCCAGCGCCCCGCGTCGAGCTGCTCGCGGCCGTTCGCACGCATGAGCGCGAGCGAAGACACCGCGAACAGCGGCAGCCCACGCGCGACGCAGAGCCCCTTCGCGATCGAGCCGGCGATGCGGAGCGAGGTGAAGCTCCCCGGGCCGCCCCCGCACACGACACGCTGCAGCGCGTCGACGCCGAGCGATGCCGCCGCGAGGGTATCGGCGACGGCGGGCATCAGCCGCTCCTCGCGCTCACCGCGCATCGCCGCTTCCCCCTGCGCGAGGACGGCTCCGCCGCGCAGCACCGCCACGGTACCGACGTAGGTACTCGCGTCGACGACGAGCGTGACGGGCTCGCTCATCCGGCGAGCAGGACGCGCCGCGAGTCGTCCCCCGGGAGGTGCTCGAGATCGATCGGCACGTGCGGGGGCAGCATCCCCTCCGCGCGCTCGGGCCACTCGATCAGCACCAGCGCGTGCGCGCTCACGACCTCGTCCCAGCCGAGGTTCGTCAGCTCCGACGGCCCGCGCAGCCGGTAGAGGTCGAGATGGTACACGGGTGAGCGCGGAGCGGCGTAGCGATGCACGAGCGCGAAGGTGGGGCTCGTCACGGGCTCGGTCACGCCGTAGCCGCGGCAGATCGACTGCACGAGCGTGGTCTTCCCGGCGCCCAGATCACCCGCGAGCGTGACGACGAGCGGCGGCACTGCCGCGCGCCCGAACCGCTCGCCCCACGCCGTCATCTCGTCGACCGTGAGGGACAGCCGGCCGCGGGCCGCGAGCGGCGGGAGCGGATGCGCCGCGTGATCGGCCATCGCGATCAGCGCGAGGCGCGGCGCGGGCCCGGATCGGCGGCGACCGCCGGGCGCGCACGTCCCTTGCCGCCGTCGGCCCGTGCCTTGAGCTCGAACAGCTCGTCGCGGAGCCGCGCCGCCCCCTCGAAGTCGAGGTTCGCGGCGGCCTCGCGCATCTGCTTCTCGACCTCGGCGATGGCCGCGGGCAGATCGATCGGCTCGCCCTCGCCGCGCGCGTACTGCCTGATCTTCTCCGCGACGCGCTTCGGCTTCTCGCCTTCGTCCTTCTCGGTGCGCGCGTCGGCGACGCGCGTGATGAAGCGCACCTGGTCGACGCTCTTCTTCACCGTCATTGGGACGATGCCGTGCTCCTCGTTGTGGCGCATCTGGATCTCGCGGCGCCGCTTCGTCTCGTCGAGGCAGCGCTGCATCGAGCCGGTGATCCGGTCGGCGTAGAAGATCGCCCGCCCCTCGACATTTCGCGCCGCGCGGCCCACGGTCTGGATGAGCGAACGCTCGCTGCGCAGGAAGCCCTCCTGATCCGCGTCGAGGATCGCCACGAGCGAGACCTCGGGCATGTCGAGCCCCTCGCGGAGCAGGTTGATCCCGACGAGCACGTCGAACTCGCCGAGCCGGAGCCCGCGCACGATCTCCATCCGCTCGATCGCGTCGATGTCGGAGTGCATGTACCGCACGCGCACTCCCATCTGCTGCATGTAGTCGGTCAGATCCTCCGCCATGCGCTTGGTGAGCGTCGTGACGAGCACGCGCTCGCCCTTCCGCTCGCGGACGCGGATCTCGTGCAGCAGGTCGTCCACCTGTCCGCGCACCGAGCGGATCTCGATCTCCGGGTCGATCAGCCCGGTCGGGCGGATGATCTGCTCGGTGACGACGCCCTCGCTGAGCTGCAGCTCGAGCTCACC